>NZ_WYCT01000134.1 GCF_011008945.1 Streptomyces harenosi
GACCCCCGACGGCCCGCCCCATTTGTGGGCGCTGGCGGCCAGCAGCGACCAGCCGCCCGCCACCGGCCCCCAGGCCAGCGACTGCGCCGCGTCCACCAGCAGCGGCACGCTCGCGGCCCGGCACGCCTCGGCCACCTCGGCCACCGGCTGCTCGGTGCCCACCTCGTGGTTGGCCGACTGCAGACAGGCCAGCGCCGTGTCGGCCCGCAGGGCGCGGGTGTAGGCGGCGGGGTCGACCGCGCCCGTCCGGTCCACCGCCACCTGGGTGACCGTCCCCCCGCCGGCCTCGTGCACCTCCGCCGCGTGCAGCACCGACGAGTGTTCGACCGCTGACACGATCAGGTGGCGGCCGGTGCGGCGGCGCCCGGCCAGCGCGCCCGCGACGCCCTCGTGCACCGCCCGGGTGCCCGAGGGGGTGAAGACCAGCTCGTCCGGGCGGCACCCCACCGCCTCGGCCGCGGCCTCGCGCGCCGCGTCCAGCAGCATTCGCGCCCGCCGTCCTTCCCGGTACAGACGGGCGGGATCGGCCCACCCCTCGTCGAGGGAGGCCAGCAGGGCCTGGCGGGCCACGGGGTGGAGAGGGGCGGTGGAGGCGGCATCGAAGTAGGACACGCCTCCACGCTAAGCGTCCGTCAGCACGGCGTCCCACCAAGGGGGGCGGCTCCGGGCCCGGACCGGCCCGCCGCGGGCGCGGGGGGAACCACGGGCCGCCCGCACCTGCCACCCGGGCCGGTGGTTCCGGGCCGTCAGGCGCCCTCATCCCACCCTTCGGAGTGACCGGCGGCGCGTATGGCACCCTCCCCGCGAACCCCCGGAAGGCGTCGGCTAGGGTTTGGTCCGCATAAACATCCAAACCCCTGCCCGACGCAGGGCGGCGACCGACCAGCGAGAAGGCCGCAGCCAACCAGCGCGGGCGAGACTCTCGGGAAGGCGCTACGTGAGTCCCAACGGCTCCGACCGCTCGCCGCGGCGCCCGATGCGGCGGAAGCTGCTGCAGGCACTGACCGCGGGCCTGGTCCTGGCGACCGCCACCGGTTGCACATACGAGGACTTCCCCCGCCTCGGCATGCCCACCCCGACCACGGAAGAGGCTCCTAGAATCCTCTCCCTGTGGCAGGGCTCCTGGGCCGCCGCGCTCGCCGTCGGCGTGCTGGTGTGGGGCTTGATCCTGTGGAGTGCTTTCTTCCACCGGCGCAGCCGCACCAAGGTCGAGATCCCTCCGCAGACCCGGTACAACATGCCCATCGAGGCTCTGTACACGGTCGTCCCGCTCATCATCGTCTCGGTCCTCTTCTACTTCACGGCCCGTGACGAGTCCGAGCTGCTCAGCCTCAAGAAGAAGCCCGACGTCACGGTGAACGTGGTCGGCTTCCAGTGGAGCTGGTGCTTCAACTACGTCGAGTCCGTCAACGGCTCCTCGGGCGAGGCCACGACCGCCAAGGAACTGGACGCGATCCCGGACCGGTACAAGGAGGACTTCCCGGCCGGCGCCGGCGGCGTCTACGACTGCGGCACCCCCTCGACGCGGAACCCGCAGAACGGCAACCCCGGCCCGACCCTCTGGCTGCCCAAGGGCAAGACGGTCCGCTTCGTCCTGACCTCCCGTGACGTCATCCACTCCTTCTGGGTGGTGCCGTTCCTGATGAAGCAGGACGTCATCCCGGGCCACACCAACGCCTTCGAGGTGACCCCCAACAAGGAGGGCACCTTCATGGGCAAGTGCGCCGAGCTGTGCGGCGTCGACCACTCCCGGATGCTGTTCAACGTGAAGGTCGTCTCCCCCGAGCGCTACGAGCAGCACCTCAACGACCTCGTGAAGAAGGGGCAGACCGGTTACGTGCCCGCCGGCATCGAGCAGGCGGGTCCCGAGAAGAACCGGGAGTCGAACATCCTGTGAGCATCCTCAACGAACCCCAGGGTGCCGCGGCGGCAGGGTCCTACTATGAGGACGAGCAGCCGGTCCGGCGCCAGAGTCGCGGCAGTGTCGCCGTCAAGTGGCTGACGACCACCGACCACAAGACGATCGGTACGCTCTACCTGATCACCTCGTTCGCGTTCTTCTGCATCGGTGGCGTCATGGCTCTGGTCATGCGCGCCGAGCTGGCCCGGCCGGGCCTGCAGATCATGTCGAACGAGCAGTTCAACCAGGCGTTCACGATGCACGGCACGATCATGCTGCTGATGTTCGCGACGCCCCTGTTCGCCGGTTTCGCGAACTGGATCATGCCGCTGCAGATCGGCGCGCCCGACGTGGCGTTCCCGCGGCTGAACATGTTCGCCTACTGGCTCTACCTCTTCGGCTCGCTGATCGCGGTGGCCGGCTTCCTCACCCCGCAGGGCGCGGCCGACTTCGGCTGGTTCGCCTACGCCCCGCTCTCCGACGCGGTGCACTCGCCGGGTGTCGGCGGCGACATGTGGATCATGGGTCTGGCCTTCTCCGGCTTCGGCACGATCCTCGGCTCGGTCAACTTCATCACCACGATCATCTGCATGCGCGCGCCGGGCATGACCATGTTCCGCATGCCGATCTTCACCTGGAACGTGCTGCTGACCGGTGTGCTGGTCCTGCTGGCCTTCCCGGTCCTGGCCGCGGCCCTGTTCGCGCTGGAGGCGGACCGCAAGTTCGGTGCGCACATCTTCGACCCGGCCTACGGCGGCTCGCTGCTGTGGCAGCACCTGTTCTGGTTCTTCGGCCACCCCGAGGTGTACATCATCGCGCTGCCGTTCTTCGGCATCATCTCGGAGGTCATCCCGGTCTTCTCCCGCAAGCCGATGTTCGGCTACATGGGCCTGATCGGCGCGACCATCGCGATCGCGGGTCTGTCCGTGACGGTGTGGGCGCACCACATGTACGTCACCGGCGGTGTGCTGCTGCCGTTCTTCTCCTTCATGACCTTCCTGATCGCGGTGCCGACCGGTGTGAAGTTCTTCAACTGGATCGGCACCATGTGGAAGGGCTCGCTCTCCTTCGAGACCCCGATGCTGTGGGCGACGGGCTTCCTCATCACCTTCACCTTCGGTGGTCTGACCGGCGTCATCCTGGCCTCGCCGCCGATGGACTTCCACATCTCCGACTCGTACTTCGTGGTGGCCCACTTCCACTACGTGGTCTTCGGTACGGTCGTCTTCGCGATGTTCTCCGGCTTCCACTTCTGGTGGCCGAAGTTCACCGGCAAGCTCCTCGACGAGCGCCTCGGCAAGATCACCTTCTGGACGCTGTTCATCGGCTTCCACGGCACCTTCCTGGTCCAGCACTGGCTGGGTGCCGAGGGCATGCCGCGCCGGTACGCGGACTACCTCGCGGCCGACGGCTTCACCGCCCTGAACACGATCTCGACGATCAGCTCCTTCCTGCTCGGCATGTCGATCCTGCCGTTCTTCTACAACGTGTGGAAGACGGCCAAGTACGGCAAGCCGGTCGGCGTCGACGACCCGTGGGGCTACGGCCGGTCGCTGGAGTGGGCGACCTCCTGCCCGCCGCCGCGGCACAACTTCCTCACCCTGCCGCGGATCCGCAGCGAATCCCCGGCGTTCGACCTGCACCACCCGGAGATCGCCGCTCTCGACCAGCTCGAGAACGTCGGCCACGGTGACAAGGCCCTCGCTGGCGGCAAGGAGGCCGGCAAGTGAAGATCCAGGGCAAGATGTTCATCTGGCTGAGCGTCTTCATCCTCGCCATGGCGATCGTCTATGGCGTGTGGTCGAAGGAGCCGGCCGGCACCACGGCCCTCTTCCTGGCGTTCGGCCTCGCCATCATGATCGGCTTCTACCTCGGCTTCACGGCCAAGCGGGTGGACGTCGGGGCGCAGGACGACAAGGAGGCGGACGTCGCCGACGACGCCGGCGAGATCGGGTTCTTCAGCCCGCACAGCTGGCAGCCGCTGTCCCTGGCCATCGGTGGTGCCTTCGCCTTCCTGAGCATCGCCATCGGCTGGTGGCTGATGTTCTTCTCGGCGCCGCTGATGCTGATCGGACTCTGGGGCTGGGTGTTCGAGTACTACCGCGGTGAGAACCGCACCCAGTAACACAGGCCGCGTGCCGCACGGACCCGGACACTCCGCGAGGAGCGTCCGGGTTCCTTCTTTTGCCGCACGCGCGCTCATCCGTCCGGCCGACCCAGCGCGCCACCGCCGAGGCGGCTTCCTAGCGTGAGGCCATGAGCCACTCAGTTCTCTTCCAGACGCGGGGGCGCCTCCTCGCCGGCTGCACGGCACTGGTCGTCACCCTCGGCGCGGGCGCCGCGGGCTGCGGCGCCGACGACGAACCGCGGGCCGCCACGCCGTACGACGCGGGCGGCCACATCTCCTTCAGCGGACCCACCGGCGCCGGGCGGACGGCCGACCCGGACACGCCGCTGGAGGTCGTCGCCGAGGACCCCGACGGGCGCATCACGGACGTCACGGCCCAGGACGCCGCCGGGCGGTACGTGGCGGGCGAGCTCTCCGCCGACGGCACCCGCTGGCACAGCGTCTCCCCGCTGGCCGCCGACACGCGGTACACGGTGCGCGTCAGCACCGAGAACGACGACGGCGAGCCCGGCCGGAAGGTCCTCACCTTCCGGACCGGCAAGCCCACCGCCCACCAGCGCCTCGACGTCTCCTTCGGCCCCAGGGCGGGCACGTACGGCGTCGGCCAGCCGGTCACGGCCGAGCTCAGCGAACCGGTGCGGGACCCGGCGCAGCGGGCGATGGTGGAGCGGGCCCTGAAGGTGCGCTCCACCCCCGCGGTGGAGGGCGCCTGGCACTGGGTGGACGACGAGGAACTGCACTACCGGCCCCGGGACTACTGGCCCGTCGGCGCCACCGTCGAGGCGCACAGCACCCTGGAGGGCATGAAGATCAGCGACCGGGTGTGGGGCGGCGTGGCCAAGCCCCTGAGGTTCACCACCGGCGACCGCGTCATAGCCGTCACCGACGCCGCCGCGCACACGATGACGGTGTACCGCAACGGCGAGGAGATCAGGCGGATACCCGTCACCACCGGCAAGTCCGGCTTCGAGACCCGCAACGGCGTCAAGGTGGTGCTCGGCAAGGAACGCTTCGTACGCATGCGCAGCAGTACCGTGGGCATAGCCGAGGGGTCCGCGGACTCCTACGACCTGCCCGTCCACTTCGCCACCCGGGTCACCTGGAGCGGCGAGTACGTGCACGCCGCCCCCTGGTCGGTGGGCTCCCAGGGCAGCGCCAACGTCAGCCACGGCTGCGTCGGCATGAGCACCGGCAACGCCGAGTGGTTCTTCGGCACCGTCCGCGAGGGCGACCTGGTCGAGGTGGTCAACTCCTACGGCGAGACCATGGAGCCGTTCGGCAACGGCTTCGGCGACTGGAACCTCGACTGGCGGACCTGGCGCGCCGGCAGCGCCCTGACCGGGGGGAAGCCCGACGGCCCCCGCCCCGAGGACGCCGCACGGCTGCGGCCCGCCCAGGTGTGACGCCCGCCCCGGAAGGGGCTCAGGCGCTCTGGAGCCTCTTCTGCCGCAGCAGCGAGGCCAGGGCGGAGGCGAACTCCACCGGGTCCACCGGCAGCGTCACAGCGGCCTCCGCACGGCTCCACGTGGCCAGCCAGGCGTCCTGCGGACGGCCGATCAGGAGCAGCACCGGCGGGCACCGGAAGACCTCGTCCTTGATCTGCCGGCACAGGCCCATGCCGCCCATCGGGACGGCCTCGCCGTCCAGCACGCAGACGTCGATCCCGCCCTTGTCCAGCTCTCTGACGACGGCGTCCGGGGTCGCGCACTCCACGAACTCCACGACGGGCGCGTCCGGGGCCGGCCGCCGGCCGGTCGCGAGCCGTACCTGTTCGCGGGTGGTGGAGTCGTCGCTGTAGACCAGGACCGTGGCGGTCGGCTGCATGGTTCCTCCGATACGCAAAAGTGGCGTACGTCGTACGGACAGGCCCGTTGCGCGGATGCTACTCCCTCAAACACCCCGTCAGCACGGGTTCGGACAGGGTCGCGATGGGCCATACGGGCAGTACAGACGGGACGGACACTCCGAACGGCACCCCCCGGAGTGAGGGCGGGATAAGCGACCGACATAATGTCGGTCGTGGCGACAGCAACGACAGTAGACACCGGGCACGCGCACCCGTCGGTCAATCGACCGAACCTCACCAGCGTCGGAACCATCATCTGGCTGAGTTCCGAGCTGATGTTCTTCGCGGCCCTCTTCGCGATGTACTTCACCCTGCGATCGGTGACCGGGCCGGACTTCTGGTCCGAGAAGGCCGACGCCCTGAACTTCCCGTTCTCGGCGACGAACACCACGATCCTGGTGCTCTCCTCCCTCACCTGCCAGCTCGGCGTGTTCGCCGCCGAGCGCGGTGACGTGAAGAAGCTCCGGATGTGGTTCATCGTCACCTTCGTCATGGGTGCGATCTTCATCGGCGGTCAGGTGTTCGAGTACACCGAGCTGGTCAAGCACGAGGGCCTGTCGCTCTCGTCCGACCCGTACGGCTCGGTCTTCTACCTGACCACCGGCTTCCACGGCCTGCACGTGACGGGCGGTCTCATCGCCTTCCTGCTGGTCCTCGGCCGCACCTACGCGGCCCGGAGGTTCACCCACGAGCAGGCGACCGCCGCCATCGTCGTGTCCTACTACTGGCACTTCGTCGATGTCGTCTGGATCGGCCTCTTCGCCACGATCTACATGATCAAGTAGTCGCGGCCCGCTCCCGCGCAATCCCAGAAGCATCGACGCAGAAGATCCTGACACCGGGGTAATCCGTGAAAAAGCTCTCCGCACGACGACGCCACCCGCTGGCGGCGCTCGTCGTCCTACTCCTCGCGCTGGCATGCACCGGGGGGCTGTACGCCGCGTTCGCACCCGCGGACAAGGCGCAGGCCGACGAAACCGCCCAGTCCCTCGCCATCGACGAGGGCAAGAAGCTCTACTCGGTCGGCTGCGCCAGCTGCCACGGCACCGATGGTCAGGGCACCACCGACGGTCCGAGCCTGGTGGGCGTGGGCGCCGCGGCCGTCGACTTCCAGGTGGGCACCGGCCGTATGCCGGCCCAGCAGCCGGGCGCGCAGGTCCCGCGCAAGAAGAACATCTACTCGCAGGCCGAGATCGACCAGCTCGCGGCGTACGTCGCCTCGCTGGGCGCCGGTCCGACCGTTCCCACCAAGGAGCAGTACGGCCCCGAGGGCGCGGACGTCGCCAAGGGCGGCGACCTGTTCCGCACCAACTGCGCGCAGTGCCACAACTTCACCGGCAAGGGCGGCGCGCTGACGCACGGCAAGTACGCCCCGACCCTCGAGGGCGTCGACCCGAAGCACATCTACGAGGCCATGGAGACCGGCCCGCAGAACATGCCCTCCTTCCCCGACGGCACCCTGTCGGCGCAGAACAAGAAGGACATCATCGCGTACCTGAACGCGGTCAACGGAGAAGAGAGCGAGAGCCGAGGCGGCCTCGAGCTGGGTGGCATCGGGCCGGTCGCCGAGGGCCTCTTCGGCTGGATCTTCGGCCTCGGCACCCTCATCGCCATCGCCGTGTGGGTCGCCGCCCGGACCGCAAAGGCCAAGAAGTCATGAGTAGCCAAGACATTCCCGAAGAGAACCTGCCCGCAGCGCAGGACACCGCACACGGCGCGGTAGGCGTCGCGGACGAGAAGCACCCGTTCGCCGACCCGGGCCTGCCGCCCCACGAGCACCGGATCCAGGACGTCGACGAGCGGGCCGCCAAGCGGTCCGAGCGCTCGGTCGCCCTGATGTTCACGGTGTCGATGCTGGCCACCATCGGCTTCATCGCCTCGTTCGTCGCGATCCCGCACGACAAGTCGGTCTACATCTTCCCGATCGGCCACATCAACGCGCTGAACTTCGCCCTGGGCCTGACCCTGGGCCTGGCGCTGTTCTGCATCGGCGCGGGCGCGGTCCACTGGGCCCGCACCCTGATGTCCGACGTGGAGGTCGCCGACGACCGGCACCCGATCGAGGCCTCCGAAGAGGTCCGCGCGAAGGTCCACGCCGACTTCAAGCAGGGCGCCAAGGAGTCGGTGATCGGCCGGCGCAAGCTGATCCGCAACACCATGTTCGGCGCGCTCACCCTGGTGCCGCTCTCCGGTGTCGTCCTGCTGCGCGACCTCGGCCCGCTGCCCGAGGAGAAGCTGCGCCACACCCTGTGGTCCAAGGGCAAGCTGCTGGTCAACATGAACACGAACGAGCCGCTGCGCCCGTCCGACGTCGCGGTCGGCTCGCTCACCTTCGCCAAGCCCGAGGGCCTGGAGCAGCACGACCACGGCTTCCAGAACGAGATCGCCAAGGCCGCCCTGATGATCGTCCGGATCCAGCCGGACAACATCAAGGACAAGCGCGAGCTCGAGTGGTCGCACGAGGGCATCGTCGCGTTCTCGAAGATCTGCACCCACGTCGGTTGCCCGATCTCGCTGTACGAGCAGCAGACGCACCACGTGCTGTGCCCCTGCCACCAGTCCACCTTCGACCTCTCCGACGGTGCCCGGGTGATCTTCGGTCCCGCCGGTCACGCCCTTCCGCAGTTGCGCATCGGCGTGAACGACGAGGGCTACCTCGAAGCGCTCGGCGACTTCGAAGAGCCCGTCGGTCCTGCTTTCTGGGAGCGCGGATGAGCACCAACACCAGCACACAGTCCCGCTCTCGCGGGAAGGCACCGGCCGGCGAGCGCGTCGCCGACTGGGCCGACGGCCGGCTCGGGATCTACTCCCTGGCCAAGGCCAACATGCGCAAGATCTTCCCGGACCACTGGTCCTTCATGCTGGGCGAGGTCTGCCTCTACAGCTTCATCATCATCATCCTCACGGGTGTGTACCTGACGCTGTTCTTCCACCCGTCGATGAACGAGGTGGAGTACCACGGCAGCTACATCCCGATGCAGGGCCAGCTGATGAGCGAGGCCTACAAGTCGACGCTGGACATCAGCTTCGACGTGCGCGGCGGTCTGCTCATCCGGCAGATCCACCACTGGGCGGCCGTCGTCTTCCTCGCCGGCATGTTCGTGCACATGATGCGCGTCTTCTTCACCGGCGCGTTCCGCAAGCCGCGTGAGATCAACTGGCTGTTCGGCTTCCTGCTGTTCGTCCTCGGCATGTTCACCGGTTTCACCGGCTACTCGCTCCCGGACGACCTGCTCTCCGGCACCGGTGTCCGCTTCACGCAGGGCGCGATCCTGTCCGTGCCGATCGTCGGCACGTACATCTCGATGTTCCTGTTCGGCGGGGAGTTCCCCGGCGACGACATGGTGGCCCGGTTCTACTCGATCCACATCCTGCTGCTGCCGGGCATCATGCTCGGTCTGGTGGTCGCCCACCTGATCCTGGTCTTCTACCACAAGCACACGCAGTTCGCGGGTCCCGGACGGACCAACAAGAACGTCGTCGGCATGCCGCTGCTGCCGGTCTACATGGCCAAGGCCGGAGGCTTCTTCTTCCTGGTCTTCGGTGTCATCGCGATCCTCGGCGGCATCGCGTCCATCAACCCGATCTGGGTGCTCGGCCCGTACCGCCCGGACCAGGTGTCCACCGGCGCCCAGCCCGACTGGTACATGGGCTTCGCCGAGGGTCTGGTCCGCGCCATGCCCGGCTGGGAGATCAACTTCTGGGGCCACACGCTGGTCCTCGGCGTGTTCGTCCCGCTGGTGCTGTTCGGCCTGTTCCTCGCGGCGATCGCCGTCTACCCCTTCATCGAGTCGTGGGTCACCGGCGACAAGCGCGAGCACCACATCCTGGACCGGCCGCGCAACGCCCCGACGCGCACCGCCCTCGGTGTCGCGTGGATCACCGCGTACATGATCATGCTGATCGGCGGTGGCAACGACATCGTCGCCACCCACTTCCACCTGTCGATCAACGCGGTCACCTGGTTCGTCCGCATCGGCTTCTTCGTCGGCCCGGTCATCGCCTTCGTGATCACCAAGCGGATCTGCCTCGGCCTCCAGCGCCGGGACAAGGAGAAGGTGCTCCACGGCCGCGAGTCGGGCATCATCAAGCGCCTGCCGCACGGTGAGTTCATCGAGGTGCACGAGCCGCTCAGCCAGGAGCAGCTCTACACGCTCACCGCGCACGAGCAGTACCAGCCGGCCGAGATCGGCCCGACGGTCGACGAGAACGGCGTCGAGCGCAAGGTGAAGGGCTCCGAGAAGCTGCGCGCCAAGCTCAGCAAGGCGTACTACGGCGAGGAGTCCCAGATTCCGAAGCCGACCGTCGAGGAGTACAAGGAGATCACGAGCGGCCACGGCCACCACTGATCCCCGAGCGTCGCCACGCCACGACGAAGGGCCCCGTCCGGAGACCGGACGGGGCCCTTCGCCGTGCCCGTGGCTGGATAGGGTGGAGCCGAGTCCTCGACACACCCTCGACACCACCCAGGAGCGGCCGATGAGCGCTGTGACCCCCGCTGGAGGCGACACCGCGGCGGGCCGTTCCTGGCCCGCCCTGCTGAACGGCCTGCTGGAGGGCCGGGACCTGTCCGCGGACGAGACCGCCTGGGCGATGGACGTGATCATGCGCGGCGAGGCGACCGACGCGCAGATCGCCGGTTTCGCGGTCGCGCTGCGGTCCAAGGGCGAGACGGTGGAGGAGATCACCGGTCTGGTCCGCACGATGTACGACCACGCCAGGGTGATCGAGGTGCCGGGGGAGACCGTCGACATCGTCGGCACCGGCGGTGACGGCGCGAAGACCGTCAACATCTCCACCATGTCGGCGATCGTGATCGCCGGGACGGGCGCGAAGGTCGTCAAGCACGGCAACCGCGCCGCGTCGTCGGCGTCGGGCGCCTCGGACGTGCTGGAGAAGCTCGGGGTGAACCTGGAGCTGACGCCGCGGCGGGTGGCCGAGGTGGCGGAGGAGGCCGGGATCACCTTCTGCTTCGCCGTGAAGTTCCACCCGGCGCTGCGCCATGTGGCGGCGGCCCGGGGCCAGCTCGGCATCCGGACCGTCTTCAACTTCCTGGGGCCCCTGACCAACCCGGCCAAGGTGAAGGCGCAGGCGATCGGCGTGGCCGACGCCCGGATGGCGCCGATCATCGCGGGCGTCTTCGCCGAGCGCGGCAACTCCTCGCTGGTCTTCCGCGGCGACGACGGTCTGGACGAGCTGACCACCACCTCCACCTCCCGGGTGTGGGTGGTCCGGGACGGCCGGGTCACCGAGGAGCGCTTCGACCCGCGGGACGTCGGCATCGAGCTGGTCCCGGTCGAGGCGCTGCGCGGCGCCGACGCCTCCTACAACGCCGATGTGGCCCGGCGCCTGCTCCAGGGGGAGACCGGGCCGGTGCGGGACGCGGTGCTGCTCAACGCGGCGGCGGCCCTGGTGGCGCTGGCGCCCGGCGAGGCGCCCCTGACGGAGCAGATCCGGGCCGGCATGGAGAAGGCGGCCGAGTCGATCGACTCGGGCGCCGCCCGGCGGGTCCTGGAGCGCTGGGTGGCCGCCAGCAACGCGTGACGCCCGCCGCGAGGCAGTCGACGTCCCGCGATCCGGACACGGGTTGCGGGACGTCGATCTTTTCCCGTACGTTCCTGTCCAGGTCATGAGCGACAGCCATTCGGCCCCGGCCGGCTGTCCGGCAACCCTCCGTCCGTGGCGGGGTGCCCCGGGTGAAGACCAGGCCGCAGACAGCAGGGTCTGCGGCAAGCGCGGACCCCTCACGCGCTCGTGAGCGAGCGTGGGGCCAGGGGTCCTGGTCGTTCGAGGGAGCCTTCCGTGAGCAAGCGAATGCGTTAGGCCTGTCCGGCCCTTCCCGCCCGCCCCGCGGGCGGACGACTTCTGCCGCCGGACGGGCCCCAGGGCCGCAGGGCCCCGCCTTTGCCCACCCCTTTTCACCTTCTGTCGCCTTCTCCCGCGCCGGAGCCGTCCGCGCTCGCGTGGGGTGAGGCGTGCCTGCTCATACGGGAGTTCCCCATGTCCGTCTCCACCGCTGCCGCCGCCCCGTCCGTCTGCGCCCCGCTGCCCGTTCTGGGCCGGGACGTCACCGTCCCCCTCGTCACCGGTGGCGAGGTCACCTACGCCGCGCTCGACTACGCCGCCAGCGCCCCGGCGCTCCAGCGGGTCTGGGACGACGTGGCGGCGTACGCGCCGTACTACGGCAGCGTGCACCGCGGCGCCGGGTACCTGTCGCAGTTGTCGACCGACCTGTTCGAGAACGCCCGCCGGACCGTCGCCCGGTTCCTCGACTGCCGGGAGACGGACCAGGTGGTGTTCACCCGGTCCACCACCGACTCCCTCAACCTGCTCGCCGCCGCGCTGCCCGCCGGCTGCCGGGTCTTCGTCTTCGAGACCGAGCACCACGCCTCCCTGCTGCCCTGGAGGGACGCGGAGGTCACCTACCTCGACGCGCCGCGCACTCCGCGCCAGGCCGTGGAGACCCTGGAGCGCGCCCTGGCCGACCGCGACCCCTACGGCCCGGCCCTGGTCTGCGTCACCGGCGCCTCCAACGTCACCGGCGAGCTGTGGCCGGTGCGCGAGCTGGCCGCCGCCGCCCACGCGCACGGTGCCCGGATCGTGCTCGACGCCGCCCAGCTCGCCCCGCACCACCCGGTGAGCGTCCGCGACCTCGACGTCGACTGGGTCGCCTTCTCCGGGCACAAGCTGTACGCCCCCTTCGGCTCCGGCGTGCTGGCGGGCCGCGCCGACTGGCTGCGCGAGGCCGAGCCGTACCTCGCGGGCGGCGGCGCCAGCCGTAAGGTCACCCGGCGCGCGGACGGGGGAGTGGACGTGGAGTGGCACGACAGCGCCGCCCGCCACGAGGCCGGGTCGCCCAATGTGATCGGCGCCTACGCCATCGCCTCCGCCTGCCAGGCGCTCACCGAGGCCGGGTTCGAGGACCTGGTCGCCCGGGAGCGGTACCTGATCGACACGGTGCGGGCGGGCCTGGCCCAGGTGCCCGAGGTCAAGGTGCTCTCGCTGTTCGGCGACGACGCCCCGCGGGTGGGGGTCATCTCCTTCGTCGTCGAGGGCTGGAACAGCTCCCACTTCGCCGCCGCCCTGTCGGCCGAGTACGGCATCGGCGTGCGCGACGGCCTGTTCTGCGCCCACCCGCTGGTGCGCACCCTGCTCGGCAGCGACCCGCAGACGCAGGGCGAGTGCGGCGCCCCCGAGGCGGCGCCCGGCGAGAAGTCCCTCAACGCCATCCGGGTCAGCTTCGGCGCGGGCACGCCGGACGAGCACGTGGAGCGCTTCCTGACGGCGGTGAAGGAACTGGTGCGCGACGGCGCGCGGTGGAACTACCGCACCGAGGACGGGCGGTGCGTGCCGGACACCTCCGCCGCGGCCGCCTGAACCGGCAGCCGAGAGCCCAGCAGGATCATGCGCAGGGCCCGCTCGGTGGCGTCCGTGAGGAGTTCGGCGGCCCGCAGCAGCGCCTCCGCCAGGGCCATCGGGGCGGGCAGGATGCCGTGGCAGGCGTCGATGCCCGGCACCTCGTGGGCGCCCTCGCCGAGGGTGCCCGCCAGCGCGAGGACCGGGCGGCCGTGGAGCTTGGCGCGGCGGGCCACCTCGGCGGGGACCTTGCCGCGCGGTGTCTGGTGGTCGAGGGCGCCCTCGGCGGTGACGACGAGGTCGGCGCGGGCCAGGCGGGCGTCCAGGTCCAGGTGGTCCAGCAGCACGTCGAAGCGGGGCAGCAGGCGGGCGCCGAGGGCGGCCAGCCCCGCGCCCAGGCCGCCGGAGGCGCCGGTGCCGGGGTCCAGGCGCAGATCGGTGCCGCCGGCGGGGAGATCGCGGGTCAGGACGCGGGCCCAGTTCTCCAGCGCCTGCGACAACTCCTCGACCTGGGCGGCGGTCGCCCCCTTCTGGGGACCGAAGACCCGGGCCACGCCCCGCTCGCCGCACAGCACGTTGTACGGGTTGCAGGCCACGAGCAGGTCCACCTCCCCGAGGCGGGGGTCGAGGCCGGACGGGTCGATGCGGGCCAGTCGCAGCAACTCCCGTCCGCCCGGCGGCAGTTCGAAGCCGTCGGCGTCCAGCAGCCGGGCGCCCAGCGCCTGGAGCGCGCCCGCCCCGCCGTCGCAGGTGCCCGAGTCGCCGCAGCCGACCAGCACCCGCCGGACCCCGGTGCCGAGCGCGGCGCGGATCAGCTCGCCGACCCCGTACGTCGTCGTCGCGCCCGGATCGCGCAGCGAGCGCGGGACGAGGGAGAGGCCGGCGACCGCCGCCATCTCCACCACGGCCGTGTCCCCGCCGCCGAGCAGCGCGAAGTGGGTGCCGATCCGCTCGCCGAGCGGCCCGGTGGCCGCCAGCGCCACCAGCCGCCCGCCGGTCGCGGCGGACAGGGCCACGGCGGTGCCCTCCCCGCCGTCCACCAGGGGGACGCGGTCGATCTCGGCGTGCGGCAGCGCGCGGCGCACGCCCGCGGCGATGGCGTCGGCCGCGGCCTGGGCGGACAGGGACTCCTTGAAGCCGCTGGGGGCGACGACGACTCGGTTCAGCATGGACGGCTCCTCGTGTGCGGGGGCGGGCTTCAGCGGGTGACGGGCACGCCGAGCAGGGGCCAGACGGCGACGGCGAACAGCCAGACGAGCGCGGCCGTCAGCGGGGCCAGCACGACGGACAGGCGCAGCAGGTCGCGCGGGGTGTAGGTGGGGGTCCCGGGCAGGTCGGAGAAGAGGGCGACGGGCTTGGCGGAGGCCGGCAGGGTGTGGCAGAAGCCGGCGGCGGCCGTGGAGGCCAGCGCGGCGGCGGCCGGGTTGACCCCGGCGCCCGCGGCCGCGGCGATCACCAGCGGCACCAGCACCGAGGAGCGGGCCGAACGGGACTGGAGGACCAGATGGGCCGCCGTGCTGACGGCGACGACGACGGTGAGGAACACCGCCGGGGAGACGCCCGCGGGCAGCCCCGACACCAGCCACGCCGCCGCGCCCGAGCCGGACAGCGCCACGCCCATCGCCATCGTCGCCGCCATGAACAGCAGCAGGGACCAGGGGACCGTCTTGAGCGCGTCCTTCAGCCGTACGGTGCCCAGGGCGGGACAGGCGGCGACGACGGCGCCGATCAGCGCGACGACGGCGGGCGGCACCCGGTGCAGCGGTTCGCTGCACCACAGCACCACGACCGTGGCCAGCAGCAGCGCGCAGCGCTTCTCCTCCTCGGCCCAGGGGCCGGTGACGGGACGGTCGCTGTGCCGCTGGATGTCCCGCGGGGTGATCCGCACCGCGCCCGTGCGGTCGGCGCGCCGGGTCGTGGTCAGCAGCACCGCCTCCGCGGCCAGGTGGGAGGAGGCCACCGCCAGCGGCAGGCCCAGCAGCAGCCACTCGGTGAAGCCGATCCGCTCCCCGGTCGCCTCCCACAGCACCGACACGGTGATCAGATGCGCGCCCGCGCCGATCAGGGTGGCCACCGCCGACAGCAGGATCACGGTCGGGAACAGCAGCGCCAGCGCCACCACCAGCCGCTTGCGGCCGGCCAGCGCCCTGGCCAGGGCGAGGAAGACCGGGAGCGTCAGCGCCGCCCGGCCGGAGGTGGCGGGCACCGCGAACGCCGTGACGACGAGCGCGGCCGTCGTCAGGTGCACCAGCTGCCGCACCGTGCGCGCCCCGCTGACCAGGAACGCGGCCGCCCGCCCGGCGAGCCCGGTCCGGGCCACCGCGGCGGCCAGCACGAAGGCGCAGATCAGCAGCCAGACGGTGGGGTCGCCGAGGGTGCCGAAGAGGGTGTCGCTGCTGATGACCCCGGTCACGGTCAGCGCGAGCCCGGCGCCCAGCGCGATGTAGGTGTCGTCGATCGGCGTGCCGATCCAGGCGCAGGTCGCCAGCGCGAAGACGGCCAGGGTCAGGCGGGCGTCACCGCCGAGGGCGGGCAGGTTGGTGGGCACCGCCAGCAGCGCGCACAGCGACAGCGCCGCGCACAGGGACACGGTCAGACGGGGGGTCAGTGTCACAGCGTCGATGGTTCACCCGGGCGGTGAGCCGCCGATGAGCCGCACATGAGGGAAACTTCACCCGGGCAGCCGGTACCCCATCCCCCGTACCGTCTCCACCTGCCGCGCCCCGAGCTTCTTGCGCAGTGCCCGCACGTACACGTCCACGATGTTGGAACCGGGGTCGAAGTCGTAGCCCCACACGTGGGACAGGATCTGCTCCCGGGACAGCACCTGTCCCGGATGTCTGAGGAACAGCTCCAGCAGCACGAACTCCCGGGCCGTCAGGTCCACGGTCCGCTCCCCGGCGCGCGCCCGGCGGGTGCGCAGGTCCAGCGCCAGCTCGCCGGACCTGAGCACCGTCACCTCCGGCACCCTGGCCGCCGTACGCAGTCTCAGGCGGACCCGGGCGAGGAGTTCCTCGAAGCGGAACGGCTTGGTCATCCAGTCGTCGGCGCCGCCCTCCAGGCCCGCCACCGTGTCCCGGACGGAGTCCCGCGCGGTCAGCACGATGACGGGGGTGGTCACCCGGGCCTCGCGCAGCTCGCGCAGGACCGTGAAGCCGTCCCGGCCGGGCAGCCCGATGTCCAGGACGATCAGGTCGAAGCCGCCGGTCAGGGCGTACTCCCAGGCCGCGTCGCCGTCGCCGACGACGGTGGTGGTGAAGCCGTTGGCGCGCAGGCCCTTCTCCACGAAGGAGGCGATGCGCTCCTCGTCCTCGACGATGAGGATGCGGTTCATGGATGCGTCTCTTCCAGGGTGAGGATGAAGGTGGCGCCGCCGCCCTCGGTGTCGTGCAGCCGGACCCGGCCGCCGTGGCCCTCCGCGATCGCCTTGACGATGGCGAGGCCGAGCCCGGCCCCCGAGGCGCGCGTCCCGCGCCGGGCGGTGCCGCGCCGGAACCGCTCGAAGATCATCTCGGCGTCCTCGGGCTGGACGCCGGGCCCGGAGTCGGCCACGTACAGCTCGATGCCCGCCTCCGTGACGCGCGAGCCGATGCGTATGGTCTGGCCCGGCGTGGTGTGCTGCACGGCGTTCTGCGCGAGCTGCACCATCGCCTGGGTGATCCGCTGCGGGTCCAGCTCCGCCTCCCGGTCGGCGACTTCGGCCAGCCGCCAGTCGCGCTCGCCGAGCGTGCGGGCCTTGACGTAGACGTCGGCGGTGAGTTCGGCGAGCTGGACCGGCTCGGGGGTGACGAAGTCGGGGCGCTCGGCCTTGGCGAGCAGCAGCAGGTCCTCCACTATCCGGCTCATCCGGTCCAGTTCGTCGGTGACCAGGCGGACGGTCTCCTCCCGCTCGGCCGGATCGTCGCCCATCAGCTCCAGATGGCCGCGCACGATGGTGATGGGGGTGCGCAGCTCGTGCCCGGCGTCGTCGACGAACTGCCGCTGGGCTGCGAACGCCTGCTCCAGCCGGTCCAGCATCGCGTTGAACGTCTCGGCGAGAGCGGCGATGTCGTCGCGGCCGTGCACCGGGATACGGCGGGTGAGGTCCCGTTCGGTGAGGTCCGCGGCCGTGACCCGCACCAGCCGCACCGGCTTGAGGATCCGCCCGGCGACCACCCAGCCGATGCCCGTGGTCAGCAGCAGGGCGATGCCGGAGATGACGAGCAGGACCCGGAAGACCTGGCCCACGCGGGCCTGTTCGCGCACCGGGTGGACGGCGACGACGAAGGCCGCGTCGGGCTCGCTGCCGAAGCGGGCGACGGCGACCTTGGCCCAGCGCACCTCGCCCGAGGCGCGGTGCAGGGTTCCGGCGGAGTGCGGGGAGCCGAAGATCTCCCGCAGGGCGGCGGTGTCCCGGTACAGGGGGAGCCGCACGGAGTGCTCGCGGTCCTGGACCAGCTTCGCGGGGGTGGAGCCCGGGCGTCCGGTCAGGCCGATCAGTTCCTCCTCCGGATCGGCGTACTGGCCCGCCAGATAGGTCCGCAGCAGCCGCCGCGGTTCGGTGAACGGGCGGCCGGTCGCCGGATCGGCGCTGCGCTCCTGGAAGTTGACGAACTCCCGCACCTCCTGCGACAGCTCCGCGCCGGCCCGGGCGTCGGCGTCCCGCAGCAGGATCGACCGGGTGGTGGCGGCGACGGAGGCGAGCGCGACCGCCATGACCAGCAGCAGCCACAGCAGGATGCGGACCCGGGCGGACAGCCGCCGGCGTGCCCGGTCAGCCGTCGGAGCCGGGCCCGTCGTCCTCGTCGTCCCCGTCGTCGGCTCCGGCGCCGGAGGTGTCCGGGATGGCTGCGGGGGCCGGGGCCGTCCCGCCGCGGTCGTGGTCATCGTCCTCCCCCGCGGGGCTGTCGGTCACCGGTGGCCGGGAGACGACCTCGTCGCCCGGCGCCGGCTCGGGTTTCGAGGGCGTGGCGGTGGGTGCGGCCGCGGGTATGCCCGTGCGGGTGGGTGCGGCGGTGGGCCGGTCCGCGGGTGCGGCGGTGGCGGTGGGAGCGGGTGCGGCGGTGGACGGGGCCGTGGGCGTGGGCGAGCCGCTGTCCAGCTCCACCCGGGCGGGCACGGCCGGGGGTGCGGGGCTGTCGGCGAGGATGAAGCTCGTGGCCGCGATGCCGAGGGGGATCAGCACGACGGCGGCCAGCGCCGCCATCCGGCGGGTGAAGACCATGCTCCGATCCTGCCCCGGTGCCCGGCGCCCCGGATGAGTCCCCGATGAAGAATCCCTCATCTTCCGGCCGGCCGCCGGCCCGGCCGGCGGGGGCGGGCCGTCAGTTGTCGAGGCCGATCGAGAAGGCCGCCTCCAGGTCGTGCTGCGAGTAGGTGCGGAACGCCACGTGGGTGTCGGTCGCCTCCACGCCGGGGATCTTGCTGATCCGTCCCGGGATGACCTCGGCCAGCTCCTCGTGCTCGGTGACCCGCACCATGGCGATCAGGTCGTAGGTGCCGGTGACGGAGAAGACCTCGCTGACGCTCTCCAGCGCGGCGATCCGCTCCGCGATCTCGGGGATGCGGTCCACGCTGGTCTTGATGAGGACGATCGCGGTGATCACGGCTGGTTCTCTCCCTCGGGGGCCGTCGCTGGGGCGTCCCTCACTCTAGTCCCCGGGCCGAACAGCACCCAGGCGCAGCCGAAGCCCAGCCCGAACCCCACCAGGTGGGCCAGGTACGCCACCCCCGGCCCGC
>NZ_WYCT01000135.1 GCF_011008945.1 Streptomyces harenosi
AGAGGTGTATAAGAGACAGGGGGCAGCCGGACGGCCCCGGGGGCGGACTAGGAGGCGAACAGGCGGACGGGCCAGGCGGCGTGCTGCTCCGCGGCGATCTCCAGCAGCGGCGCGGAGGCGGCGGGCAGGGCGCCGGTCCCTTCGGTGAGGGCCGTACGCGCCGCCCGCACCGCCCGCTCGGCGACGACGTCCAGCTCCGGCGCCAGCCGGGCCAGCACCGCGGTGGCGTCGAAGGGGTCCAGGCTCAGCAGCCGTACCGTCGCGGTGGCGGGCCCGCTCACGCTCTCGTACGCCGCGCAGTAAGCGGCGCCCGCCGCGTCGAGCCCCGCCGCCCGTGCCGTGACCCCGAGGACGACCGGCTGGTGGGCGCCCTTGGGGAACGCGCCGGCCAGCGCGTCGAGTTCCGGTGCGGGCCAGGTCGCCCGGGCCGCCCGCGTCAACTGGCGGCCCAGCCTGCGGGCGGCGGCGCGCAGCACCGCAGAGGGCGTGCGGGCGTCGGCCGCCGCGTCGAGTTCCGCCGGATCGGCGCCGAGCGCGGCGGCGGCCGCCAGTGCGGCGGCGACCAGCCCGGCCGTGTGCAGCCGTCCCCGGCAGAAGTCCTCCAGGGTCGCCGCCCCGGTGATCCGCCCGGCCCGTACGGCCGCCTCGGCGCCGCCGGAGTGCGCGTGCCCCCCGGCGGGGAAGCGGCCGTCGGCCAGGACCAGAAGTGCCGACCTGGACATCAGAAGAGGAAGTAACGCTGGGCCATGGGCAGTTCCGCGGCCGGCGCCGCCTCGACGAGCTCGCCGTCGATGTGGACGGCGAAGCTGTCGGGGTCGATCCGCACCTCGGGCCGGGCGTCGTTCTGGCGCATGTCGGCCTTGGTGACGCCGCGCGTGGAGTCGATCGCGGCGAACCGCTTGCCGAGCCCGAGCCGCTCGGGCAGTCCGGCCTCGATCGCCGCGGGGGCCACGAAGTTGACGGAGTTGGCGGCGGGCGCCCGCCCGATCGCGCCGTACATCGGGCGCGGCAGGACCGGCTGCGGGGTGGGGATGGAGGCGTTGGCATCGCCCATCTGCGCGTACGCGATCTGCCCGCCCTTGAGGACGAGCAGCGGTTTGACGCCGAAGAACGCCGGTTCCCACAGCACCAGGTCGGCGAGCTTGCCGGTCTCCACGGAGCCGATCTCCCGGGCCATGCCCTGGGCCAGGGCCGGGTTGACCGTGTACTTGGCGACGTAGCGGCGGACGCGGTGGTTGTCGGCCCGTCCGTCGCCGGGCAGCGCGCCGCGCCGCCGCTTCATCACGTGCGCGGTCTGCCAGGTCCGCAGGATCACCTCGCCGACGCGGCCCATGGCCTGGGAGTCGGAGGAGATGATCGAGATGGCGCCCAGGTCGTGGAGGACGTCCTCGGCCCCGATCGTCGACGGCCGGATGCGGGACTCGGCGAAGGCCAGGTCCTCGGGGACCGCGGGGTTGAGGTGGTGGCAGACCATCAGCATGTCGAGGTGCTCCTCGACGGTGTTGACGGTGAAGGGCCGGGTCGGGTTGGTGGAGCTGGGCAGCACGTGCGGCTCGGAGACCACGGTCATGATGTCCGGGGCGTGCCCGCCGCCCGCGCCCTCGGTGTGGTAGGCGTGGATGCCGCGGCCGCCGATCGCGGCGAGCGTGTCACCGACGAAACCGGCCTCGTTGAGGGTGTCCGTGTGGATGGCGACCTGGACGCCGGTGCGGTCGGCGACGGTGAGGGCGGCGTCGATGGCGGCCGGGGTGGCCCCCCAGTCCTCGTGGATCTTCAGGCCGGCGGCCCCGCCCCGGATCTGCGACAGCATCGCCTCGTGGGAGACGGTGTTGCCCTTGCCGAGCAGGCCGATGTTGACCGGGTGGGCCTCCAGCGCCTCCAGCATCCGGGCCAGGTGCCAGGGGCCGGGGGTGACGGTGGTGGCCTTCGACCCCTCGGCCGGTCCGGTGCCGCCGCCGACCAGGGTGGTCACACCGGCCGCCAGTGCCTCGTCGACGACCTGCGGGCAGATGAAGTGGACGTGCGCGTCGACGGCACCGGCGGTGAGGATCCGCCCGTTGCCGGCGATGATCTCGGTCTCGGGTCCGATGACGAGGTCGGGGTGCACCCCGTCCATGGTGTCGGGGTTGCCCGCCTTGCCGATGCCGGTGATGCGGCCGTCGCGGATGCCGACGTCGGCCTTGACGATGCCCCAGTGGTCGATGATCACGGCACCGGTGACGACGGTGTCCGGGGTGCCCTCGGCGCGGGTGGCCCGGGACTGGCCCATGGACTCCCGGATGACCTTGCCGCCGCCGAACACGGCCTCCTCCCCGGCGAGTCCGGGGCCGCCGCTGCGGTCCTCCTCGATCTCGACGAGGAGGTCGGTGTCGGCCAGCCGGATGCGGTCGCCGGTGGTGGGGCCGAACAGGTCGGCGTAGGCGGCGCGCGAGATCTCAGCCATCGAGGGCACCTCCGGTGCGTCCGCGCAGCCCGGGCACGACACGGGCGCCGGCGAGCGGGACGAGTTCGACGTCGACCGGGATGCCGGGCTCGAAGCGCACGGCCGTACCGGCGGCGATGTTCAGCCGCTTGCCGCGGGCGGCGGCGCGGTCGAAGTCCAGGCCGGGGTTGGCCTCGGCGAAGTGGTAGTGGGACCCGACCTGCACGGGCCGGTCGGCGGCGTTGAGCACGGTCAGCCGGGTGGTCTCACGGCCCTCGTTGAGGACGACCGGCTCCTCGGCGAACAGGAACTCTCCGGGAATCATCGCGCCCTCGTTTTCACACGATCGGGTCATGGACGGTGACGAGCTTGGTGCCGTCCGGGAAGGTGGCCTCGACCTGGACGTCGTGGATCATCTCGGCGACGCCCTCCATGACGTCGTCCCGGGTGAGCAGCTTGCGGCCGGTGGACATGAGTTCGGCGACGGTACGGCCGTCCCGCGCGCCTTCGAGGACGTGCGAGGTGATCAGGGCTATCGCCTCGGGGTGGTTGAGCTTCACTCCGCGGGCCCGGCGCTTCTCGGCGACGTCGGCCGCCACATGGATCAGCAGCCGCTCTTGCTCATGCGGGGTCAGTTGCACGTCCCACCTCACAGTCCTCGCTCCGGACCGTGCGGGGCCCGGATGCCGCAGCCACGGGGCAACATCGCGGGTGGCCGGGTCGGCAGGCTAGTTGCACCGGGTTTCGGTCACGTTAACCCAGCCGCGATCAAGGTCAGTTGCCCTGGGCTACTTCTTGATCTTCCCTTTGCACGCTCATGAGAGAGCGCAGTCCGTCGCGCAGCAGGGCCTCGAACGAGGCGGCCGATCCGGTGCCGAAGAGGGCCACCTGGATCGCGTAGCCCTGCACCACGGCGATCATCACCCGCGCCATCGCGTCGGCGTCCGCTGCGGTTCCGGCGGGCATCAGCCCGGCCTCCCGGTAGGCGTCGACGACCTTCCCCCAGGCCGCGCGGACCAGCCGGAAGCCCTCCCGCAACTGGGCCGCCAGCCCGGCGTTGCGGGTGGCCTCGGACCAGACCTGGATCATCAGCCGGGGGAACATCCACTCGCCGTCGTCCAGCAGCCCGGGCCGCAGCTCCCGCATCCGGGCCAGGACGCCCGGGATGAGCACGTCGGGCGGCGGCACAGGCACCTGCCGGGCGGCCTGCTCGCACACCTCCCGCACCGTGCCGAGCACCTCGGCGACGATCGCGCCGATGAGCTCCTCCTTGCCGCTGAAGTACCGGTAGACGGCGCCCGCCGAGAGGCCGGCCTCCTTCAGCACGTCCTGCATGGAGGTGGCGTGGAAGCCGTTGCGGGCGAAGCAGAGCGCGGCGCCGTCGAGGATCTGCCGGCGGCGGGCGTCGAGGTGTGCCTGGGATACGCGAGCCATGGCGTCAAGCTAAAACGAACGTTCCTTCTTGACAAGGAATCCCGACCGCAGGAACCGTGGAGGGGAGACAGAACGAACGATCCTTCTTTTTAGCGGGCGCCGCGTCCGGCCGGCGCCCGCGGGGCCGGGCGTCTCGCACTGGCCGTCCCCGGGCGGCCCTCCCGGCCGGCCCCGCGCCGCCCGCCCCGGGACGCGCGGCCCCCGCACCGGCTCCCCTCCTCTCCGTCCGGGACCTCCGCGTCTCCTTCCACGGCGTCGAAGCCGTGCGCGGGCTCTCCTTCGACCTCCACCCCGGCGAAGTCCTCGGCATCGTCGGCGAGTCCGGCGCCGGCAAGTCGCTGACCGCGCGGGCGCTGCTCGGGATGGTGCCGCGGGGTGCGGTGACCGGCGGCACCGTCGTGCTGCGCGGCTCGGCCGATCCCGCGGCCGAGCGCGGGCGCCGGATCGGCCTCGTGCCGCAGGACGCCCTGTCCGCCCTCTCCCCCGTCCACCCGGTCGGCGACCAGCTCGCCGCCGCGGTGCGGTCGGTGCGCCGGGTGTCCCGGCGCGAGGCGGCGGCGCGGGCGGTGGCGGCGCTGGAACGGGTCGGCATCCCGGACGCCGCGCGCCGGGCGCGGGCGTACCCGCACGAGTACTCCGGCGGCATGCGGCAGCGCGCGGTGATCGCCATGGCGACGGTCAACGAGCCGGACGTGGTCGTCGCCGACGAACCGACCACCGCGCTGGACGAGGAGCGCCGCGAGCAGGTGCTGCGGGTGCTCACCGAGCAGCGCGAGGCGGTCGGCGCCGCGCTGGTCCTCGTCACGCACGACCTGGACGCCGTCCGCCGGCACGCCGACCGGGTGCTGGTCATGTACGCCGGGCGGGCGGCCGAACTCGGCGCGGCCGGCCGCGTCCTGGACCGCCCCCGCGCCCCCTACACCGCGGGCCTGCTGGCCTCGCTCCCCCGGCCGGACGGCCCGCCCCGCCGCCGCCTCCCGGCGCTCCCGGGCTCCCCGCCCGCGCCGGGCGCCCTCGGCGCCGGCTGCGCCTTCGCCCCGCGCTGCCCGCTGGCCGTGCCTGCCTGCCGGGCCCATGAGCCGGAGCCGCGGCCGCTGGACGGACGGCTGGTCGCCTGCCACCGGGCGGCCGACGTCCCCGACCCGATCCGGGAGTTCCTGTGAGCGAGCCGCTGCTGGACGTCCGTGACCTGGTGGTCCGCTACGGACCGGTGACGGCCGTCGACCACGTGTCGTTCGCGCTGGAGGCCGGCGAGACCCTCGCCCTGGACGGCCCCTCCGGCTGCGGGAAGTCCTCCACCGCGCTGGCGGTGCTCCTGCTGCGCCGCCCGGACGGCGGCGAGGTCCGCTTCGAGGGCCGCGAGCTGACCGGCCTGCCGGAGCGGGAACTGCGCCCGCTGCGCCCCCGTATGCAGCCCGTCCTCCAGGACCCCTACGGTTCCCTCAGCCCCCGCCGGCGCATCCGGGACGCCGTGGCGGAACCGCTGAAGGTGCGGGGCCGCTGGGACCCCGGCCGCGGCCCCGCCCGCGTCGCCGAACTCCTCGAACGCGTCGGCCTGGATCGCTCGTACGGCGACCGCCGCCCGCACGAGCTGTCCGGCGGCCAGTGCCAGCGCGCCGGGATCGCCCGCGCGCTGGCCTGCGAACCGCGGCTGCTGGTCCTGGACGAACCGGTCTCGGCGCTGGACGCCTCGGTACGGGCCGGCGTGCTGAACCTGCTCGCCGACCTCCAGGACGAGCTGGGCCTCGGTTACCTGTTCATCTGCCACGACCGCGCCGTGGTGCGGCACTTCGCGGACCGGGTGGTCGAACTGCGCGAGGGGCGGGTCACCTCCGAGTGGCGGCCTCGATCACCCGGCGCAGCCCTTCGGTGAGCTGCCCGGCCTCGGGGGCGGTCTTCGGGTCGAAGGTCCACTGGGCCATGACGCCCATCATCAGGGTGGTGTAGAAGGCGCCGAGCGTGTCGACGACCTCGTCCGGCGCCTCGCTCTCGGGCATCCCCGTGAACAGTTCGACGAATCCGCGCGCCCCCTCCCGCTGGGCCCGCGCGAGGTGGTCGCGCACCTCGGGCAACTGATCGCCCATGCTCACCACCTCCATGCTGAGCCGCCACAGCGAGCCCGGCTCCCGCATGGTGGCGATGATGTTCGACCAGACCTCGGCGAACCGCTCCAGGGAGCCGGGCGCCCCCCGCACCTCGCCGTCGAACGCGACGGACAGCTCCTCCACCAGCTCCACGTACGCCTGCGCCAGCAGCGCGTCCTTCGACCCGTAGTGGTATCCGATCGACGCCAGGTTGGTCCCCGACTCCTTGACGATGTCCCGGGCCGTCGTGCGCACGAACCCCTTGGCGAGCAGGCAGCGCTTGGCGCCTTCGAGCAGATCCTCGCGGTGTCCCATGGCCCCACCCTACTCCGCGATACATACGCACGTCTTAAACAGTCGTCATAGACAGGCGTATAAGACGTGCGTACAGTCACCGGCATGACGACGAACCCGCACCGCGCCGGGCGCCGCGAGTGGACCGCGCTGGCCGTGCTGATGCTTCCGCTGCTCCTGGTCTCGATGGACGTCTCGGTCCTTTACTTCGCGGTCCCCGCGATCAGCGCCGACCTGGAACCCACCGGCACCCAGCAACTGTGGATCTTCGACAGCTACGCCTTCGCCGTGGCCGGCCTGCTGATCACCATGGGCTCGGTGGGCGACCGCATCGGCCGCCGCAGACTGCTGCTGATCGGCGCCGCCGCCTTCGGCGCCGCGTCCCTGGCGGCGGCGTACGCGCAGAGCGCCGAGATGCTCATCGCGGCCCGCGCGCTGCTCGGCATCGGCGGCGCCACCCTGATGCCCTCGACGCTGGCTCTGGTCCGCTCGCTGTTCACCGACGCCCGGCAACGGGCGCAGGCCATCGCGATCTGGTCCGGCGTGATGACGGCGGGTGTGGCGCTCGGCTCGGTGCTGAGCGGTGTGCTGGTGGAGTTCTTCTGGTGGGGCTCGGTCTTCCTGGTCAACCTGCCGGCGATGGTCCTGCTGCTGGCCCTCGGCCCCGTCCTGCTGCCCGAGTCGAAGGACCCGGCCCCGGGCCGCTTCGACTGGGCCGGCGTCCCGCTGTCGATGGCCGCGGTGCTCCCGGTCGTCTACGGCCTCAAGGAGATCCCGTCCGGCGGCTGGCACGTCCGGTACGTCATGGCGGTGACCGTGGGACTGCTCTTCGCGGCCCTGTTCGTGCACCGGCAGCGGACGGCCGCGTCGCCGATGGTCCCGCCGGCGCTGTTCCGCGGCGGCGGCTTCGGCCCGGCCGTCGTCCTCAACCTCCTCACCATGTTCGCGATGATGGGGTCGGCGTACTTCACCACGCAGTACCTGCAGTCGGTGCTGGGCAAGAGCGCGATGGAGGCGGCCCTGTGGGCGCTGGTGCCCTCGGTGCCGATCGGCTTCGCGGCACCGGCCGCCACCGGTCTGGTGCACCGGGGCGTCCACCGCGCCCACGTGGTGACGGCGGGCTTCGTCTGCGCCGCGGGCGGCTTCGGCCTGCTGGCCTTCGCCGGTTCCGACGCACTCGCGCTGGTGCTCGTGGCCTGCGGGGTACTGGCCTCGGGGGTCACCATGGTGATGTCCCAGATCATGGACCTCGCGCTGGGCGCCGCCCCGGTGGAGCGGGCGGGCGCCGCGTCCTCGCTGATGGAGACCGGCGCGGAGTTCGGCGGCGCGCTGGGGATGGCGGTCCTCGGCTCCATCGGCACGGCCGTCTACCGCCACCGGATGCCGGACTCCGCGCCCGCCGAGGCCCGCGAGACGCTGGGCGGGGCGCTGGCCGTCGCGGGGCGGTTGCCGGGACGGGCGGGGGACGCCCTGGAGACGGCGGCCCGGGAGGCGTTCACCCAGGGCATGCAGGGCGCGGCGCTCGCGGGCGCGGCGGTGCTCGCCGGGGCGGCGATCCTGGCGTCGGTGACGCTGCGCCGGGTCAGGCCCCGGGAGGAGCCGGAGAAGCACGACGCCGGACGGGCTGATGCGGTCAGCCCGTCCGGCGTGTGAGAGCGGGGCCCGTTCAGGGCCGGAGCGGGGACCTCCGGGCGGCGGCCCCCGCGGGGACGGTCACCTCAGACGAGGTTGACCGACCGGGCCGAGGTCGCGCCGATCTCCTCGGCGACCTCGCCCAGCACCCCGGCGGGCACCGTGTCGTCGACGGTCAGCACCGCCAGCGCCTCGCCGCCGACCGCCGCGCGGGCGACCTGCATGCCGGCGATGTTGATGCCCGCCTCGCCGAGGATCCGGCCGACGGTGCCGACGACACCGGGGCGGTCCTCGTAGCGCAGCACCACCATGTGGTCGGCGAGGGCCAGGTCCACGTCGTAGTCGCCGACGGCGACGATCTTCTGGACGTGCTTGGGACCGGCCAGCGTGCCGGAGACCGACACCTCCTCGCCGTCGGTGAGGGTGCCGCGCACGGTCACCACGTTGCGGTGCTCCGTCGACTCCGAGCTGGTGGTCAGCCGCACCTCCACGCCGCGCTCCTGGGCGAACAGCGGCGCGTTGACGTAGGACACCGTCTCGTCGACGACGTCCTCGAAGACGCCCTTGAGCGCGGAGAGCTCCAGCACCTTCACGTCGTGCTGGGTGATCTCGCCGTACACCTCGACGTCGAGGCGGACGGCGACCTCGCCGGCCAGCGCGGTGAAGATCCGGCCCAGGCGCTCGGCGAGCGGCAGGCCCGGCTTGACGTCCTCGGCGATGACGCCGCCCTGGACGTTCACCGCGTCCGGGACCAGCTCGCCGGCGAGGGCGAGGCGGACGGACTTGGCGACGGCGATGCCCGCCTTCTCCTGCGCCTCGTCGGTGGAGGCGCCCAGGTGCGGCGTGCACACCACCTGGTCGAACTCGAACAGCGGCGAGTCGGTGCACGGCTCCTTGGCGTACACGTCCAGGCCGGCGCCGGCGACGCGGCCCTCCTTCAGCGCCGAGTACAGCGCCTGCTCGTCCACGATGCCGCCGCGCGCGGCGTTGACGATGCGCACGGTCGGCTTGACCTTGCGCAGCGCCTCCTCGCCGATCAGGCCGAGCGTCTCGGGCGTCTTGGGCAGGTGGACGGTGATGAAGTCGGAGACCTCCAGCAGCTCGTCCAGCGACAGCACCTTCACGCCCATCTGCGCGGCCCGGGCGGGCTGCACGTAGGGGTCGTAGGCGACGACCTTCATGCCGAAGGCCGACATGCGCTGCGCGACGAGGGCGCCGATCCGGCCCAGACCCACGACACCCAGGGTCTTCTCGGCCAGCTCGACGCCCGTGTACTTGCTCCGCTTCCACTCGCCGTTCTTCAGCGCGGCGTTGGCCTGCGGGATGTTGCGGGCCGTGGCGAGGAGGAGGCCGCAGGCCAGCTCGGCCGCGGTCACGATGTTCGAGGTGGGGGCGTTGACGACCATCACGCCGGCCTTGGTGGCGGCGGCGACGTCGACGTTGTCGAGGCCGACGCCGGCGCGCGCGACGACCTTGAGCCGGTTGGCGGCGGCGATCGCCTCGGCGTCGACCTTGGTGGCCGAACGGATCAGGATCGCGTCCACGTCGGCGATGGCGGGGAGCAGTTCTGCCCGGTCCGCCCCGTTGCAGTGGCGGATCTCGAAGTCCGGCCCGAGCGCGTCGACGGTGGCGGGCGACAGCTCTTCGGCGATGAGTACCACTGGTTTTTGGCTGGGGTACGAGCTCACGTGAGTCCTCACATGTGCGATGCGGACGGCCGTCCCGACGGCCGCAGGCGGTGGAGGGGAGTGACGCACTTCCTCGGTGTCACTAAGCCGCGTGGAAGACGCACGACGCTGTGGGCCTGACGCGTATGTTGTGCAGCAGTGTAGTGGCGACCGGGGCATCGTCTTACGCCGCTTCGGAAGGATCACCCGTCCGAGGCTGGACGGGTTGGACAACGCCGGATCGCCGGCGTCACGCCGGGTTCGCCGAAGGGGCCGGAGCAGCTCGCTCCGGCCCCTTCGGCCCAGAGGCTCACGCCTCGTCGTTCACCCAGCTCATGAGCTTGCGCAGCTCCTTGCCGGTGGTCTCCAGCAGGTGCTCGGAGTCCTGCTGCTTGTACTCGTTGTACTTCTTCAGGCCGCCGTGGTACTCGTCCATCCAGGTCCGGGCGAACGAGCCGTCCTGGATTTCGGCGAGAACCTTCTTCATCTCGGCCTTGGTCGCGTCGGTGATGATGCGCGGGCCGGTGACGTAGTCGCCCCACTCGGCGGTCTCGGAGATCGACCAGCGCATCTTCTCCAGGCCGCCCTCGTACATGAGGTCCACGATCAGCTTCAGCTCGTGCAGGCACTCGAAGTAGGCGATCTCCGGCTGGTAGCCGGCCTCGGTCAGCGTCTCGAAGCCCGCCTTCACCAGCGCGGCGGTGCCACCGCACAGCACGGCCTGCTCGCCGAAGAGGTCGGTCTCGGTCTCCTCGGTGAAGGTGGTCTTGATGACGCCGGCGCGGGTGCCGCCGATGCCCTTGGCGTACGACAGGGCGAGCGCGAAGCCGTTGCCGGTGGCGTCCTGCTCGACGGCGACGATGCAGGGCACGCCGCGGCCTTCCTCGTACTGGCGGCGGACCAGGTGGCCCGGGCCCTTCGGGGCGACCATGCAGACGTCCACGCCGGCCGGGGGCTTGATGAAGCCGAAGCGGATGTTGAAGCCGTGGCCGAAGAAGAGGGCGTCGCCGTCCTTCAGGTTCGGGGCGATGGACTCCTCGTAGACCTGGGCCTGGATCGGGTCCGGGACCAGGATCATGATGACGTCGGCCTCGGCGGCGGCCTCGGCCGGGGTCACCACGCGCAGGCCCTGCTCCTCGGCCTTGGCCTTGGACTTGGAGCCCTCGTGCAGACCGACGCGCACGTCGACGCCGGAGTCGCGCAGCGACAGGGCGTGGGCGTGGCCCTGGCTGCCGTACCCGATGACCGCGACCTTGCGGCCCTGGATGATGGACAGGTCGGCGTCGGCGTCGTAGAACAGCTCGGCCACTTTGGGTTCTCTCCTTGTGTGCAGGGTGTTGCGTCCCACCGTATGACGGCGAGGGGAAGGGAAGTTCGGGGATCTCGGAATTCGGGCGGCCGGCGGCCGCCCGGACTCGTCAGGCGGTGCGGTCCAGCGCGCGCAGCGAGCGGTCGGTGATGGAGCGGGCGCCGCGGCCGATCGCGATCGTGCCGGACTGGACCAGCTCCTTGATGCCGTACGGTTCCAGCATCTTGAGCATGGCGGACAGCTTGTCGCCGGAGCCGGTGGCCTCGATGGTGACGGCCTCCGGGGAGACGTCGACGGTCTTGGCGCGGAAGAGCTGGACGATCTCGACGATCTGGGAGCGGGTCTCGTTGTCGGCGCGCACCTTCACCAGGACGAGCTCGCGCTGGACGGCCTGCGACGGCTCCAGCTCGACGATCTTGAGCACGTTGACCAGCTTGTTGAGCTGCTTGGTCACCTGCTCCAGGGGCAGGTCCTCGACGTTCACCACGATGGTGATGCGGGAGATGTCGGGGTGCTCGGTGACGCCGACGGCGAGGGAGTCGATGTTGAAGCCGCGGCGGGAGAACAGCGCGGCGATCCGGGCGAGGATGCCCGGTGTGTTCTCCACCAGGACGGAGAGCGTGTGCTTGGACATGTCTGGTATTCCTCTTCGCTCTTCCTCGCTCAGTCGTCTTCGCCGTCGCCGAAGTCGGGGCGGACGTCCCGGGCGGCCATGATCTCGTCGTTGGAGGTGCCGGCGGCGACCATCGGCCACACCATCGCGTCCTCGTGCACGATGAAGTCCACCACCACCGGACGGTCGTTGATGGAGTTCGCCTCCTCGATGACCTTGTCGAGGTCGGCGGGGTCCTCGCAGCGGATGGCGTAGCAGCCCATGGCCTCCGACAGCTTCACGAAGTCGGGGACGCGGGTGCCGCGGGCCGCGGGGTTGACGTCGTCCGGGCCGGAGTGCAGCACGGTGTTGGAGTAGCGCTGGTTGTAGAACAGGGTCTGCCACTGGCGGACCATCCCCAGGGCGCCGTTGTTGATGACGGCCACCTTGATCGGGATGTTGTTCAGGGCGCAGGTGGTGAGCTCCTGATTGGTCATCTGGAAGCAGCCGTCGCCGTCGATCGCCCAGACGGTCCGGTCGGGTGCCCCGGCCTTGGCGCCCATGGCGGCCGGGACGGCGTAGCCCATCGTCCCCGCGCCGCCGGAGTTCAGCCAGGTGGCGGGCTTGTCGTACTGGATGAAGTGCGCGGCCCACATCTGGTGCTGGCCCACGCCCGCCGCGAAGATCGTGCCCTCGGGGGCGAGCTGCCCGATCCGCTCGATGACCGCCTGCGGGGACAGGGAGCCGTCACCGGGCTGGTCGTAGCCGAGCGGGTAGGTCTCGCGCCAGCGGTCGAGGTCCTTCCACCAGGCGGCGTAGTCGCCCGTGCGGCCCTCGGCGTGCTCCTTCTGGACGGCCTGGATCAGGTCGGCGATGACCTCGCGGGCGTCACCGACGATCGGCACGTCCGCGGCGCGGTTCTTGCCGATCTCTGCGGGGTCGATGTCGGCGTGGACGATCTTGGCGTGCGGGGCGAAGCTGTCCAGCTTGCCGGTGACGCGGTCGTCGAAGCGGGCGCCCAGGGCGACGATCAGGTCGGCCTTCTGCAGCGCGGTCACCGCGGTGACCGAGCCGTGCATGCCCGGCATCCCCACGTGCAGCGGGTGGCTGTCGGGGAACGCGCCGAGCGCCATCAGCGTGGTGGTGACCGGTGCTCCGGTCAGCTCGGCGAGGACCTTCAGCTCGGCGGTGGCCCGGGCCTTGAGGACGCCGCCGCCGACGTAGAGGACCGGCCGCCTGGCGGAGGTGATCAGCTTGGCGGCCTCGCGGATCTGCTTGGCGTGCGGCTTGGTCACCGGGCGGTAGCCGGGCAGGTCCAGGACGGGGGGCCAGGAGAAGGTCGTCTGCGCCTGCAGCACGTCCTTGGGGATGTCGACCAGGACCGGGCCGGGACGGCCGGTCGAGGCGATGTGGAAGGCCTCCGCGATCGTCTTCGGGATGTCCTGGGCCTTGGTGACCAGGAAGCTGTGCTTGGTGATCGGCATGGTGATGCCGACGATGTCCGCCTCCTGGAAGGCGTCCGTGCCGATCGCCTTGGTGACGACCTGGCCGGTGATCGCGACCAGCGGCACCGAGTCCATGTTCGCGTCGGCGATCGGCGTCACCAGGTTGGTGGCACCGGGGCCCGAGGTGGCCATGCAGACGCCGACCTTGCCGGTGGCCTGCGCGTACCCGGTGGCCGCGTGGCCCGCTCCCTGCTCATGACGGACGAGCACGTGGCGCACCCGGCTCGAGTCCATCATCGGGTCGTACGCGGGGAGGATCGTCCCCCCGGGAATGCCGAATACGGTGTCGACCCCGACCTCCTCAAGCGAGCGGATGAGGGACTGCGCACCCGTGACGTGCTCGACGGGCGCGGACTGCTGTCCTCCGGATCGGGGCCGCGGCTGCGGATGAGGGGCCCCGGTGGCCTGCTCGGTCATCGGCATTCTCTTCTCGATGCTGAGGGTTTTTGCGAAGTTTGCGCGGTGGTTGACCGCGGTTCGGCAGGTGCTGGTGCAACAAAAAACCCCTCGTGCCGTAAGGCAAGCGAGGGGAGCGCGCCGGGTGGGGGTCGCTGGGATTCCGGGTCGGTCCGGACGTCACCAGCTTCAGCCGACGCGCTGTCCAAGTACGAGAATTCGGGTGCGCATGGCACTGACCCTCCCCCCGGCACGCACGTACTGTCAAGTGGGTGGGACGGGCGTCTCATTATGTGAACGGAGGGGCGTGCCGCCCGAGAAGACGGCGGGCACCCCGCCGGGCACCCCGCCGGGGACACCGCCAGGAACCCCGCCGGTCACGCCGCCGGGGACCCCGCCGGTCACGGCGCCGGGCCGGCTCTTGGCGACCGCGCTCGTCATCCCCTTGACCATCCCGCCGGCGTACATCCCCGTACCGCCGCCCGTGAGGGCGGGACCGGCCGCGTGCGGCAGCGAGTAGGACCCGGCACCGAGCGCCCGGCGCAGCCGGTACTCGTCGAGCGGCCCGGAGAAGGCCATGCCCTGCCCGTGCGTGCAGCCCATCGCGCGCAGGGCGGCCACCTGCTCGGGCAGGTCCACCCCCTCGGCCACCGATTTCAGGCCGAGATCGGCCGCGATCCGCAGCAGACCACCGGTGATCTTGTTCAGCCGGGCGGACTCCACCACTCCTTCGACCATGCTCCGGTCCAGCTTGACCACGTCGACGGGGAGCCGTCGCAGCGCGGTGATCGCCGCGTAGCCGCTGCCGAAGCCGTCCAGCGCGATCCGCACGCCGACCCGCTTGAGGGCGTTCAGCCGGCGCTCCAGCTCGTCCAGGCCGACCCGGGGGTCGATGTCGCACAGCTCGATCAGCAGGGAGCCGGGCGGCAGGCCGTGCCGGGTGAGCAGGGCCTCGACGGAACCGAGCGGCAGGGACCGGTCCAGCAGCCGGCGGGCGCCGATGCGGACGGCGACGGGCACCGACAGGCCGGCCGCCGCGCGTTCGGCGGCCTGCTCGATGGCCTCCTTCAGGATCCAGCGGTCCAGTTCGGCCGTCTTGTCGCCGTCCTCGGCCACCCGCAGGAACTCCGCGGGGGTGAAGAGCACGCCCTGCGAGGAACGCCAGCGCGCCTGGGCGCAGACCGACGAGATCCGGCCGTCCTGGAGGGAGACCACCGGCTGGTGCAGCAGGGTGAACTCGCCGTCGTGCAGGGCGGCGCGCAGCCGGGTGGCCAGCTCGGCCTTGCGGACGACGTCCTGCTGCATCTGCGGCTTGTACAGCTCGACGCGGCCCTTGCCGCCGGCCTTGGCGCGGTACATGGCCAGGTCGGCGTTGCGCAGCAGCTCGCCCGCGCCGATGCCCGGCTCGGCGAAGGCCACCCCGATGGAGGCGTTGACGCGGACGTCGTTGCCGTCGATGAGGTACGGGTGGGACAGGGTCATCCTGAGACGGTCGGCGAGTTCCAGGATGTGCCGTTCGCGGGCGGCCCGGTCGCGGGTGCCGTCCCCCGTGATGAGGGCCGCGAACTCGTCGCCGCCCAGCCGGGAGGCGGTGTCCCCCTGGCGGACCGCTTCCTGGAGCCTGCGGGCGGCCTGGACCAGGAGTTCGTCCCCCGCCTGGTGCCCGATCGTGTCGTTGACGGCCTTGAAGCCGTCGAGGTCGATGAAGAGCACGGCCGTACCGCGCAGGGCGGCGCCCCGGTCCAGGGCACGGCGGCCGGACAGGGCCTGCTGGACGCGCTTGGTGAACAGGGCGCGGTTGGGCAGGTCGGTGAGCGGGTCGTGCTCGGCGTTGTGCTGGAGCTGCGCCTGCAGGCGCACGCGTTCGGTCACGTCCCGGCTGTTGAAGATCAGGCCGCCGTGGTGGCGGTTGACGGTCGACTCGACGTTGAGCCAGCCGCCGTCGCCGGACCGGAAGCGGCACTCGATGCGCGTGGTCGGTTCCTCGACCGGGTCGGCGGCGAGGAAGCGGCGCACCTCGTGCACCACGCAGCCCAGGTCGTCCGGGTGGATCAGATGGGCCAGCTCCGTGCCGACCAGCTCCTCCGCGGGGCGGCCGTAGACACCGGCGGCGGCCGGGGAGACGTACCGGAGGATGCCGTTGGGCGCGGCGATCATGATGACGTCGCTGGAGCCCTGGACCAGGGAGCGGAAGTGGTTCTCCTTCTGGGCCAGTTCCTGGGTGAGGGTGATGTTGTCGAGCAGCATGATGCCCTGGCGCACCACGAGCGCGAGGACGACGGTGCCGCCGGTCAGCAGCACCACGCGGTCGACGCTGCGGCCGTTGAGGACGTTGTACAGGATGCCCAGGGTGCAGACCGCGGCGGCGAGGTACGGCGTCAGCGCGGCCAGCGACCCGGCGATGGGCCGGGCGGCCGGATAGCGGCCGGGCTCGCCGCCCGGCCCGGGCGCGGGGCGGTGCCCCGTGGCGCGGTGGCCGGGCACGGGCTCCCGGGCCGCCCGCGGGGACCCCTCGGGGTTCTCCTCCGGGGGCGGCTGTCCGCGGCCCGGCGGCGCCCAGGGGGCGTAGGCGAGCAGCAGCGACCCGGCGAACCAGCCGGCGTCCAGCAACTGGCCGGAATGGTAGCTTCCGTGCAGCAGCGGCGAGGTGAACAGGGCGTCGCACATGACCGTCAGGGCGAGGGCGCCGATGGCGGTGTTGATCGCGGAGCGGTACACCGGCGCGCGGCGGAAGTGCAGTGCGAGCACCATGCTGATCAGGACGATGTCGAGCAGCGGGTAGGCCAGCGCCAGCGCGATGTGCGCGACGCTGGACCCGTCGGCCCGCGCCGCCTGCTCCAGCGCCAGGCTCCAGGCCAGTGTCAGCAGGGAGCCGCCGATCAGCCAGGCGTCCAGGGCGAGGCAGCCCCAGCCCGCCTTGGTCATCGGCCGCTTGGCGAGCACCAGCAGCCCGACGATCGCGGGCGGCGCGAAGCAGAGGAAGAACAGGTCCGCGTAGCTCGGATGGGGTACGGGCCGCCCGAGCACGACCTCGTACCAGCCCCAGACCAGGTTGCCCAGGCAGGCCATCGCCGAGGACAGGGCGAACAGCAGCCAGGCGGCCCGGAAGCGGACGCGGTGCCTGCGGGCGTGGACGAAACAGGACAGGGCGGCGACGCCCGCGGCGGCGGCCAGCCCGAAGTCACCCATGACGGTGGCGAGCTCGCGCGATCCCCAGCCGAAGGCGGAACCGATCGCGTACGCCGCGCAGAGCACGGCGACGGCGATCTGCCGGCCGAGGTAGGGCCGGCCGGCGGCGACCGGCGGGGCCAGCAGGACACCCGGCGCCGGCTGGGGACCCAGCGCGCGGTCGAAGGTGGCCGCGGGAGCGGGGGGCGGTGAACTCACCGGGGCCTCCCGTTCCGCGCCGCTGCCGGATCCCGCGGGTCCGGGCGCGCTCCTTGGGCGGGCCGCCGGTGACCGGTCGGCCTGCGCAGGTGATGGCTGTGGCTGTGCTGGTCGCGGTGGCCGCCGCCCGCGGCCGTGCGCGGGGGTCGCCGTCGGCGGCCCCGCCGCGTCGGATCGTTGGTCCATAGGCCGTGCATCGCCCGTCGCCCCCCTCACCGTCTGAAATGTCCATCCCCGGCGCCGAACGTGCACGGCGCGTCCCCTGTCGGGACGATACACCAGTGCCGTCACTCAGGGACATAGGTTCTCTACTCTCCGTGACGAGCAGGGAGTATGCGAAAACTCGCCGTTCCCGGAAGGTCGCGTACCGCACGGGAAGCGGTTTACGCCCTTGGTGCGCGACGTGCGCCGGTCGCACGGGTTGGGCCGTGTTCGCGCCGGTGCGCGGGCGCACGGGCCGTTTTTTCGTTGTACCGCTGTGCGCCGGAGGCGCCGGCGTCCGGCCGCGGGGACGCCGCGCCGGACACGCGGGTCACGCCCCGGACAGGCCCGTCGTGAGCATCACGTTGCGCAGCGGCTCCTGGTTCACGAACCGGCGCAACTGGTCGGTCAGCAACCGCTTCGCGCGCGGCAGGAAGGCGCTCGTCGGGCCGCCGGCGTGCGGGCTGATCAGCACGCCCGGCGCCTGCCACAGGGGGTGTCCCGGCGGCAGCGGCTCGGGGTCGGTGACGTCGAGGGCGGCGGTGATCCGGCCCCTGTCCACCTCGGCGAGCAGCGCCCCGGTGTCCACGACGGGGCCGCGGGCGACGTTGACGAGCAGGGCGCCGTCCTTCATCCGGGCCAGGAAGTCCGCGTCCACCAGGCCGCGGGTGTCCTCGGTGAGCGGGGTGGAGAGGACGACGACGTCCGCCTCCGGAAGCAGGGCGGGCAGCTCGGTGAGCGGATGCACGGGCCCGCGCGCCGAGGTGCGCCCGGAGCGCGCGACGCGTGCCACCCGCGCCACCTCGAAGGGCACGAGCCGGTCCTCGATCGCCGCGCCGATCGAGCCGTACCCCACGATGAGCACGTTCCGGTCGGCCAGCGCGGGCCGGAACCCGCCCAGCCACTCCCCCCGCTCCTGGGCGCGGACGAAGTCGGGAACGCCCCGCAGCGACGCCAGGATCAGCGTGAGCGTCAGCTCCGCGGTGCTGGCCTCGTGCACCCCGCGCGCGTTGCACAGCACCACCCCGGCGGGCAGGTCCCTCAGCCCCGGCTCCACGTGGTCGATCCCGGCGGACAGGGTCTGCACGACCCGCAGGGAGCCCATCCGCGGCAGCGGGCGGACGCACAGCGGGCTGGGCTTCATGTACGGCACGACGTAGAACGCGCAGTCGGCGGGGTCCGCGGGGAAGTCCTGCGCGCCGTCCCAGAAGCGGTAGGAGGGGCCCTCGGGCAGTCCCTCGATCTCCTCGGGCGGTATGGGCAGCCACACATCAGCAGTCATGGCCTGGAGGCTATGTCAGGGGCGTGAGGGCGCAGAGGTTAGGTTGGGGTGGCCTAACGAGGGAGGGTCACGACCAGGTGGAGCGCAGGACGATCGGCGCGGGGGCACTCGCGGTGGGGGCCGTCGGGCTCGGGTGCATGCCGATGAGCTGGGCCTACAGCGCGTCGCGGCAGCGGGGCGACGAGTCGCTCAGGGCGGTGCACCGGGCGCTCGACCTGGGATCGTCCCTGCTCGACACGGCCGACATGTACGGCCCGTTCACCAACGAGCTGCTGCTGGGGCGGGTGCTGAGACAGCGGCGCTCCGAGGCGTTCGTCTCCACCAAGGTCGGGCTGCTCGTCGGCGACCAGCACGTCGTGGCCAACGGCCGGCCCGGATACGTCCGGCGCGCCTGCGACGCCTCGCTGCGCCGGCTGCAGACCGACGTCATCGACCTCTACCAGCTCCACCGCGCCGATCCGGAGGTCCCGGTCGAGGAGACCTGGGGCGCGATGGCCGAACTCGTCCGGGCCGGGAAGGTACGGGCGCCTGTCCCTTATACACATCTCCGAGCCCACGAGACACTCGCTAA
>NZ_WYCT01000136.1 GCF_011008945.1 Streptomyces harenosi
GCGCAGGCTCACTCGATCGCGGCTCGTCGGGCAACCGGCGGGGAGGGTAGGGGTCCGTTCACCGCCGGGAGTCGCCGAGGGGCGGGCCGTCCCCGGCCGGGCCGGGCCGCCCGCGTGCGGGCGCCGCCCCCGCCCGGTCCCGGCCCGGCCGCGGGCGCCGCCTCGGCGGAGGTACGTGAAACCGGCTCGCGCCACTGTCCGGCTCCGGGCAGGATGCTGCCCGGAGTGACGTCACGTCCAGGGAGGCCCCGATGACCGGCACCATGCCCGCGCCCTTCACCGCAGACGACTACCGGGCCCGCATGGAGCGCGCCGCGCGGGCGGCGGCGGACGCCGGGCTGGCCGGCCTCCTGGTGGCCCCGGGCCCGGACCTGGTGTGGTTCACCGGGTACGCGCCCACCGCGGAGACCGAACGGCTCACCCTGCTCGTCGTCGCCCCCGGCCGGGAGCCCGTCCTCGTCGTGCCCACCCTGGAGGCCGCCGACGCGGAGAAGGCGGCCGGTGCCCCCGCCCTGACCCTGCGCGACTGGACCGACGGCGTGGACCCGTACGCCGCCACCGCCGCGCTCCTGGACGGCTCGGGGCGCTACGGCATCAGCGACAACGCCTGGGCGCTGCACCTGCTGGGCCTGCAGAGGGCGCTGCCCGGCACCGCCTACGCCTCGCTCACCGACGCCCTGCCCATGCTGCGGGCCGTGAAGGACGCGGCGGAGGTGGAACTGCTCGCGGCCGCGGGCGCGGCGGCGGACGCGGCCTTCGAGGAGATCCGCAAGGTGCCCTTCGCCGGCCGCCGGGAGTCGGCCGTCGCCGCCGACCTGGCCGACCTGCTGCGCCGGTACGGGCACGCGCAGGTCGACTTCACCATCGTCGCCTCCGGACCCAACGGCGCCGATCCGCACCACGAGGCGGGCACCCGGGTCATCCGGGACGGGGACATGGTCGTCCTGGACTTCGGCGGCCTGCGGGACGGCTACGGCTCGGACACCTCCCGCACCGTCCACGTCGGCGAGCCCACCGAGGAGGAGCGCCGGGTGCACGACATCGTGCGCGAGGCCCAGGAGGCGGGCTACCGGGCGGTCCGCCCCGGCGTGCCCTGTGAGGAGGTCGACCGGGCCGCCCGCGCCGTGATCACCGAGGCCGGATACGGCGAGTACTTCATCCACCGCACCGGGCACGGCATCGGCGTCACCACCCACGAGCCGCCGTACATGATCGAAGGGGAGCGGCAGCCCCTCGTGCCCGGCATGTGCTTCTCCGTCGAACCCGGCATCTACCTGCCCGGCCGTTTCGGGGTCCGGATCGAGGACATCGTGACGGTGACCGAGAGCGGCGGCCGGCGCCTGAACGACACGACCCGGGAGATGGTCCTGGTCGAGTGAGGGCCGCGGCGCACCCGCCCCGCCCTTTCACCTCGTCCCGGTTTCGACCACCACACGGCGCGCCCATGACCCAGGCACCGACACCCACCGCGGACACCGTCCGCCGACTGGTCCGGACCCTGCTCCAGGACGCTCCGGACATCGCGGACGCTCCGGACGTCACGGGTGGCCCGGACGCGGCCCGCGGGCCCGGGGTCCGGCCCGTCGCGGGGAGCGCCGGGCCCACCACCTGGTGGGTCGGCACCCGTCATGTGCTGCGCCTGGCCCCCGACCGCGAGGCCGCCCTGCGGCAGCGGCGCGAGCTGCGCCTGCGCGATCTGGTCCGCCCGTGCGTCCCCGTCCGCCTCCCGGCGAGCGTGGCCCGCGGCGAGTGGGCCCCGGGGCTGCCGTGCACGCTGGACACCGCGCTGCCCGGCGGTTCGGGCGAGGAGCACGACGTGTCCGCCCTCGGCGAGGCCGACCTCGCCGGACTGCTGACGGGACTGCGGGAGGTGCCGGTGCGCCAGGCGGAGACCCTGGGCGTGCCCCGGGCCGCCCCGCGGGACCTGCACGCCCTGCGTGAGGCCGCCGCGTCCGCGGCCCTGCGCCTGGCCGCCGCCGACGAGTTCGACGCGGTCCGGCTCGCCCAGCTCACCGCGTCGGCCGCGGCCCAGCTCGCGGCCCAGCCCGGCCCGCCGGTCCTCGTCCACCACGGCCTGACCGGCGAGCACCTCGTGGTCGGCGCCGACGGCCGGGTGCGGGGCGTCCTCGGCTGGGGCGACGCGGTCCTCGGCGACCCGGCCGAGGACATCGCCGGACTGGCCCGCGCCGTCGGCTCCCCGGCCGCCGTGCGCGCCGCCACGCTCGCCGGGTACGGTGCCCGCCCCTGTCTGCGCGGGCTCTGGCTCGCCCGCTGCGACACGGTGGTGCGGCTCGCCGACGCCCTCGCGGGGCGGGCCGCCGTGCCGCCGCCGCGGGCGCGCGCCGAGCTGCGCCGCGCCTGGGAGGCGATCCTGCTGGAGCGCCTGACGGAACCGCCCGCCGAGGATGCGGAGGGCGGTGACGGCGGCGACAGCGGCGACCGCGGTGAGGCCGGTGGGAGGGGCGAGGACGGGTACGGCGCGCCCTGACCGGACGGAAGGCCGACGCCCCGGCGGCCGCCTTGTGGCCCCCGGCGGCGACGTCACCGCCGGGGGCCGTAGCCACCGGGGCGGAGGCAACGGGTCCGAAAGCGCCCGGCCCGAAGCCACCGGACCCGCAAGCGCCCGGCCGGAAGGCACCGGGCCCGAAAGCGCCCGGCCCGAAGCCACCGGGCCCGTAAGCGCCCGGCCGGAAGGCACCGGGCCCGTAAGCACCGGCCCGCGGCGCCCGGCCCGAAAGCGTCAAGCGCCGGAGCACGTCCCGTACGGTCCGTCCCCGCGCGGGCCGCGTCCGCGTCCCGCACGGGCCTCCCGCGCGGGCCCCCCGCCGCACGGTCCTCCCCGTACGGGCCGCACCCCGCGCCGGCGCTCACTCCTGGAGCAGCACCACGCTCGACTCCCCGGGTACGCGCAGCACCCCGTCCGCGCCCGGAGCGTCGACCGGCTCCCACGCGGCGAGGACGCGCGCGGGACGGGTGCCCAGGGGAATCCCGGCCGACTCCCGGCCGAGGTTGACGACGACCCGGATGTCCCCGCGCCGGAAGGCGAGCCAGCGCCCGTCGCGGTCGTAGGCGACCCGGGTGGCGGCCAGGTCGGGGGCGCTGAGGTCGGGCCGCGCGTGCCGCAGGGCGATGAGCGTGCGGTACCAGGCCAGCACGCGCGCGTGGGGTTCGCGTTCCGGCTCCGACCAGTCCAGGCAGGAGCGGTCCCGGGTCGCCGGGTCCTGCGGGTCCGGGACGTCCTCCTCCTTCCAGCCGTGCGCCGCGAACTCCCGTCGCCTGCCGCGCCGCACCGCCTCGGCGAGTTCGGGGTCGGTGTGGTCGGTGAAGTACTGCCACGGGGTGCCCGCCGCCCACTCCTCGCCCATGAACAGCATCGGCGTGAAGGGGGCGGTCAGCGTCAGCGTCGCCGCGCACGCCAGCAGGCCGGGGGAGACCAGCGCGGACAGGCGGTCGCCCTGGGCGCGGTTGCCGATCTGGTCGTGGGTCTGGGCGTAGCCGAGGAGCCGGTGCGCGGCCACGCGCGTACGGTCCAGAGGGCGGCCGTGGCGGCGGCCGCGGAAGCTGGAGTAGGTGCCGTCGTGGAAGTAGCCGCCGGTGAGCGTCTTGGCGAGCGCGGCGAAGGGATCGCGGGCGAAGTCGGCGTAGTAGCCCTGCGACTCCCCGGTCAGCGCGGTGTGCAGGGCGTGGTGGAAGTCGTCGTTCCACTGCGCGTGCACACCGAGGCCGCCCCGGGCGCGCGGGGTGATGACGCGGGGGTCGTTCCGGTCGGACTCGGCGATCAGGAACAGCGGACGGCCCGTCTCGGCGGCCAGCGCGTCCACCGCCGCCGACAGTTCCTCCAGGAAGTGGCAGGCGCGCGTGTCCACCAGCGCGTGCACCGCGTCCAGCCGCAGCCCGTCGATCCGGTAGTCGCGCAGCCACGCCAGCGCGCTGTCGACGAAGTACGCGCGCACCTCGTCCGACCCGGGCGCGTCCAGGTTGACGGCGACGCCCCAGGGGGTGTGGTGGCGGTCGGTGAAGTACGGGCCGAAGGCGGGCAGGTGGTTGCCGGAGGGGCCCAGGTGGTTGTGCACCACGTCCAGGACCACGCCCAGGCCCAGGGTGTGCGCCCGGTCGACGAAGCGCTTCAGCGCCTCCGGTCCGCCGTACGGCTCGTGCACCGCCCACGGCGAGACCCCGTCGTACCCCCAGCCGTGCCGGCCGGGGAACGGGCACAGGGGCATCAACTCCACATGCGTGACGCCCAGTTCCACGAGGTGCTCCAGCCGCTCGGCGGCGGCGTCCAGCGTGCCCTCGGGCGTGTACGTGCCCACGTGCAGCTCGTACAGGACCGCGCCGGGCAGCGGGCGCCCGGCCCACTCGGCACGCCAGACGTGGCGCCCGTGGTCGACGACGGCGCTCAGCCCCTCCGGGCCGTCCGGCTGCCGGCGCGAGCGCGGGTCGGGCAGGACCGGCCCGCCGTCCAGCGCGAAGCCGTACCGGGAGCCGTCCGCGGCCTCTGCCTCCCCCCGCCACCACCCCGGCCGCTGCGGATCGCGCTCCAACGCGCGCGTGACGCCGTCGCACTGGAGCGTCACACGGCCGGCCTGTGGTGCCCACACCTCGAACTGCACGGACGGTTCCCCTTCGTCTGCCCACGGTGACGTAGCCCGTCCATCGTGCTACCAAACTCGATCGATCCGCCGGTGAACAACGCCTTTCGCGGCGGGTGTCGCCGGACGGGCGGGTGCGCGGCGGCCCCGGCCCCTTTCTGGACACCCCGGCGGCGCTGTCCGACAATCACCTTTGTGACGTCGTCTTTCGAGTTCCCCGCGTACCCCGCGCGGCCGTCCGACGCGGAGCGCGACAAGGCGCTGAAGGCGCTGCGGGACGGCGTCGCCATGGGCCGCCTGTCGCACGACACGTTCATCCGCCGGATGGAGCTGGCGCTGGTCGCCCGCCGCGCGGACGAGCTCAGCGCGCTCACCGCCGACCTGCCCACCGAGAGCCGGGCCTCGCGGCTGTTCGGCGCGGTGGAGGCGGTCTCCGGCTTCACCGCCCGGCTGCGCCGGGCCTGGCAGGCCGAACGGCTCCCCAAGCTGCTGCTGCCCCACCCCGGCACCGCCCATCCGCTGCGCATCGGCCGCGACCCCGCCAACGGGCTGCGGCTCAGCCACGACACGGTCTCCCGCGTCCACGCCGAACTCGTCCTCCAGGGCGGCCTGTGGATCCTGCGCGACCTCGGTTCGACCAACGGCACGACCGTCAACGGCCGGCGGGTCGTCGGCGCCGCCGTCGTCCGCGAGGGCGACCAGATCGGCTTCGGGCAGATGCTGTTCCGGCTCTCGGCGACCTGACCGGCCGCCGCGCCCCGGGCCTCCGGCCCCCGCGTCCCGGGCCTCCGGCCCCCGCGCCCAGGGTCTCCGGCCCCCGCGTCCCGGGTCTCCGGCCCCGCCCCGCCGGCGTCCGGACCGGCCGTTGTCCGGTAACTCCCTTGTGCCGTGCTGGTGTTGACGTATCCGGCAAGTCGTGTCTGACTGTGCGTACACCGCGCACCGCGGGTGAACCGACGGCACCGCATCGTGGAGGTGTGCCCTGACGCCCCTCCCGCGCTACCCGACCGCCGACGAACTGGGCACCCGGGCCGCCGCGCTCGCCGCCCGCCACCCCGGCGCCGCCCGCCTGCGCCGCGTCGGCACCTCCCGCGCGGGCGCCCCCCTGTGGCTGCTGGCCGTCGGCCACGGCAGCCGGCAGGCCCTGGTCGTGGCCGGACCGCACGCCAACGAACCCGTCGGCGGCGCCACCGCGCTGCGGCTGGCCGAGCGCATCCTGGCCGACCCCCGGCTCACCGACGGCGCCGACGCCACCTGGAACCTGCTGCTGTGCCTGGACCCCGACGGCCTGCGCCGCAACGAGGGCTGGCTCACCGGCCCCTACACCCTCGGCCGCTACGCGCGTCACTTCTACCGGCCCGGCTTCCTGGAACAGCCCGAATGGCTGCCCGACGGCGCGGCCCGCGCCGCCCTGCCGGAGACCCGGGCCCTGCTCGCCCTCCAGGACGAACTGCGGCCCTTCCTCCAGTGCTCCCTGCACGGAGTCGACGTCGGCGGCGGCTGCGTGGAGGTGACCCACCACCTGCCCGGCCTGCCGCAGCGGCTGGCCCACACCGCCGCCCGCCTGGGCATCCCCCGGGAACTCGGCCCCTACGACGCCCTGTACTGGCCGGAGCTGGGGCCGGCCGTCTACCGCATACCCCCGCCGCGCCGGGGCGACCTGACCGAGGCCATCACCGAGGCCGCCGTGGAATCGACGTGGTGTCACCCGAACCGCTACGGCACCGTCACCGCGGTCGTCGAGGCGCCCATGTGGGGCGTGGCCGCCGTGGCGGACGGCTCGCCGCCCGGCGACCCGGAGGCGGTCCTGCGCTCCGTCAGCCTCGCCCTGCGCCGTGACACGCGGACCCTGCGTCTCCTGCTCGCCCGCATCCGCCCCCACCTCGCCGCCGGCCCCGACACCGACCGCCTGCTCGCCCCCGTCGAGGACTACCTCCTGGTCTGCCCCCGCCTCGCCGACACCTGGGACCCCGACACCGACGACGGCACGGGGCGCCCGCTGCCGCCGCTGAGCACCTCCCACCTGACCACCCTGCGCATCGCCGCGCGCCGGCTGGTGCTGCGGACGGCGGGGCTGCTGCACCAGTTGGTGCGGGGCGCCGGGCGGGACCCGGCCGGCGCGCTGCCGGAGCTGGACCGGCTCCTCGACGCGTGGTGCGCCGACTACCGCGACGGCTGCGCGGCCCGCTGGATACCGGTCGCACGCCAGGCCGAATACCAGGCCCGGATGGTGCTCGCCGCGTTCGAACTCGCCGGGCGGCGCGCCCGCGTCCTCTCCCGTTCGGGTGAGGCGGGGTGGGGCGCGCAGGCCGCCGTGCCGATGCACCGGGAATGACGTACACCACCACACTCAGAGCGCTCCGGCGCGGCCTCGCCGCGGCGGCGGCCCTCCTCGCCGTCTGCGCCGCCGCCCCGGCGCACGCGGCCCCGGAGCCGGCGGGCGACTGGCTCCTCGTGACGGTCACCCCGTCCGGCGCCGCCACCGGCGCCCCCGACGGCACCCTGCTGCGGTGCGACCCGCCCCGGGGTCACGCCCGCGCGGACCGCGCCTGCGCGGAACTCCAGGCGGCCGACGGCGACATCGGCCGCATCCCGCCGCGGGACGCCGTCTGCTCGATGATCCACGCGCCGGTGACCGCCCACGCGCGCGGCCAGTGGCGGGGACGGCCCGTCGAGTACACCGAGACCTTCCCGAACGCCTGTGTGATGGAGACGCGTACGGGAGCCGTCTTCGCGCTGGACTCCGCCGGGGCCTGACCGCCGGCCCGGCCCCGCGGCGGTGCCGCGCCGCGGGGCCCGGAGCGGGGCGGCTACTGCTGGTGCAGTCCGCGCCCCGCCAGGGTCAGGAACACCTCGCCGACCGCCTCCGACAGCGTCGGATGCGCGTGGACGTGCCGGGCCACGTCGGCGGGCTCGGCGTCCCAGCCGACGACGAGCTGGCTCTCGGCGATCATCTCCGACACGTGCGGGCCCACCAGGTGCACGCCGAGCACCCGCCCGCCGCCGGCCTCGGCGACGACCTTCACCATCCCGCCCTGCCCGTGCACCATGCCCTTGGCGACCGCGGTCAGCGGCATCGTGTTGACGTCCACCTCGTGTCCCCGCGCGCGTGCCTCCGCCTCGCTCAGGCCCACGGAGGCGGTCTGCGGCGAGGAGTACGTCACCCGGGGGACGGCCGCGTAGTCGACGGGAGCGGAGGCCACGCCCGCCAGCGTCTCGGCCACCAGCAGCCCCTCGGCGAAGGAGGCGTGGGCCAGTCCCAGCGACGGCGGCGGCAGCAGGTCGCCGACCACGTGGATGCCGGGCACCGCCGTCTCCAGCCGGTCCCAGTCCGCCGGTACGACGAACCCGCGCTCGTCCGTCGCCAGGCCCGCGGCGGCCAGGTCCAGGCCGTCGGTGACCGGAGCGCGGCCCACCGCGACCAGCAGCCGCTCGGCCTCCAGGGCGCGGGTCTCGCCCCGCGCCGTGCGCACCCGGGCGCGGACCCCGCCGCCGAGCACCTCCGCGTCCAGGAGCCGGGCGCCCGCCTGCACGTCGACGCCGCGCTTCTTCAGGCCGCGCGTCAGATGACGGGACACGTCCGCGTCCTCCAGCGGCACGATCCGGTCGGCGGCCTCCACCAGGGTGACCTCCGCGCCCATCGAGCGGTGGAACGAGGCGTACTCGACCCCGATCGCGCCGCCGCCCAGCACCAGCACGGACGCCGGAAGCCCGGGCGCGAAGAGCGCGTCGTCGCTGGTCACCACGTGCCGCCCGTCCGGCGTGAGACCGGGCAGCGTACGCGGGCGCGAACCGGTGGCCAGCACGATCCCCCGGCGCGCGGTGAAGTCGCCGCCGTCCCCGCCCTCCACGCGCACCGAGCGCGGCCCGGTCAGCCGGGCGCTGCCCCGCACCACCCGCACACCCGCGTGCCTGAGATGGGCCTCGACGCCCTTGTGGTTGCGTCCCACGATGTCGTCGCGGGTGGCGACCAGCGCCGTCCAGTCCACGGAGTCCAGGGTCGCCTTGACGCCCCAGCGCTCGCGCGCCTCGGCGATGCCGTCGACGAGTTCGGCGGCGTGCAGCATCGCCTTGCTCGGGATGCAGCCGCGGTGCAGACAGGTCCCGCCGACCTTGTCGCGCTCGGCGAGCACGACGTCGAGACCCAGGGCGGCGGCGCGCAGGGCGGTGCTGTAACCGCCGGTGCCGCCGCCGATGACGATGACGTCCGGTGTGTTCATGGTCATCAGCCTCCGCCCGCCCCTTGCCATGCGTCCAAGGCAATGTTCTTGTGGGTTCGATGCACGACGTTTATGGGAGGGCAGTGGTGCACCGGTACCGGGGGCGGACGTGAGCCTGCGTCAGATGGAGTACTTCCTGACCGTCGTGGAGGAGGCGTCCTTCACCCGGGCGGCCGAGCTGCTGCACGTCTCCCAGCCCGCCCTCTCCCACCAGATCAAGGCCCTGGAGCGGTCGGTGGGGGGCGCGCTGCTGGAGCGCCTGCCGCGCGGCGTGCGCCTGACCCCGATGGGGCGCGCCTTCCGGCCGCACGCCGAACTCGCCGTCCGCAGCGCCGCCCAGGCCCGCCGCGCGGCCCGCGCCGCCGCCGGAGCCGAGGGCGGCGAACTGCACGTCGCGGCCCTCCACCCGGTCGCGGTCGGCATCCTCCCCGACGTCTTCGCCCGCTGGCGCGCCGCGCATCCGAACGTCCGGCTCCACCTGCACGAGTACGCCACGACCGAGGCGCTGGAGGAGGAGGTCGAGCGCGGCACCGCCGACCTCGCCGTCGGCCCGGCGCCCGCCCACTGGGCCGGTACCGTCGTCCCCTTCGGCCAGGAGGAGATCGTCCTCGTCGTCCCCTTCGACGACCGGTTCGCCAACCGTACGACGGTGACGCTGCCCGAGCTCGCCGACCGCCCCTGGGTCCGCTGCGCCATGGAACCGGTCTTCGAGGGGCAGCGCTTCCTGGACTGGGTGTGCGGGCGCGCCGGGTTCAGCCCGCGCACCGCCGTCTACACCGAGCACACCTCGACCGCCGTGCGGATGGCCGCCGCCGGGGTCGGGGTCTGCACGGCGCCCTCGTACATCGTGCGCGGCGCGGTGGGCGAGGACTGCGTGGTCCTCACGCCCGACCCGCCCTGGCGGCGGACCCTGTCGGTGTTCTCCCGGGTCCCGCCGACCGGCGCCGCCGAGGCGTTCGTCGACCTCCTGCGCGCCACCTGGCCCGGCGAGGGGACGCCCGGGCCGGCGCACGACGCGGACGCGGTGCCCGAGCCGGCCGCCGGCTGACCCCCGGCGCCGCAGGTGCCGGGGCACACCGGGGCAGTCGGCCCCTTCCCCGGCCCCTCGGCCTGGTCCGGTCTCTTCCCCGGCCCCTCCGCCCGGTCCGGCCCGTCCGGCCCCTTCCCGGCCCCTCCGCCGTGGGCCCCGTCAGGCCCCTTCGGCCCCTTCGGCCCCTTCCACCCGCTCCAGCAGCGCCACCGGCAGCGGTGCGAACAGGTCCTCCGCGCGCGCCTGCCCCGCGAACACGCGGTCCGGGGCGAGCACGTCGGCCCACCGGCCCGGCGGCAGCGGCAGCACCGTGTCCCGCCAGCCGCCCTCCTGGGACAGCCGCAGCGACAGCCGCGTCACGGCCGTGAGCACCTCCCCGCGGCGCGTGAACGCCAGGCAGTGGGCCGCCGCCGGGCCCCGGGCGGCCAGCGGCTCGTACGCCCCGGCGGCGCCGAAGGCCCCGGGCCGCCGCGCGCGCAGCCGCAGCGCCGCCCGGGTCAGCGCCGCCTTCTCGCCGGGGTCGGCGGGCGGATACGCCACGGGGCGCCGGTTGTCGGGGTCCACCAGGGCCCGGTACTCCGCCTCGGTGCCCTGGTAGAGGTCCGGCACGCCGGGCATCGTGAGGTGGACCAGGGCCGTGCCGAGGACATTGGCCCGGATGTGCGGCTCCAGGCTCTTGCGGAAGGCGGCCACCCGCTCCCCGGGCGGCCCGCACGGCCCCGCCGCCACGAACCGGGCCACGGCCTCCTCGTACGGCGGCTCCTGCTCCGTCCAACTGGTGAACATCCCGGCCTCGCGCACATGCTTCAGCAGCGCCTGCCCCACCCGCTCCCCGTCCGCGGGCCCCAGCCCGAACACCGTCTGCCAGGCCGCCCACGCGAGCTGCCCGTCGGGCGCCCCGTCACCGGCGCCCGCCGCCTCCGCCAGGACGTCCGCCCAGCGCCGCGGGGCCTCGGTGAGCACGGCGAGGGCCGCCCGCACGTCGGCGCTGCGCTTGGTGTCGTGCGTGGTGACGACCGTGCCGGTCAGCGGCCAGTCGCGCTGCACGCGCGCGCAGTAGGCGTGGAACCGCTCGGGGGAGATCGCCGGCGCGCCCGGATCGCCGCCCACCTCGTTCGCCGACAGCAGCGGCACATAGCGGTAGAAGGCCGTGTCCTCCACGGACTTGGCGCGCAGCGCGGAGGCGGTCTGCGCGAACCGGGTGCGGAACTCCACGTGATCGGGCCCGTCCCCGGCCCGCCCGAGGACCAGGTCCCGGACCACGTCGACCGCGCCGGCCTCCTCCGGCACCGCGAACGCCTGCCGGGCCTGCCGCGCCGCCTCCTCGGTGACGACCGACGCCGCGTCCTGTGGCGTGTAGGGCCGGTAGACCTCCATGCGGACCAGCAGCTCCCGCAGCGCGGTGCGCAGCGCCCACGGCGCCCGGTCGCGCAGTACGGGGTCGGGCGACGCGGCGCACAGGCGGTGCGCCACCCGGGTGAGCCGGTCGCACTCGGTGGCCAGCTCGTGGGTGAGCACCTTGTACGCCGCCCGCCGCGCCGTCGCCGCCCAGTCGCCGCCCCGGTCCGTCTGCGGGGCCGCGAAGCGCCGGTAGTGGCCGAGCAGCTCCTCGTACCCCTCCGGGTCGGTGAACAGCCCGTCGACGTGGCGCAGGGCGTCGTAGCCGGTGGTGCCCGCCACCGGCCACGACGCGGGCAGGCGCTCGGAGTCCGCCAGGATCTTCTCCACCACCGTCCACCGGCCGCCGCCGGCCTCGTGCAGCCGCCGCAGGTAGGTGCCGGGGTCGGCGAGCCCGTCGGGGTGGTCGACGCGCAGCCCGTCGATCACGCCCTCGTGCAGCAGCCGCAGGATCGTGGCGTGCGTCGCCTCGAACACCTCCGGGTCCTCCACCCGCACCCCGATCAGCTCCGAGATGCTGAAGAACCGCCGGTAGTTCAGCTCCGTACGGGCCAGCCGCCACCACACCGGGCGGTACCACTGCGCGTCCAGCAACTGCGGCAGCGGCAGGTCCTCGGTGCCCTCGCGCAGCGGGAAGACATGGTCGTGGTAGCGCAGGACGTCGCCGTCGGCCCGCAGATCACCGGTCACCTCGCCCAGCGGCCCGCCCAGCACCGGCACCAGCACCTGGCCGCCCTGCGCCTCCCAGTCGATGTCGAACCACCGCGCGTACGGCGACGCCGGCCCGTCCCGCAGCACCTCCCACAGGGCGCGGTTGTGGCGCGGCGACATCGCCATGTGGTTGGGGACGATGTCCACCACCAGGCCGAGCCCGTGCTCCCGCGCGGTGCGCGCCAGCGCCCGCAGCCCCTCCTCGCCGCCCAGCTCCCGCCGTACGCGCGTGTGGTCCACGACGTCGTAGCCGTGCGGCGAGCCGGGCACGGCCTCCAGGACGGGGGACAGGTGCAGATGGGAGACGCCGAGCGAGGCCAGGTACGGCACGGCGGCCGCCGCGGCCCCGAAGGGGAACTCGGGCTGTAGCTGGAGCCGGTACGTGGCGGTGGGGGCCGCGGGCGGCGTGCTGGCCCCGGGGCCCGTGGGCACCACCGGGTCGGGTCGCTCAGGTGTCATGGAAAGCTACGTACCCGTCCCGCCGTCTTTCGTGTCATCGGCCCCTCCACGGGGGTACGCGGGCATGGCTAGTTTCGAGCGATGGGGAGCACCCGGTGGCGCGGCGCGCCACAGACGTACCGGGAGGTCGTCGCCCTGACCGGGCCGCTGCTGCCGGTCGTGTCGTTCCTGGGGCGGCTGCCCACGGCCACCGTCCAGTTCGGCAGCGTCCTGCTCGTCGCCCGGACCAGCGGCTCGCTCACCGCGGCCGGGCTGGCCGGTGGCGCGCTCGCCGTCGGCCAGGTGGCCTGCGGCCCGCTGGTGGGGCGGCTGGCGGACCGGCACGGGCAGCGTCCCGTCGTGCTCGCCTTCAGCCTCGCCAACGCCCTCGCGATCGCCCTGCTCGTGGCCGGTGCGCTCGCCGGCCTGCCCACGCCCCTGCTGGCCCTGCTGGGCGCGCTCGTGGGCGCCGGCGGGCCGCTGATCGGCCCGCTGGCCCGTACCCGCCTGGTGTCCCTCGCCCGCCGCGCCGGGGCCCCCGAGCGCACGGTGGGCGCCGCCCTGTCCTTCGAGAGCACCCTGGACGAGGTCTCCTTCGTGCTCGGCCCGGCCCTCGTCGGACTGGCCTCGGTGCTGGCCCATCCGGCGTACGCCCTGGGCGCCGCGGCGGCCCTGGTGGCCCTGTGCGGCACCGGCTTCGCGCTCCATCCGACGGCGCGGTCCACGGCCGCCCGGCCGGACGCCGCCCCCGGCCGCGACGGGGCCCGGCCCGCCCGGCGGATGCCGCGTTCCGCCCACGCCCTGCGCGCCTCGCTGGCCCTGCAAGGGGCGATGTTCGGGGCCTGCCAGGCCGGGATCACCGCGCTCACCGAGCGGCTCGGCCGGCCGGACCAGGCCGGGCTGGTGTACGCGGCGATGGGGGTGATGAGCGCGGCCGCGGGTCTGGCCATGGCCGCGGTGCCCGCCCGGATCGGGCTCCGGGCACGCTGGCGGGCGGCCACCGCCGCCGCGTGCCTGCTGTCGCTGCCGTTGCTGGGGACCGGCACGCTGCCCGCCCTCTACGCCGTGGTCACGGTCCTCGGTGTCGCCTACGCCCCGCACCTGATCACGGTCTTCGCGCTCACCGAGCGGGTGGTGCCGCCGGCCCGGCTCGCCGAGGCGATGGCCTTCGCGACGAGCGCCCTCGTCGCCGGACAGGCCCTCGCGGTCGCCGTCACCGGCCCCCTCGCCGAGGCGCACGGTCCCGCCGCCGCCTTCGCGGCGGGCAGCGCCGCCGCCGCACTGGCCTGCCTCGTCGCCCTCGCGGCGCGCCCGGCACCGTAGCCCGGACGCGCCCCCGGCCCGCTCCCCGCGCGCGGCGCCGGACCGCGTCCGGCACCCCCGCGCCCCCGGTCCCCGCGGCCGCGGGTCACGGGCCGCGGCCCGCAGCCGCAGTCCGACGCCCGCGGCCGCGGTCCGCGGTCCGCCGTCCTCACACGGGCCGTTGCAGCACCGTCAGACTCCGGTCCACCAGGGTCAGCCTCTCCCCGGCGTGCACCTTCGCGCCCGTGCCCGGCGGTACGCCGTCCGGGCGGGAGGTGTCGACGACCACCTGCCACTGCCGGCCGTGGTCGACGGGGGCGACGAAGTCCAGCGGTTTGGGCGAGGCGTTGAACATCAGCAGGAACGAGTCGTCCGTGATGCGCTCCCCGCGCGGGCCCGGCTCCGAGATCGCGTTGCCGTTGAGGAAGACGGTCAGCGCCGACGCCTGCGCCGAGGTCCAGTCCCGCTGGGTCATCTCCCGGCCCTCGGGGGTGAACCAGGCGATGTCCGACAGGTCGTCGTGGGTGCCCTCCACCGGCCGCCCGTGGAAGAAGCGCCGGCGGCGGAAGACCGGGTGGTCCCTGCGCATCCACACCATCGCGCGCGTGAACTCCAGCAGCTCGCCCGGGAGCCCCTCGGCATCCTCGGGCCACTCCACCCAGGACACCTCGTTGTCCTGGCAGTAGGCGTTGTTGTTGCCCCGCTGGGTGCGGGCGAACTCGTCCCCGTGACTGATCATGGGCACGCCCTGGGAGAGCAGCAGGGTGGCGATGAAGTTCCGCATCTGCCGCGCGCGCAGCTCCCGCACGGCCGGATCGTCGCTCTCCCCCTCGGCGCCGCAGTTCCAGGACCGGTTGTGGCTCTCGCCGTCCCGGTTGTCCTCGCCGTTGGCCTCGTTGTGCTTGTGGTTGTAGGAGACCAGATCGCGCAGGGTGAAGCCGTCGTGGCAGGTGACGAAGTTGATCGAGGCCAGCGGGCGCCGGCCGTCGTCCTGGTAGAGGTCGGAGGACCCGGTCAGCCGGGAGGCGAACTCCGCCAGCGTGCGCGGCTCGCCCCGCCACAGGTCCCGTACCGTGTCCCGGTACTTGCCGTTCCACTCGGTCCACAGCGGCGGGAAGTTGCCCACCTGGTAGCCGCCCTCGCCGACGTCCCACGGCTCGGCGATCAGCTTCACCTGGGAGACCACGGGGTCCTGCTGGACGAGGTCGAAGAAGGACGAGAGCCGGTCCACCTCGTGGAACTGCCGGGCCAGCGTGGCCGCGAGGTCGAAGCGGAACCCGTCCACGTGCATCTCGGTCACCCAGTACCGCAGCGAGTCCATGATGAGCTGGAGCACGTGCGGGGACCGCATCAGCAGGGAGTTGCCCGTGCCGGTGGTGTCCATGTAGTAGCGGGGGTCGTCCGTCAGCCGGTAGTAGCTCGGGTTGTCGATGCCCTTGAAGGACAGCGTCGGGCCCAGGTGGTTCCCCTCGGCGGTGTGGTTGTAGACCACGTCGAGGATCACCTCGATCCCCGCCTCGTGCAGCGCCTTCACCGCCGACTTGAACTCCAGGACCTGCTGGCCGCGGTCGCCCCAGGAGGCGTAGGCGTTGTGCGGGGCGAAGAACCCGATGGTGTTGTAGCCCCAGTAGTTGTTCAGGCCCATGTCCACCAGGCGGTGGTCGTTGACGAACTGGTGCACCGGCATCAGCTCCAGCGCGGTGACCCCCAGCTTGGTCAGGTGCTCGATGATCGCGGGGTGGGCGAGGGCGGCGTAGGTGCCGCGCAGTTCCTCGGGCAGCCCCGGGTGCCGCATCGTCAGGCCCTTGACGTGTGCCTCGTAGATCACCGTGTGGTGGTACTCGGTGCGGGGGCGCCGGTCGTCGCCCCAGTCGAAGTACGGGTTGACCACGACCGACGACATGGTGTGCGGGGCCGAGTCCAGGTCGTTGCGCCGTTCGGGATCGTCGAAGTGGTAGCCGTACACCTCCTCGCCCCAGCGGATCGAACCGCTGATCGCACGGGCGTACGGATCGAGGAGCAGCTTGGCGCTGTTGCAGCGCAGTCCGCGCTCCGGGGCGTACGGGCCGTGCACACGGTAGCCGTACCGCTGTCCCGGCATCACGCCCGGCACGTAGGCGTGCCGGACGAACGCGTCGCTCTCGCGCAGCTCGATCGCGGTCTCGGAGCCGTCGTCGTGCAGCAGACACAGCTCTACTCGGTCGGCGGCCTCCGTGAAGACCGCGAAGTTGGTGCCGGCGCCGTCGTAGGTGGCACCGAGTGGGTATGCCTCTCCAGGCCAGACCTGCATGGATACGACTCTTTCAGGTGGGGGGCGACGGTGGGGACGCCTTGACTGCGAGTCTCCACGAAAGTGAGGGAACCACCTAGGACTTACCTCCCTCTTACCGGACGACCGAGGCATACACGGTATGCCGAACCAGTGGGACAGACACGTACTCCCGGGGTCGTTGGGGGAGCAGGGGGAAGATGTGCGCTCATCAGTCCACCGTCATCTGGGCAAAGTGATGGCCGGCGCGGCCCTCGCGGTGACCGCGACCGCCGTGATGGTGGGGGTCACCCTGCCGGGGGAGGCCGGGGCCGGCGAGAGGGACACCGGGGGCGCGCGGAACACGGCGCAGCGCGCCGCCCAGGAGCGGACGGGGCCGGGGGGAGCAGGAGAAGCGGAGGGACGAATCCAGGGGCAGGGCGCGGTGGCGCCGGGTGCCGTCGAGCCGCCGGCCGACGAGGGCGAGCGCGGCACCGGGAGCGATCCGCTGACCGGCGACGAGATGGAGCGGGCCGCCCGGATCGCCCTGGACCGGCGGACGCTGCGCTCCGCCCAGGACGTCGACGGCGACCGCGGCCCGCAGCGCCTGAGCGTCGAACTGTCCCGGCCGGACACCGCCGAACGGGACGCCCGGGCGCCGCGCCGCGCCGACGTCACCTTCTACGACTACGAGGACGACACCCTCATCACCCGGACGGTGGATCTCTCCACCGGCACGGTGGCGCGGACCGGCACCCAGCGCGGCGTCCAGCCCCCGCTCAGCCGCGCCGAGCAGGCCGAGGCCGCCCGGCTCCTGATCGCCGACCCGCTGGGGGCGGGCCTGAAGGCGGACTACCAGGACGCCACCGGCAGGAAGCTGGCCTCGCCGGACCAGCTCGAGCTGTTCGCCATGGTCTACCGCGCCGCTCCGGGGGCCCAGCCGCGGGCGCTGGACCGGTGCGGCGAGCACCGCTGCGCCCGGCTGTTCCCGAAGGTGGCCAACGGCCCGTGGATCGACGCCCGGCATCTGGTGATCGATCTGAGCAGCCGCGAGGTCGCGGCCCTCGACCGTGACTGATCCGCTCACGCCACCGTCCGCTTTCACACCCGCGTTGCCCACCCGCGTTCCTTCAGGGAGTCACTTCACCATGCGCCTGAACAGAGACAGCCGAGCCCTCCGGCGGGCGGCCGCGGCCCTCGCCGCCGTGGGCGCCCTGGCGGCCGGCACGACCGCCGGGGCGGGACCGGCGGCCGCCGCGCCCCAGGCCGGTCCCGTACCGGCGCCCGGATGCGGCGCCGCCTACCGCATCGAGCAGAAGCTCTCCTCCGGCACCACCTGGCGGATGTGCTGGCGTTACGAGAACAACGCCGGACTGGTCCTGGAGGACATCTCCTACCAGCCGCCCGGCGAGCCCCGCCCGATCAGGGTCCTCGCCCGCGCCCAGCTCGCCCAGATCCACGTGCCCTACGACGACGGCAACATCGAGTACGACGACCTGACGAGCTACGGCTTCGGCGGCGGGCTGATGGACCTGGCGCCGGGGGAGTGCCCGGGCGGCACCATCAAGACGGTCAGGATGCCCGGCGCCGGGGACGGGGAGCGCCCGGACGTCAAGGGCCTGTGCACCACCACGCGCGCGCGGGGGCACGCCTACCGCATGCAGGGCGACAGCGCGTCCAAGGTCTACCAGGCACAGGGCAAGGACCTGCTCGTGTACACCGCCAACCAGGTCGGCTGGTACGAGTACATCACCGAGTGGCGCTTCCAGGACGACGGCACGATCACCACCGGCGTCGGTGCGACCGGCAGCCTCTCGCCCTACGACTACGACGCCGGGGACGGGCGCGGCTGGCCCATCGGCAAGGGCGCCAAGGGGTACGCCACCAGCCACAGCCACAACGTCTTCTGGCGGTTCGACTTCAACCTCGACGGCTCCGCCCGCAGCCGCGTCGAGCAGTACGACTCCAAGGTCAGCCCGCCCGCCCGCGGCCAGGAGGCGCCGACCAACAAGACCACCCGGACCCGGATCACCAGGGAACTCGCCGGGGACGCGCGGAACATGCGCTGGTGGCGGGTGGTCAGCGCGGCCGGCAAGAACAAGGACGGCCACGCGCGCTCCTACGAACTGGTCCCCGGGCCCTCCGCGAAGTACCCGGGGCGCGGCTTCACCCGGCACGACGTGTACTTCACGCAGTACGCGGCGTGCGAGCGCTACGCCAGCAACAACCTCGGCGACTGCGGCGCCGGGCACGGGAAGTCGGTGGACAAGTGGGTCGACGGACAGACCCTCACCCACCCCGTGGTCTGGGCCAACGTGGGCTTCCACCACGTCGCCCGGGACGAGGACCAGCAGCCCATGCCGGTGCACTGGCAGGGCCTGTCCCTCGTGCCGCGCGATGTCACCGCTATGAATCCGCTCACTCCCGCGGATCTTCGTGAGCAGAACGGGCAACCGCAGGAAGGTGGTTGATGAACAAGCTGCCCATCGAGCTGCACCGCGCCCCGCTCCCGGAGTAGGCTTCCTTGATCGTTGAGACGGGAAGTGCCCGGGGAGCGGAAGGCGGTGCGCGGGTGGGCTC
>NZ_WYCT01000137.1 GCF_011008945.1 Streptomyces harenosi
CGTCCCGCCGTTTCCCGTCCCCCGCCCACACTCCGAGCACCGAAAGAGGCGCCCGGGCCACCGCCCCCGAAACGGCACGGAAGCGCGTGCGTCCCGGCCCCGCGTTCCCGAAGGGCGGCGCCGCGCCCCGGCCCCGAATGGCGGGCCGTTCCCCGGTGTTTCTCAGCGATCCTCGGCCTGCATCCGGGCCACGTAGGCCGCCGCCTGGGAACGCCGCTGCATTCCGAGTTTGGACAGCAGGCTGGAGACGTAATTCTTGACGGTCTTCTCGGCCAGGTGCAGCCGCTCGCCGATCGCGCGGTTGGTCAGGCCCTCCCCGATCAGCTCCAGGATGCGGCGCTCCTGCTCGGTGAGGCGGGCGAGCCGGTCGTCGGCGCGGGGCCCGCCGCCGCGCAGCCGCTCCAGCACGCGCGCGGTGGCCACCGGGTCGAGCAGCGACCCGCCCGCGGCCACGTCGCGGACGGCGGTCAGCAGCTCACCGCCCCGGATGTCCTTCAGGACATAACCGGACGCACCGGCCATGATCGCGTCGAAGAGCGCCTCGTCGTCGGAGAAGGAGGTCAGCATCAGGCACCGGACCGACTCGTCCCGGGAGCGGATGTCGCGGCAGACCTCCACGCCGCTGCCGTCGGGGAGGCGGACGTCGAGCACCGCCACGTCCGGGCGGGCCGCCGGAATCCGGGCCAGCGCCTCGGCCGCCGTGCCGGCCTCGCCCACCACCTCGATGCCGTCCTCGCCCGCGAGCAGGTCGTGGACACCCCGGCGGACGACCTCGTGGTCATCGAGAAGAAATACCCGGATTTGTCCTTCTTCACGCACGAAAGCCAGTCTCACACACGAACTCTTCCCGTGCCCGGGGTGGCCGGGATAACGTGCCGTTGTTCCGGCCCCCTGCAAGGCTGTGACCAGTAACTGTTCCCGACTTTGGCCATTTACTTGGAAATCCAAGCAAAATCGCAGGTCAGGATAGGTTTCACAGAAATGTGGAGCACTGGGTAACGTGCCTTTTGCAGGGCGCTCGCCGGGGCACCTGTCACGCCTGTTCCCGACCGGGCGCACCCACCCCGTGTGCCTCTCGGCCGACAGGTGAGCCGCTCGCCCGAGCTCCGGAACCGGAGCAGGGGGACCCCAGGCACCCGGCGAACCCGGGCGCCGGACCGACGGAGGAGCACACGTGACCGTGGAGAGCACTGCCGCGCGCAAGCCGCGACGCAGCGCCGGAAGCAAGGCCGGGACGACCGGTACGAAGGCGGCCGGCACCACCGGCACCAAGCGCACCACCCGCACCGCTGGCAAGAAAACCGCCGGGCAGAGCACCGAGCCCGAGCTCGTCCAGTTGCTGACGCCCGAGGGCGAGCGCGTCGAGAACGCCGAGTACGACGCGTACGTCGCCGGCATCACCCCCGACGAGCTGCGCGGCCTGTACCGCGACATGGTGCTCACCCGGCGCTTCGACGCCGAGGCCACCGCTCTGCAGCGCCAGGGCGAGCTCGGCCTGTGGGCCTCCCTGCTGGGGCAGGAGGCCGCCCAGATCGGCTCCGGCCGCGCCACCCGGGAGGACGACTACGTCTTCCCCACCTACCGCGAACACGGTGTCGCCTGGTGCCGCGGGGTCGATCCGACCAACCTGCTCGGCATGTTCCGCGGCGTGAACAACGGCGGCTGGGACCCCAACGGCAACAACTTCCACCTCTACACGATCGTCATCGGCTCGCAGGCGCTGCACGCCACCGGCTACGCCATGGGCATCGCCAAGGACGGCGCGGACTCGGCCGTGATCGCCTACTTCGGCGACGGCGCCTCCAGCCAGGGCGACGTGAGCGAGGCGTTCAACTTCGCCGCGGTCTACAACGCCCCGGTGGTGTTCTTCTGCCAGAACAACCAGTGGGCGATCTCGGAGTCCAACGAGAAGCAGACCCGGGTGCCGCTCTACCAGCGCGCGCAGGGCTTCGGCTTCCCCGGCGTCCGCGTCGACGGCAACGACGTCCTGGCCACGCTCGCCGTCACCCGGTGGGCGCTGGAGCGGGCCCGGCGCGGCGAGGGCCCGGCGCTGATCGAGGCGTGGACGTACCGGATGGGCGCCCACACCACCTCCGACGACCCCACCCGCTACCGCCACGACGACGAGCGGGCCGCCTGGGAGGCGAAGGACCCGATCCTGCGCCTGCGCCGCCACCTGGAGGCCGCCGGCCACGCGGACGAGAGCTTCTTCGCGGAACTGGAGGCCGAGAGCGAGGCGTTGGGCAAGCGGGTGCGCGAAGCGGTCCGCGCCATGCAGGACCCGGACCGGTTCGCCATCTTCGAGAACGTGTACGCGGACGGGCACGCCCTCGTCGACGAGGAGCGGGCGCAGTTCGCCGCCTACCAGGCGTCGTTCGCCGACGCAGAGGGGGTCTGATCATGGCCGTGGAGAAGATGGCCCTGGCCAAGGCGATCAACGAATCGCTGCGCCGCGCCCTGGAGACCGACCCCAAGGTCCTGGTCATGGGCGAGGACGTCGGCAAGCTCGGCGGTGTCTTCCGCGTGACGGACGGCCTGCAGAAGGACTTCGGCGACGACCGCGTCATCGACACTCCCCTCGCCGAGTCCGGCATCGTGGGCACGGCGATCGGCCTCGCCCTGCGCGGTTACCGCCCGGTGGTGGAGATCCAGTTCGACGGCTTCGTCTTCCCGGCGTACGACCAGATCGTCACGCAGCTCGCGAAGATGCACGCCCGCTCGCTGGGCAAGGTCAAGCTCCCCGTCGTCATCCGCATCCCCTACGGCGGCGGCATCGGCGCGGTGGAACACCACTCCGAGTCCCCCGAGGCCCTCTTCGCGCACGTGGCGGGCCTGAAGGTGGTCAGCCCGTCCAACGCCTCGGACGCGTACTGGATGATGCAGCAGGCGATCCAGAGCGACGACCCGGTGATCTACTTCGAGCCCAAGCGCCGCTACTGGGACAAGGGCGAGGTCAGCACCGAGGCGATCCCCGGCCCGCTGCACGCCGCGCGCGTGGTCCGCGAGGGCACCGACCTCACCCTGGCCGCCTACGGCCCGATGGTGAAGCTCTGCCAGGAGGTGGCCGACGCCGCCGCCGAGGAGGGCAGGTCCCTGGAGGTGCTCGACCTGCGCTCGGTCTCCCCGCTCGACTTCGACGCGATCCAGGCGTCGGTGGAGAAGACCCGCCGCCTGGTCGTGGTCCACGAGGCGCCGGTCTTCTTCGGCTCCGGCGCGGAGATCGCCGCCCGCATCACCGAGCGCTGCTTCTACCACCTGGAGGCCCCGGTGCTGAGGGTCGGCGGCTACCACGCCCCGTACCCGCCGGCCCGCCTGGAGGAGGAGTACCTGCCCGACCTGGACCGGGTGCTCGATGCCGTCGACCGCTCGCTGGCGTACTGAGGAGAGGGTCGTGACGACGATGACGGAAGGCTCCGTGCGCGAGTTCAAGATGCCCGACGTGGGCGAGGGACTCACCGAGGCCGAGATCCTGAAGTGGTACGTCCAGCCCGGTGACACCGTCACCGACGGCCAGGTGGTGTGCGAGGTCGAGACCGCCAAGGCGGCCGTCGAGCTCCCCATCCCGTACGACGGCGTGGTCCGCGAGCTGCGCTTCCCCGAGGGCACCACGGTGGACGTGGGCACGCCGATCATCACGGTGGACGTCGGCGGCCCGGCCGCGCCCGCCCCGTCCGAAGCGGCGCCCGCCGCGCAGGAGCCGGGCGGGGAGCCCGAGCCGCAGGGCCGCCAGCCGGTCCTGGTCGGCTACGGCGTGGCCACCTCCTCGACCCGCCGCCGCCCCCGCAAGGCGGCCGGGACCCCCGCCGCGGAGGCGCCGGCCGCCCCGGCCGCCGTCCAGGCCGAGCTGAACGGCCACGGGCAGGTCACCCGGGAGCGCCCGCTGGCCAAGCCCCCCGTGCGCAAGCTCGCCAAGGACCTCGGCGTCGACCTGGCGGCGGTCACCCCGACCGGCCCGGACGGGGTCATCACCCGCGAGGACGTCCACGCCGCGGCGGCCCCGCAGGCGGCCCCGCAGCAGGTGGCGGAGGTCGCGCCGGCCGCCCCGGCCCCGGCGGCCGCTCCCGCGGCCCCCGCGCCGGTGGCGTACGACAGCGCCCGCGAGACCCGCATCCCGGTCAAGGGCGTCCGCAAGGCGACGGCGGCGGCGATGGTCGGCTCGGCGTTCACCGCCCCGCACGTCACGGAGTTCGTGACGGTGGACGTGACCCGCACGATGAAGCTGGTCGAGGAGCTGAAGCAGGACAAGGAGTTCGCCGGGCTGCGGGTGAACCCGCTGCTGCTGATCGCCAAGGCCCTGCTGGTCGCCGTCAAGCGCAACCCGGACATCAACGCGTCCTGGGACGAGGCGGCCCAGGAGATCGTGGTCAAGCACTACGTCAACCTGGGCATCGCCGCCGCGACCCCGCGAGGCCTGATCGTCCCGAACATCAAGGACGCCCACGCCAAGACCCTCCCGCAACTGGCGCAGGCGCTCGGCGAGCTGGTGACCACCGCCCGGGAGGGCAAGACCTCCCCGGCGGCCATGCAGGGCGGGACGGTGACCATCACCAACGTCGGCGTCTTCGGCGTCGACACCGGTACGCCGATCCTCAACCCGGGCGAGTCCGCGATCCTGGCGGTCGGCGCGATCAAGCCGCAGCCCTGGGTCCACAAGGGCAAGGTGAAGCCCCGTCAGGTCACCACCCTGGCGCTCTCCTTCGACCACCGCCTGGTCGACGGCGAGCTGGGCTCGAAGGTCCTCGCCGACGTGGCGGCGATCCTGGAGCAGCCCAAGAGGCTGATCACCTGGGCCTGAGCCCGCCCCCGGAACGGCAGGAGGGGCCCGCCGCGCGGTCGCGGCGGGCCCCTCCTCGTTCGTCCCGGTGCCGGACGTCCGGCACCGGGAACCAGGGCCTCAGGCCCGGCTGAAGCCGTAGGTGAGCAGCTTCTTCGCGTCCGTCTCGCGCTGGGTCGCCGAGGTGGAGGCGAGCACCGTGCCGATGACGGTCTTGCCGTTGCGGGTGGCGGCGAAGACCAGGCAGTACTTGGCCTCGGGGCCGGAGCCCGTCTTCACGCCGATGGTGCCGCTGTAGTTGTTGAGCAGCGTGTTGGTGTTGACCCACGGCGCCATCGTGCGGGTGCTGCCGGTCTTGGTGACCGTCTTGGCCGTGTACTTCTTGGTCTTGACGATCGTGCGGAAGGTGGAGCTCTTCATCGCACTGCTCGCCAGCTTCGTCAGGTCGCGCGGCGTGGAGTAGTTGGCGCCGTTGCCGATGCCGTCGAACGAGTCGAAGTGGGTGTTCTTCAGGCCCAGGCTCTTGGCGGTGGTGTTCATCTTGCCGATGAACGACTTCACGCGGGCGGCCCGGGTCGAGCCGGTGCCGAACTTGTCGGCCAGCGCGTAGGCCGCGTCGCAGCCGGACGGCAGCATCAGCCCGTACAGCAACTGACGCACCGTGACCTTGTCGCCGACGATCAGCCGGGCCGAGGAGGCGGTCTTCGACACGATGTAGTCGCTGTACGCTTTCTGGATCGTGACCTTGGCGTCCAGGTTGAGGTTCGGCTGGGAGAGCACGACCTTGGCGGTCATGATCTTGGTCGTCGAACCCGTGGAGCGCTTGGTGTCCGCGGCCTTGGTGTAGAGCGACTTGCCGGTGGAGTTGTTCATCACGAAGCCGCCCTTGGCGGCGATCGTGGGCGCCGTGGCGGCCTGCGCGGGCGCCGCGGAGAGGGCGCCGGTCGCGAGCATGGCGCCGGTGGTCACGGCGACGGCGGCGGCTCTGTGCAGGCGGATGCCCTGAATGCCGATCTTCAAGTGAGTTACCCCGATTACGTTGAATGCCCCTGGGTGCGCGGCCGGGTTGAGGTGCGAGCAGCACGGGGCCGCGTCTGTCTGACGTACGACGGGTGCGAATGGTTGTGCCGTGCGGCGGACGAATTCACGGGTGAGGTGCGGGTACCCCGGTCACGGGCGGTGGTGTCCGCATGATGGACGGGCGCCGTGATGCGTCCCTGTTGTATCTATCCTGTGGGCATGACCATGGCCGTGAAGCAACCCCCCGCCGCCGACCGCGTCTACACCCACGTCAAGCAGGGCGTCCTGGAACGCCGTTACGAGGGCGGCACCCTGCTCACCGAGGGCGAGCTCGCCGAGGCCGTGGGGGTCTCCCGCACCCCGGTGCGCGAGGCGCTGCTGCGGCTGGAGGTCGAGGGGCTGATCCGGCTCTACCCCAAGAAGGGCGCCCTGGTCCTGCCCGTCTCCGCCCAGGAGATCGCCGACGTGGTGGAGACCCGGCTGCTGGTGGAGGAGCACGCGGCGCGCAAGGCCGTCCCCGCCCCGCCCGGGCTGGTCGAACGGCTGGAGCACCTGCTGGCCCGGCAGAAGGAGCAGGCCGCCGCGGGCGACCTCGCCGCCGCGGCCGTCACCGACCGCAGCTTCCACGCGGAGATCGTCCGCAGCGGCGGCAACGAGATCCTCTCCAAGCTCTACGACCAGCTCCGCGACCGGCAGTTGCGGATGGGCGTGGCGGTCATGCACTCCCACCCCGACCGGATCGCCAAGACCCTCGCCGAGCACGAGGAGATCCTCGACGCGCTGCGCGCCGGGGACGCGGAGGCGGCCGTCGCCGTCGTCCACCGCCATGTGAGCTGGTTCTCCCACCTGGCCCGGGGGGAGGTCCGATGAGCGGCTCCACCACCCCGCCCGCCGATCCGCCGGGCGGCCGGCGCGCGATCGCCGTGTGGAGCGTCGGCGTCGCCGTCTACTTCGTCGCCGTCATCTTCCGCACCTCGCTGGGGGTGGCCGGCCTCGACGCCGCCGACCGCTTCCACGTGGGCGCCTCGGCCCTGTCCACCTTCTCCATCCTCCAGCTCCTGGTCTACGCGGGCATGCAGATACCCGTCGGCCTGCTCGTCGACCGGCTCGGCACCAAGAAGGTGCTGGGCCTCGGCGTGGTGCTGTTCACGGCGGGCCAGCTGGGCTTCGCCTTCTCCCCGTCGTACGGCATGGCGCTGGCCTCGCGGGCGCTGCTGGGCTGCGGTGACGCGATGACCTTCATCAGCGTGCTGCGGCTGGGCACCCGCTGGTTCCCGGCCCGCCGCGGGCCGCTGGTCGGCCAGCTCGCGGGGCTGGCCGGGATGGCGGGCAACCTGGTCTCCACCCTCGTCCTGGCCCGGCTGCTGCACGGCGTGGGCTGGACCGCCGCGTTCGCCGGCAGCGCGCTGGCGGGCGTCGCCGTCTTCGTCCTCCTGCTGCTGTTCCTGAAGGACCACCCCGAGGGGTACGAACCGGAGCCGCCCGGCCACCAGGGGGCCGCCTACGTCCGGCGGCAGATCGTCCGGTCGTGGCGGGAGCCGGGGACCCGGCTGGGGCTGTGGGTGCACTTCACCACCCAGTTCCCCGGGATGGTCTTCCTGCTGCTGTGGGGGCTGCCGTTCCTGGTCGAGGCGCAGGGCCTGTCCCGGGCCACCGCCGGTGAGCTGCTCACCCTGGTCGTGCTGTCGAACATGGCGGTCGGCCTGGTCTACGGCCAGGTGGTGGCCCGGCACCACGGGGCGCGGCTGCCGCTGGCGCTGGGCACGGTGGGCGCGACGGCCGCCCTGTGGGCGGCGACCCTGGCCTGGCCCGGTGCGCACGCGCCGATGGGGCTGCTGATCGCGCTGTGCGTGGTGCTGGGCGCGTGCGGCCCGGCGTCGATGATCGGCTTCGACTTCGCGCGGCCGGCCAATCCGCCGGAGCGGCAGGGCACGGCGTCCGGGATCACCAACATGGGCGGCTTCGTCGCCTCGATGACCACGCTCTTCGCCATCGGCGTGCTGCTGGACGCCACCGGGGACGACTACACCGTCGCCTTCTCCTCCGTGTTCGTCCTCCAGGCGCTCGGCGTCGCCCAGATCCTGCGGCTGCGCGGGCGCGCGGCCCGGCGGGAGCGGGAGCGGCTGGTGGCGAGCCGGGTGGAGACGGTGCACGTCCCCGCGTGATCGCCGCCGGGGATCGCGGCTCCGGCGGGTGCGACCCCGGTGCTCCGGCCGCCCGGTGGGCGCGGGCTACCGGGTGACCGTGAAGTTCCGCAGGATGGCCGCCGCCAGCTCCTGGTCGCCGTCGGTCTTCACGCGGTCCGCCACCGCCTCGGGCGTGACCCGGCCGCACGCCAGGCGCACATAGGTCTCCCAGTCGAGGGAGAGGGAGGCGGCCGGCCCGAGCGCGGGGACCGTCTCCAGGGTGCCGCGGCCCTGGATGTCCACCCGCACCGTGCGCAGGAACTCCACCGGGCCGTGGACGTCCACCACCACGGCGGAGCTGCGCGGCGCGTGCGCGTCCTCGGCGACGACCCGGGGCAGCTCCTCGAGGAGCACGTCCCGGGCGACGTGGGCGCCGGGGGAGTCGAGGTTGCCGGGGCGGCCGAGGGCGGCGCGCAGGTCCTGCTCGTGCACCCACACGTCGAAGGCGTGCCGCCGCATGGACTCCTCCAGGGTCAGCTCGGCGCCGAAGGGACCGCGCACCCGGGCACCGGGATCGCGGTTCTCGTTGCGGAGCTGGCGGTTGCGGCGGATGATCATGTACTCGAGTTCGGAGGTCATCTCCGGGGCCGTGTGGTGGCGGCGGACGTCGACCTGGAGCTCCATGTACCGCTGGTGGTCGGTGGTGACGTGGAACAGGTCGCGCGGCAGCGTGTGGATGGGACGCGGGTCGCCGAGCATCTCCGAGTCCAGCCCGATGACATGGGAGACCACGTCCCGGACCGACCACCCCGGGCACGGTGTCCGCCGGTTCCATTCGCCCTCCACGAGCAGCTGGACCAGCTCGGATATCGCCTCGATGGAGTGGGTCCAGGCATCGGCGTAGGGCTGGAGGGTGGGATGCAGACTCACGGAACGGGACCCCTCGGCGGTCGGTACACGGGCAGTTGCGGCGGCGGTGCCAGTGGGAGGTGGCTGCACTCGGCGGGCGTCTTCGGGCTCCCCCGAGCTCTCGCTCCGCTGCGAGCATGCTTCGAGCAGGGGGGACCCCCAAGTTACGCTGCTGTGCGGCACCCCGGCAGTGCTTTCGTGTGACGATCGTAGGCCGTGTGGAAGCCCGTGTGGACGGCTCGAAGGCCAGGACGGTGGTAGTGTGCGCGCTTCTCTGATCCAGATCGCCGTGGACGAGGCGGAACCGGTCGCCTCGCGCCGCCGGCGCGTGGCCCGTCTCGTACGGGAGCAGGCGGGCGCCGGCCTCGTCGTCCTCCCCGAGCTGTGGACCACCGGGGCCTTCGCCTTCGAGGACTTCGACGCCGGGGCCGAGCCGCTGCGGGGCCCCACGTACGAGGCGATGGCCGAGGCCGCGGGCGAGGCGGGCGTGTGGCTGCACGCGGGCTCGATCCCCGAGCGGGCGCAGGACGGCACCCTGTACAACACCTCCCTCGTCTTCTCCCCCTCCGGCGAGCTGGCCGCCGCCTACCGCAAGATCCACCGCTTCGGCTTCGACAAGGGCGAGGCGGTGCTGATGGGCGCGGGCAGCGAGCTGGTGACGGTCCGTCTGCCGCACACCACGCTGGGCGTGGCCACCTGCTACGACCTCCGTTTCCCCGAGCTCTTCCGCGGGCTGGTCGACGCCGGCGCCGAGACGCTCGTCGTCCCGGCGGGCTGGCCCGAGCGCCGCCGCTCCCACTGGACGCTGCTGGCCCGGGCGCGGGCGGTGGAGAACCAGGCGTTCGTCCTCGCGTGCGGAACGGCCGGGGCCCACGCGGGAGTTCCGCAGGCCGGTCACTCGATCGTGGTCGACCCCTGGGGAGAGGTGCTCGCGGAGGCGGGCCCGGACGAGCAGGTCCTCACCGTGGAGTTCGACCCGGCGACGGTGGCGGCCACCCGGGAACGCTTCCCGGCGCTGAAGGACCGCGTCCTGGGCCTGGACGCACCGCCGCGCCGGTAGCCGCGCCGGGGCGGTGTTCCCGCCGGGGCAGCGGCTTCGCCGCGCCGGTGGCCCCCTGAGCGGGCGGGCCCGGGCCCCGGCGGCCGCGCCGGGCCGGTGGCCGGTCCGCGCCGGGAGCCGTGCGGGGCCGGTGGGCGGTCCGCGCCGGGAGCCGTGCGGGGCCGGTGGGCGGTCCGCGCCGGGAGCCGTGCGGGGCCGGTGGGCGGTCCGCGCCGGGAGCCGTGCGGGCCCGGCGGGTCAGCCCTCCTCCCGCTCCTTCTCCGAGAGGTGGATCACGCAGACCGTCACCGCGATGAGCAGCGCCGGATCGGCGTCCTCGCGGACGATGTCCACGCCATAGGTGTCCCGCACGGTCAGCAGGCGCCGGGAGACGACGGCCAGCAGCTCGCCGTCGTACTCGATGGCGAACTCCCGGTCGAGGATGCGGCCGCTGACGTCCAGCTCGTTCCCGTCGGCCAGGGACACCCGGTAGTGGTGGCGCAGCAGGGACAGCCGCTTGCGCCTGATCCGCGCCAGCGGCTCGCCGCCCCGCTCGATCACCATCGTGTCCCGCAGGGCGAGCATCTTCTGCCGGATGTCGATCAGGACCCGCCCCCGGGCGTCCTTCAGCTCCCACCGGTCCCGCAGGCGCATCGCCTTGCCGTCGACGAGGAAGACCTTGGCGCCGCGGTCGTCCTCGATCCAGTAGTCGTCACCGAAGCCGAGGAGCCGGTCGTACACGAGGAATCTCATGCACGGAGCGGTTCCCCGGCGGCCGCCGCGAAACGCCGCCGGTAGGCCGACGGGCTGAGCCCGGTCTCCCGGCGCAGCCGCGCCCGCAGATTCGCGGCCGTCCCGAGGCCGCACCGGGCGGCCACCACGTCCAGCCGCGCCTCGCCACGCTCGATCAGCCGGCGGGCGAGGGTGACCCGCTCGGCCGTCAACCAGGCGAGCGGGGTCGTGCCGAGCTGCGCCCGGAACCGCCGGTGCAGCGTGGCCGGGGACACCGCCGCGCGGGCCGCCAGATCCGCCACCGTCAGCGGCTCGCCCAGCCGCTCCTGCGCCCACGCCAGCAGCGGCGCCAGCGACTCGTCGGGTACGGCGGGCACCGGACGCTCCACGAACTGCCGCTGCCCCCCGTCGCGGTGCGCGGCGAACACCAGCCGCCGCGAGACGGCGCTGGCGATCTCCGCGCCGTGGTCGAGCCGCCACAGGTACAGCCCGAGGTCCAGCGCGGCGGCGCTCCCCGCGGCCGTGAGGATCCGGCCCTCGTCCACGAAGAGCACGTCCGGTTCCAGCAGGACCCCCGGGTGCAGCGCGCGGAAGGACTCCGCCCACATCCAGTGGGTCGTCGCCCGGCGCCCCTCCAGCAGCCCGGCCTCGGCGAGCGCGAAGGTGCCGGTGCAGAAACTCACCACGCGCGCCCCGCGCGCGTACGTACGGCGGATCGCGTCCAGGACGGCCGGCCCGCGCGGGACGACGTTGTCCGGACGGCCCGGTACGACGAGAGTGTCGGCGCCGTCCGCCGCCTCCAGGCCCGGCACGCCGGTCAGCGTGAAGAAGCCGTGGTTCATCCGCACCCGCGGGTCCGGCGTGCACAGCGTCACCTCGTACAGCGGAGCGCCGGCCCCCAGCTCGGGCCGCGGCAGCCCGAACAGCTCGGTGGCGACGCCCACCTCGAACGGGTTGGTTCCCTCGTCGACGATCACGGCCACACGGTGCGGACGCACGGCCCGGGCAGGTTGAGAGGATCGTTGCGGCATGTGCGATTCCTAGCACTCGTGCCCCGCCCGCGGTACCCCGAGGATGACCGCATGACCCCCGAACCGATCTCCCTCGCCACCGCACTCGCCTCCTTCGACGAGCAGTGGAGCCCCCGCATCGTCACCACCGTCAACGACTACGACGTCCGCGTCACCAAGGTCGAGGGCGAGCACGTCTGGCACGTGCACGACCACACCGACGAGTTCTTCCTCGTCCTCGACGGCGAACTGCACATCGCCCTGCGCGAGGCGGCCGGCGAACGCACGGTGGTCCTGCCGAGGGGCGCCGTCTTCACGGTGCCGCGCGGCACGGAACACAGGCCGTACGCCCCCGTCCCCACCGAGATCCTCCTCTTCGAACCCACCGGCACCCTCACCGTCGGCGACCGCCACGAGGACGTCCCGGACCACGTGGACGCCACGACGGGACACGCGCTGCGGTGACGCGGGGCGCGCGGGGGCCGCCTCCGCCGCCCGGACCGCCTCCGCCGCCGCGGCCCGCGCCCGCCGGCCCACACGACCGGGGCGCGCGGGCCGTCCCGCGTCCGGCGGCCGTCAGCCGTACGTCCGCAGGGCGGCCACGAGCTGCCGTGCCTCCTTCGCCCCGCGCCGCATCAGGACGGCGGCCACCGCGTGCAGCTCGTTCCACGCGTGGGGGCGGCCGATGTCAGTCGCGTCGGGCACGATCGTCAGCGCCACCGAGGCAGCGTGCGGCGCCTCACCGGCTTCGGCCAGGGCATGGGCCAGGCACGCCCGGTACCACGTCCTGTCGCGCCGGTACTCCTCCGGCAGCACGGCCAGCCCGGCCGTGAGGTCGTCGACGGCCGCCTTCCAGTCGCGCAGATGGAGAGCGGCCATGCCCCGCTGCAAGGTGAACCACGTCTCGCCGTAGAAGTACATCCACGGTGGCTCGTCCTCCGGGTGCCGTGCCGCGCGGCCGATGAGTTCCTGTGCCTCGTCCAGCAGCCGCCGGGCGGGGTCGGCGGCACCGTTGAGCGCGTGGCCGCGGGCCGCCATCTGAGCGGCCATGCCCTGGACCCCGAGGGACGTCCCCGGGGCGGACCAGCGGGCGGCCTCCGCCAGGCGCACGCAGCGGTCCCCACGACCGCCCGACCACGCCATGTGCGCCTTCATGCTGAGCGTCGTAGCCGCCATGTTGGCGTCACCGGCCTCCAAGGCCCACTCGTGGCTGCGGTCGTACCAGGCGAGAGCGGCCGCCGTCTGCCCCTGGTCCTGTGCCATCCACGCCAGGAACTGCGCGTGCTCGGAGGCCAGGCGAACGACCCGGTCCGCCAACGGACCCCGCGCACTGCCGTACAGGTCCACCACCGTCCGGAGCTGCTGACGCATCAAGCCGACCAGCGGCCGTGAACCGATCTCGTCCTCGGCCCGGCGGTGCTCCGCCAGCAGCCGGTCGAGCCAGTCGAGCGTGGCGGCGTCCACTCGGTGCTCGCCGTCGACCACGCTCGTGACCCGCGTCAGCAGATCATCGTCCGGGCCGGGGCCGGGCAGAGTGAGCGCGGGCACCGGAGTGTCGACGCAAGGCTGGTCGGCCGCCAGGAGATGCGCCGGTACGCGAAGCCCGCCCACGATGCGCTGCCTCACCTCTACGGAGGTGACGTGACGTCTACCGCGCTCGATGTTGGACACCTCGGGCTGGACGAGTCCGACCCGTTCCCCGAGCTTCGTCTGGCTCAACCCGGTGAGCTGCCGGTAGGTGCGGAAGACGGCAGCCCAGTCCTCGGACGTTACCGCCGCAACCAAGTGCGGATGTGACCACAAATCCGCGCGAGTCTCCCCCATGCGCCGAATATAGGACGCACCTATAGGGCCATGACATGGCTTCGTGCAGGAAGGGGCGAAAGGGTTCTGGCGAACGGACCCCCGCGACCGTGGCGACGGCCCCGGGGGCATGGCCACCAACCTGCTCGGAGGTTACGACGTGCTCCGAACCACAGTGCGGCTGTTTCGGATGCTGCTGGGGTTACTGCTTCCTTCGGCGGGCCGCCATCGGGCATCGGTTTCGCACACGCTCCCCATTTCGCCTCGGTCTTGTCACTGCCCCCGTTCGGCCGTGCTGGACGGTGAAGCCGTCGGCCTGGTCCGGCCGTACGTCCTCGCCCACGAGCACCGTGTGGAACACGAACGCCGGCTCCGGCGACGTGCCCGGCTGGTCGTGGCGCCGCGGGGCGTCGACCTGTCCGGGGAGGCGGTCGCATGAGCCGCCTCCGTCTGTTGCCGTGGTCCGAGGACGGCAAGCCGGTGTACCTCGACACGGACGACCCGGACAGCATGCTCAGCCGGCTCGCCGACGAGATGGAGGAGGCGCAGCTCGGCCTCGGGCACGAGGTGCTGGCGGCGGCCCGGCAGATGCTCGGCGACCCGGAGGCGTCCAGGGCGGAGCTGCGCTTCACGGCCGCGAGGCTGGCGGAGTGCCTGTTCGACGCCCTCCGCCTCGCCGACTCGCGCGGCGAGCGCCTGGCCGGCGACGAGGACGACCCACCGGCCGCACCGGGCACGACCCTGTTCCGGCACGCGGTGACCGGCCACGGCCGCGTGACCCGGAACGGAGGGACGAGGGAGCCGCGGCCGCCTCGTCCGGATCGGGCCGTCGGTATCCGGACGCCCCGCGTCAGGCAGGATGGACGTATGGCGAAGCGTGTGCGTGTCCGTGCCCCGGAACTGGTCGGCAAGGGCGGTTGGATCAACACCGGCGGCAAGAACCTGACCCTGGCCGATTTCCGCGGTCGCATCCTGATCCTGGATTTCTGGACCTTCTGCTGCATCAACTGCCTGCACGTCCTGGACGAGCTGCGCGAGCTGGAGGAGAAACACCGGGACACGGTCGTGATCGTCGGCGTGCACTCGCCGAAGTTCGTGCACGAGGCCGAACACCGGGCGGTGCTGGACGCCGTGGAGCGGTACGGCGTCGAGCACCCCGTCCTGGACGACCCCGAGCTGGCCACCTGGAAGCAGTACGCGGTGCGGGCCTGGCCCACGCTCGTGGTGATCGACCCCGAGGGGTACGTCGTCGCCCAGCACGCCGGCGAGGGGCACGCCCACGCCATCGAGCGGCTGGTGGAGGAGCTGGAGGCCGAGCACACGGCGAAGGGGACGCTGCGGCGCGGCGACGGGCCGTACGTGCCGCCGGAGCCGGAGCCGACCACCCTGCGCTTCCCCGGCAAGGCCCTGCTGCTGCCGTCCGGGAACTTCCTGGTCAGCGACACCACCCGGCACCAGCTCGTGGAGCTCGCGCCGGACGGGGAGAGCGTGGTGCGCCGGATCGGCACCGGGGCGCGCGGCTTCGCGGACGGGGACGCCGCCACCGCGGCCTTCAACGAGCCGCAGGGCCTGGCGCTGCTGGAGGACGGCTCCGTGGTCGTCGCCGACACCGTCAACCACGCCCTGCGCCGCCTCGACCCGGCCTCCGGCGAGGTCTCCACCCTGGCCGGGACCGGCCGTCAGTGGATGCAGGGCGATGCCACCTCCGGCCCCGGGCGCGAGGTCAGCCTCTCCTCGCCCTGGGACGTGGCCTGGTGGAACGGCCGGGTGTGGATCGCCATGGCCGGCGTCCACCAGCTCTGGGCGTACGACCCGGCCGCCGGGACCGTCGCGGTCGCGGCCGGGACGACCAACGAGGGTCTGGTCGACGGCCCGGGCGCCGAGGCGTGGTTCGCGCAGCCCTCGGGGCTCGCCGCCACCCCCGAGCGGCTGTGGCTCGCCGACTCCGAGACGTCCGCGCTGCGCTGGGTGGACCTCGACGACGCCGTGCACACCGCGGTGGGCACCGGGCTGTTCGACTTCGGGCACCGGGACGGGGACGCCGGCCAGGCCCTGCTCCAGCACCCGCTGGGCGTCACCGCGCTGCCGGACGGCTCGGTCGCCGTCAGCGACACCTACAACCACGCCCTGCGCCGCTACGACCCGCACACCGGGCAGGTGACCACCCTGGCGACGGATCTGCGCGAGCCCAGCGACGCGGTCCTCGCGGGCGACGACATCGTGGTGGTGGAGTCGGCCCGGCACCGCCTGACCCGGCTCCGGCTGCCGGAGGAGGCGGTGCGGGTGGAGGCCGTCGCCCACCGCACGCAGCGCGCGGCGACCGAGGTGGCCCCCGGCCGGCTCCGGCTGGACGTGATCTTCGAGGCCCCGGTGGGGCAGAAGCTCGACACCCGGTACGGTCCCTCGACCCGGCTGCTGGTCTCCGCCACCCCGCCCGAGCTGCTGCTGAACGGCGGGGGCGCGGGCACCGACCTCTCCCGCGACCTGGAACTCGACCCGGCCGTCCCCGAGGGGGTCCTGCACGTCTCCGCGATGGCGGCCTCCTGCGACGACGACCCCGCCAACGAGTACCCGGCCTGCCACGTCCACCAGCAGGACTGGGGCGTGCCGGTCCGCCTGGCCGAGGGCGGGGCGGACCGGCTGCCGCTGGTGCTGGCGGGCATGGACGCCGACGTGTGACGTCAGGCGTCCGAGCCGGTCCGGACGCCCGCCTCGACCGCCTCCTCGTCGGCGTCCTGGTCCGCCGCGGCATCGCCGGCCCGCGCGGTCCTGCGGCGCAGGTTCTCCACGTCCGCCTGGAGGCTGACGAGCTGCTCGAGGAGGAGGTCCAGGGTGCTCTGCGGGACGACGGGGGTGTGGCTGCCCACCTCCGGGTCCAGCAGGAGGAGCTGGTCCAGGGCGTCCCGGGCCGCCGTCACGTTCGACCGCAGCACCTGCCGGTAGTCGGCGGCGCGTCGGCTGGCCGGCCGCGGGTCGGGTCCCGGCCCGCCGTCCGCGCCCGCCGCCCGCGCACCTGACGGCCCGCGGTCCGCGCCGTCCGTGCCGTCCATACCCTCAGTACCCGCCGTACCCGCCGTACCCGCCGTGCCGTCCGCGTGCTGTTCCGGGTTCGCGGCGCCGTCGGAGGAGGCCGGGCGGGGCGGGGGGACCAGGGCGGGCCTCGGGGGGTGGGCCTTGCGGGCGCGGTCGGGGTTCGAGGCCCAGACGACGTCCCACTGGTGCAGCAGCACCGGCACCCCGTCGTCGTCGCGTTCGATCCGGTCCGGGGCGGAGAGGTCCACCTTCAGGTGCGCGTACGACGCGCCCGCGGACCCGGCCGCACCGCCGGTCCGCTGCTTGTGCACGAGCTGCCGCATGGTCACCGCGTTCTCCGGCAGCGAGTCGCCGCGGAACCGCTGGGCGGCCAGGGCCAGGGTCCACAGGCCCACCTCGTTGTGCTCCTGGGACAGGTCCTCGATCACCTGGTTGACGTCGGCGCGGAAGGGCACGCCGCCCTTCTCCTTGGCGGCCATCAGGGCGGAACCGACGTTCCGGGTGAGCAGCTTGTCGGCGATCAGGGCCACTCCGCCGGCCACGGCCAGGGTGCAGCGCGCGTCGATGTCCCCGGCCATCGCGGGCCCCACGAGGGTGGTGAAGTCGCCGGTGGGCCGCGGCTCCCACTCCTGGATCACGTCGGAGGTCAGCACACCGCCGTTGTTCCAGGCGTTGCGCGCCTGCTTGGTGACGTGCTTCTTGTGCGCCCGCCAGGGCTGGTCGATCAGCGGGCCGAGGAGTTCCGCGAAGCCCTTGAGCCCCATGCGCTTGCCGCCCTTGATGGCCTTGGCCTGGTCCTTGAGGGGTTCCAGGAGCTCGGGCCTGGTCAGGGAGTGCACCAGATAGACCGCTCGCCACAGGGCCGTGCCGGGGGGCGCCGGGTCCTCGTCGAAGACGCGGGGCAGCTCCTCCACGGGGATCCGGCCCACGGCGAGTCCGTAGATGGTCTGGAGGTCGTCCCTCGGCACCAGCGAGTCGCCGAGCTGGATCACCCGCTTCAGGGCGCGGGTGGCGACCTCGACGTTCTGCGCGGCCGTGTCCCACTGCTTGAACTCCACGTGCACGGAGGCCAGTACGGACCGGATCGCGTCGTCGAAGATGTCCTCGGCGGCGAGGAGGTGGCCCGGGTGCCCCTCGGCACCCACGGCGATCTGCGCGGGCACGACGTAGGTCTGCGCGATCTGGGCGGCCCGCGGCCCGGGTTCCGGCGCGGCGATCTCCCGGGCGAACTCCTCCCTGAGCCTGCGGCGCCACTTCTCCCGCCCCGCGGCCAGCCGTCGCTCCAGGGGCTCGCCGCCCGGTCCGGGGGCGGCCGCCGTCTTGCCGAAGAGCGAGTCGACGGCGAGCTGGGCGACGTCCGCCGCCTCGGCGTCGGGACCGGCGAGCACCTCCCAGGCGCTGGCGAGCCGGGTGATGCCGTCCCGGACCACCAGGGCGTGGAAGGACTCGGTGCCGTCCTCGAAGGTGATCTCGACCGGGTGGGTGATCAGGTTGCGGGTGACCTTGCGGGCGAGGATGGAGGGCCCGTAGCTGTTGAGCGAGAGCGTGCCGTGCAGGGTCTGCCACACGTGGTTCCGCAGGTGCTCGAGGTCCTGGAAGCGGTACCGGACGCTGGCGCAGGGACGGCCGCCGTCCGTGACCCCCTGCACCTGGGGGTCGGGGATCTCCATGACCTCCATGCCGGTACGGGGCTGGATGCCGGGCAGCAGCTCGCTCAGGTGCACCCGGGTGACGACCGAGCGCAGGGTGGCGCCGTCGACGTTCTCCACCATGAGCAGCCCGGTCGGCTCGGCCGCCGTGGGCCGTAGCTGGACGGCCACCGCGTCGGGGCTGGTGGTGGCGCGGGCGATGGCCTGCCAGGCGGCCTCGGGCAGCAGGGCGGCCGGGTTGTTCCGGCCCGCTGCCACCACCGTGGCGAGGTCGGCGTCCGTGGTGGGGGAGGGCAGCCCGGGGTCGACGTTCGACACCAGGACGGAGTCGGAACCCCACTGCACCGAGAAGGAGCGAGGGACGGGAAGGGGCATGGGTGATCTCCTCGTGGAGGTGGGAGACGGGGCGGAGCGGGCG
>NZ_WYCT01000138.1 GCF_011008945.1 Streptomyces harenosi
TCGTCGGCAGCGTCAGATGTGTATAAGCGACAGCCGCGAGCCCCTGGCCCACCCCGTGCCGCTGCTGGTCTCCGCCCGCACCCGGGAGGCGCTGCGCGACCAGGCCGCGCGGGTGGCGGAGCGGATCGGGGAGGGCGCGGACCTCGCCGACGTGGCGTTCTCGCTCGCCACGACGCGGGCCGTGCTCGACCACACGGCCGTCGTGGTCGCCGCGGACGCCGACGAGGCGCGCGCCGCGCTCACCGACCCCGACCGGCTGACCGCCGCCGAACAGCCGGCCGAGGGCTCGCTCGCCTTCCTGTTCACCGGGCAGGGGGCGCAGCGCCTGGGCATGGGCCGCGAGCTGTACGCCGCGTTCCCGGCGTACGCCGAGGCCCTCGACGAGGTCTGCGACGCGCTCGACGCGCACCTGCCCGGGCCGCTGCGGAGCGTGCTGTTCGCCGAGCCCGGCTCGGCGCAGGCCGCGCTGCTCGACCGGACGCTGTACACCCAGACCGGCCTGTTCGCCGTGGAGGTGGCCCTGTACCGGCTGCTGACCGGATGGGGCGTCACCCCCGCCGCGCTGCTCGGCCACTCGGTCGGCGAGCTGGCCGCCGCCCACGCGGCCGGCGTGTGGTCGACCGCCGACGCGGCCCGCGTGGTCGCCGCCCGCGCCCGGCTGATGGAGGCCCTGCCCGAGGGCGGCGCCATGCTCTCCGTGGCCGTCGCCGAGGAGGAGGCCGCCGCCCTGCTGGAGGGCCTGGACACCCTCACCGTCGCCGCCGTCAACGGGCCCGCCTCGGTGGTGCTCTCCGGCGACGAGGCGGCCGTCGCCGCCGCGGCCGGCCGGTGCGCTGCGGCGGGCCTGCGCAGCAAGCGGCTCACCGTCAGCCACGCCTTCCACTCGCCGCTGGTGGAACCCATGCTGGCCGCCTTCGGACAGGAGCTGGCCGCCGTGGAGTTCGCCGAGCCGAAACTGCCGGTGGTGTCCAACCTGACCGGCGGGCCCGTCCGCCCCGGAGAGCTGTGCGACCCCGCCTACTGGGTGCGGCACGTGCGCCACGCGGTGCGGTTCGCCGACGGGGTGCGCGCCCTGCTCGACGCCGGTGTCACCACCTTCCTCGAACTGGGCCCCGACGGCGTGCTCACCGCCATGGCCCAGGAGACGGCCGGCGACCGGGCCCGCTCCCTCGCCGCCCAGCGCCGCGACCGCGACCAGGTGCGCACCCTGCTCACCGCGCTCGGCCGTCTGCACGCGCGCACCGGCGGCGTCGACTGGCAGGCGTTCCACGACGGCACCGGCGCGCGCCGCACCGACCTGCCGACGTACGCCTTCCAGCACCGCCGCTACTGGCTGGACGCCCCCGCCGCCGGTCCCGCCGCCCTGGCCGCGGCCGGGCTGACCGGCACCGGCCACCCCCTCCTGACGGCGGCCACGGAACTCTCCGCCTCGGGCGTCCACCTCTTCAGCGGGACGGCACCGGACACACCGGACGGCACGGGCGCCGGCGGCCCGGAGGCGGCGGCCCACGCGCTGCTGCTCGACGCGGCGCTGTGGGCCGGGGCGCGCCTCGGCCACCACCGGGTGGCCGAACTCGCCCTCACCGGCGCCCCGTTGCGGCCCGGTGCCCCGCTGCGCCTGGAGACGGCCGCGGCCGCCCCGGACGGCACCCGGCCCTTCACGGTCCACATCGCCGCCGGGGACGGGACGGACGGGCGCTGGACGACCCTGGCCACCGGCGCCCTGGACGGCGAGCCGACCGCCCCCGTCCCGCCCGCGGCCGGCACCGCGGACGGGCCGCCGCCCGGCACCGGCCCCGCCGGACCGGACGCCGCGCAGCGCCCGGCGGCCACGGGACACGCCGAGCTGGCCCTGACCGAGGAGCAGGCGCGCACCGCCGACCGCCACGCCCTGCACCCCGCGCTGCTGACCGGCCTGGCGGAGCTGATCGCCGAAGTGGCCGGGCCGCCCGTCCGGTTCACCGGCCTGACCCGGTACGCCATCGGCGCCACCGCCGTACGCGCCGCGGTGACGGTCACCGGCGACGGCGCCGTCACCGCGCTGCTGACCGATCCGGACGGGGAGCCGGTGCTGGCGGCGGACCGGGTCGAGGTGCGCACCGGGGCGACGCCCGCCCGGTCGGCGGCCGGCGGGACGCCGGACGGCCTGTACCGGCTGGCCTGGACGCCGCTGCCCGGCCCGGCGCACGACGCCCGCCCGCCCGCCGTCTGGGCGGTGACCGGCCCCGACGCGGAGACCCTGGCCAAGACGCTGGCCGGGCAGGGCGTGCCGACCGTCTCCGCCCATCCGGGCCTGGACGCCGCGGGCGAGGCGGCCGGGGCGCAGGGGTGCCCGGACGTGGTGGTGATCCCGGTCGCCACCGAGCCCGGGCCGCGGGCCGCCTCCGTCCGGCTCACCACCCACCGGGCCCTCGCGCTGGCCCGGCAGGCGCTGGCGGACGAGCGGCTGGCCGAGGCGCGGCTGGTGTTCGTCACCACGGCGGCCGTCGCCGCCGGCGACCTCACCGAGCCCGACCCGGCGCAGGCCGCGGCCCGCGGGCTGCTGCTGTCGGCGCAGGCCGAGCACCCCGACCGGTGCGCGGTGATCGACGTGGACGGCACGGAGCCGGCCGCCGCGCTGCTGCCCGCGGCGGTGACCACCGCGCTGACCGGGGACGAACCCCACCTCGCCGTCCGGGCGGACGCGGTCCTGGTGCCCCGTCTCACCCCGGCGCCCGCGCCCGCCGCGCCTCAGGCCGCTCCCGGCACCGCGCCGGTGGCCTCGCACGGCACCGTCGTGGTCACCGGGGCCACCGGCGGCATCGGCGGCGAGGTGGTGCGGCACCTGGTGGCCGCGCACGGGGTGCAGCGGCTGCTGCTGCTCAGCCGGAAGGGGGAGGCCGACCCGCGGGCGCGGGCGCTGCGGCGGGAGGCCGCCGAGCACGGCGCCGAGGCGCGGGCCGTCGCCTGCGACACCGCCGACCGGGAGGCGCTGGCCGCCGCGCTGGAGTCCGTACCGCCGGAGCACCCGGTGACCGCCGTCGTGCACATCGCGGGCGTCGTCGACGACGGGGTGGTCACCACGCTCACCCCCGAGCGCGTGGACACCGTGCTGCGGCCCAAGGCCGACGCCGCGCTCCACCTGCACGAGCTGACCCGCGGCCTGCCGCTGACGCACTTCGTGCTGTTCTCCTCCGGCGTCGGCACGCTCGGCGGCGCCGGGCAGGCCAACTACGCGGCCGCCAACGCCTTCCTGGACGCGCTGGCCCACCACCGCCGGGCGGCCGGACTGCCCGCCGTGTCGCTGGCGTGGGGCCTGTGGGAGACCACCACCGGCATGTCGGCGGACCTCTCCGGCACCGACCGGCGCCGCATGGCCGCCGCCGGGGTGCTGCCGCTCTCCCCGCAGCAGGGACTCGCCCTGTTCGACGCCGCGTGGCGGGCACCGGACGCCACCCTGGTCCCGATGCGGCTGGACCCGGCCGTCCTGCGCCGCAAGGCGGAGGCGGGCACCCTGCCCGCCGCCTTCCGCGCCCTGGTGCCCGCCCCGCTGCGGCGCGCCGCGGCGGCCCGCGCCGGGGACGGGCGGCCGCTGGCCGAACTCCTCGCCGAGCAGCCCGCCCACCGCAGGCACCAGATGCTGCTCGACCTCGTCCACCACCACGTGTCCGCCGTCCTCGACTACGGGCCCGGCGTGCCACTGGACGCGAACCGCTCCTTCCGGGACCTCGGCTTCGACTCGCTCACCGCGGTCGAACTGCGCAACGCCCTGGTCGCCGCCACCGGCGTCCGGCTCTCCGCCGCGCTGGTCTTCGACCACCCCACCGCGGACGCGCTCGCCGACCACCTGGAGAGCAGGCTGCTGCGCTCCGTGGCGGGCGCCCCGCTGCCCCTGCTCACCCAGCTCGACCACCTGGAGGCCGCGCTCGCGGCCGACGGACTCGACACCGCCGTACGCGAACAGGCCGCCGTCCGGCTCAAGGCCCTGGCCGCCGCCTTCGACGGCCGCGGCCCGGGCGCCACCGGCGACGCCGACATCACCAGCAAGCTCGATTCCGCCTCGGATGAAGAGCTTTTCGACTTCATCAGCGCGGAAATCGGAGAGGACTGAACCCCGATGGCCAACGAGCAGCAGCTGCGTGACTACCTGAAGAAGGCCGGTGCGGAACTGCACCGCACCCGCCAGCGCCTGAGCGAACTGGAGGCCCGGACCACCGAGCCCATCGCGATCGTCGGCATGGCCTGCCGCTACCCCGGCGGCGTGACCTCGCCGGAGGACCTGTGGCGGCTGGTCGCCGACGGCGTCGACGCGGTGGGCCCCTTCCCCACCGACCGCGGCTGGGACCTGGACACCCTCTACCACCCCGACCCCGAGCACGAGGGCACCTGCTACGCCCGCGAAGGGGGGTTCGTCGAGGACATCGCCTCCTTCGACGCGGCCTTCTTCGGCATCTCCCCGCGCGAGGCCCAGTCCATGGACCCCCAGCAGCGGCTGATGCTGGAGACCTCCTGGGAGGCGCTGGAGCGGGCCGGCATCGACATCCACGCCCTGCGCGGCAGCCGCACGGGCGTCTTCGCCGGGCTGAACCAGCAGGACTACGGCACGCTGCTGGCGGCCGGCCCCGAGGGCCTGGACTCCTACGGCTCCACCGGCACCTCCAACAGCGTGCTGTCCGGCCGGGTCTCCTACGTCCTGGGCCTGGAGGGGCCCGCGGTCACCGTCGACACCGCCTGCTCCTCCTCCCTGGTCGCCCTGCACCTGGCCGCCCAGGCGCTGCGGGCGGGCGAGTGCGACCTGGCGCTGGCCGGCGGCGTCACCACGCTGTCCACGACCGCCGTGCACATCGCCCTGTCGGGGCAGCGCGCGCTGGCGCCCGACGGCCGCTCCAAGGCGTTCTCGGCGGACGCCGACGGCGCGGGCTGGAGCGAGGGCGCGGGCGTCGTCGCCGTCGAGCGGCTCTCCGACGCGCTGCGCCTGGGCCACCCGGTGCTGGCGGTGCTGCGTGGCTCGGCCGTCAACCAGGACGGCGCCTCCAACGGGCTGACCGCGCCCAACGGGCCCTCGCAGCAGCGGGTCATCCGGCAGGCGCTCGCCAACGCCGGGGTGTCGCCCGCCGAGGTGGACGCCGTCGAGGCGCACGGCACCGGCACCAGCCTCGGCGACCCCATCGAGGCCGAGGCGCTGCTGTCCACCTACGGGCAGGCCCGGCCCGCCGCCAGGCCGCTGTGGCTGGGCTCGCTGAAGTCCAACATCGGGCACAGCGGGGCCGCGGCCGGCGTCGGCGGCGTGATCAAGATGGTGCAGGCCCTGCGCCACGGCGTGCTGCCGAAGACCCTGCACGTCACCGAGCCCACCCCGAACGTCGACTGGTCGGCGGGCGCGGTGGAACTGCTCACCGGCGCCCGCGCCTGGCCCGACACCGGCCGGCCGCGCCGGGCGGGCGTGTCCTCGTTCGGTATCAGCGGCACCAACGCCCACGTCATCCTGGAACAGGCCCCGCAGCCCGCCACCGCCGAGGAGATGACCGGCGAGGACACCGCCGGGGGCACCGGCGACCGGGAGGCCGCGCCCGGGCGGTCCGGTGCCGCCGTACCCGCGCGGCTGCCCTGGCTGCTGTCCGCCCGCGGCGACACCGCGCTGCGCGCGCAGGCGCGGGCGCTGCGGGAGCGGCTCCTCGCCGACCCCGCGCCCACGGACGCGGACGTGGCGTACTCGCTGGCCACCACCCGCACCGCCCTGGACCGGCGGGCCGCCGTCCTCGCCGCGGACCGCGAGGGATTCCTCCAGGCGCTCCGGGCGCTGGCCGAGGGCCACGACAGCGACGGGGTGCTGCTGGGCGCCCCGGCCCCCGGCAAGGTCGTCTTCGTGTTCCCGGGCCAGGGCTCGCAGTGGACCGGCATGGCACGCGAACTGCTCGACGCCTCCCCGGTCTTCGCCGAGTCCGCCGCCCGCTGCGCCGAGGCCATCGCCCGGTACGTCGACTGGGACCCCATGGACGTGCTGCGCGGCGCGCCCGGCGCCGCCTCCCTGGAGCGCATCGAGGTCATCCAGCCGGTGCTGTTCACCGTGATGGTCTCCCTCGCCGAGCTGTGGCGCTCCTACGGGGTGCGGCCGGACGCGGTGGTCGGCAGCTCCCAGGGTGAGATCGCCGCCGCCTACGTGGCGGGCGCCCTCGGCCTGGACGACGCCGCCCGGATCATCGCCCTGCGCAGCCGCCTGCTCGCCGAGACCCTGGTGGGCAAGGGCGCGGTCGCCGCGGTGGCCCTGCCGGTGGCCGAGGTCGAGGAACGCCTGGCGCGCTGGCCGGGCCGGCTGTCGGTGTCCGGCGTCAACGGCCCCCGCTCGGTGGCGGTGGCCGGCGAGGGCGCGGCCCTGGAGGAGTTCGTCGCCGCCTGCCAGGCCGACGACGTCCGCGCCCGGCTGGTGGCCGCCACGGTGCCCACCCACTGCGCGCTCGTCGACCCGCTGCGCGAGCGGCTGCTGGAGCTGCTCGCGCCCGTGACCCCGCGCTCCGGCAGCGTGCCCCTGTACTCCACGGTCACCGGCGGACTGATCGACACCGCGACGATGGACGCCGAGTACTGGTACCGCAACACCCGCGAACCCGTCCTGTTCGAACTGGTCGTGCGCGGGCTGCTCGCCGACGGCCACCGCGCCTTCGTGGAGTCCAGCCCCCACCCGGTGCTGGCCCTCGGCGTCGAGCAGACCATCGACGCCACCGGCGTCCACGCGGTCACGCTGGAGACCCTGCGCCGCGACGAGGGCGGCCTGGACCGCATGGTCACCTCGCTCGCCCGCGCCCACCTCGGCGGCGTCCGCGTCGACTGGCCGGCGGTGTTCGCCGGCACCGGGGCCCGGCGCACGGAGCTGCCCACCTACGCCTTCCAGCGCACCCGCTACTGGGCCGAGACCCGGGGCGCGTCGGGCGACGTCGGCTCCGTCGGCCTCACCTCCCTGAACCATCCGCTGCTCGGCGCGCTGGTGCGGATGGCCGGCGGCGACGGCCTGGTGCTCACCGGGCGGCTGTCGCGGCACCTCCAGCCGTGGCTGGCCGGGCACACCGTCGCCGGTCACACGGTGTTCCCCGGCACCGGCTTCCTCGAACTCGCCGTCCTCGCCGGCGACCAGGCCGGCTGCGACCGGATCGACCGGCTCACCGTGCACACGCCGCTGGTGGTGCCGCCCGCCGGGGCGCTGGTGGTGCAGGTGCACGTCGAGGCCGCCGACGACAGCGGCGCCCGCGTGCTGAGCGTGCACACCCGGCCCGAGGACGCCGCCGTCGACGGCGTGTGGACCCGGCACGCCACCGGCGTGCTCAAGCCCGCCGCCCAGGCCGCCGAACCGGCCGAACCGGCCGGGACCCCGGGCGCCTGGCCGCCCGAGGGCGCCGAACCGGTCGCCCTGGACGGACCGGAGGGGCCGGACGGACCGGACGGGCTGTACGAACGGCTCGCGGGCGCCGGGCAGGAGCTGGGGCCCGAGTTCCGCGGCCTGCAGGCCGTGTGGCGGGCGGGCGACGACATCTGCGCCGACGTCCACCTGCCCGCCGACCGGCAGGGCGAGGCCGGACGGTACGGGCTGCACCCGGCGCTGGCCGCCGCCGCGCTGCTCGCCGTCCCCGCCGCGGCGGGCGGCGACACGGCCGCCGTCCAGCCCGCCGACTGGTCCGGGGTGCGGCTGCACGCCGCCGGAAGCGGCCGCCTGCGGGCCCGCCTGACCCGGCGCGCCGACGACGTGTACGCCCTGCTGCTGGCCGACGGGTCGGGCCGGCCGGTGCTCACGGCCGACTCCCTGACGCTCCGGCCGGTCGGCGCGGCCGGGCTGCGCACCGCCCGCGCCGACGCCCTGTTCGCCGTCGGCTGGCCCGAGACGCCCGTCACCGGCGAGGCCCCGCGCTGCGCCGTCCTGGGCGCCGACCCCTTCGGCCTCACCGCCGCCCTGCCCGGCGCCCGCCGGGCCGCCGGCCTCGACGAACTGGCCGCACACACCGGCCGGGCCGGGGCGGAGGAGACGGTGGAGGTGCTGCTGCCGCTGGCCGGCGACGGCCCGCACACCGCGGGCGACCTGGTCTCCCGTGCCCTGACCGCGCTCCAGTCCTGGCTGGAGCGCCCCGGCGACGGACGGCTCACCGTCGTCACCCGGGGCGCGGTCGCCACCGCGCCCGGCGAGGACGTGACCGATCTCGCCGCCGCCGGCGTCTGGGGCCTGCTGCGGTCCGCGCAGAACGAGCACCCCGGCCGGTTCGCCGTCGTCGACCTCGACGCGGACCCGGCCTCCCTCGCCCTCCTCGGGGCCGCCCTGGCCGGCGGCGAGGAACAGCTCGCGCTGCGCTCCGGGACCGCCCGGGTGCCGCGGCTGCGCCGCTTCGACCGGGAGGGCGCGCTGCTGCCGCCCGCCGCCCCCGCCTGGCGGCTGGCCGCCACCGGGCCGGGCACCCCGCCCGGCCCCGCACTGGCCGAGGACCCGGACGCGTCCGCGCCGCTCGGCCCGCGCCAGGTGCGCATCGCCGTGCGCGCCGCCGCGCTGACCGGCGGGGACCTCGACCCGGCGCCCGGGGCCGGGCTCGGCGGCGGCCTCGCCGGCACGGTGACCGGGACCGGCGCCGACGTGGTGGGCCTGGCCGTGGGCGACCGGGTGTTCGGCCCGGTTGCGGCGGCCGCGGCCACGTACGCCGTCGCCGACGAGCGCACCGTGCGCCCGGTGCCCGAGGGCTGGAGCGACGCCCTGGCCGCGGCCGTGGCCGCCGCCCATCCGGCGGCGTACCACGCCCTGGTGGACCTCGGCGGGCTGACCGCCGGCCGGCGCGTGCTGGTCCACGACGCCGGGACCGGGGCGGGCGCCGCCGCCGTCCGGCTCGCCCGCCACCTGGGCGCGGAGGTCTTCGCCACCGCGCACCCCGACACCTGGCCCGCCCTGCGCGAGGCGGGCCTGGACGGCGCCCACCTCGCGGACTCCCGCACCGCGGAGTACGCGTCCTGGTTCCGCGACGCGGCCGGCGACCGGGGCATGGACCTCGTCCTGACCGGCCCCGCCCGCGACCACACCGACGACGACCTGCGGCTGCTGGCCCCCGGCGGCCTCCTCGTCCGCACCGGTGCGGACGGGACGGAACCGGCGCCGGGGCCCGGCGCGCCGGACGGCGCCGCCGCCCCGGAGAGGGCCCCCCGCCGCGGCGACCTCACCGGCGCCGGACCCGACCGGACCGGGGAACTGCTCGACACGGTCACCGGGCTGCTCACCGCGGGCACCCTGCCGCTGCCGCCCGTCACCGCCTGGGACGCCCGCGAGGCACCCACCGCGCTGCGCCGGCTCGCCGCGGGCACACTGGCCGGCGAGGCGGTCCTCACCGTCCCCGCCGCCCCCTGGCCCGCGCACGGCACCGTGCTGATCACCGGCGGCACCGGCATGCTCGGCGCGCTCGTCGCCCGTCACCTCGTCACCGAGCACGGGGTGCGGAGCCTGGTGCTCACCAGCCGGCGCGGCGCCGACGCCCCCGGCGCGGCCGGGCTGCGCGACGAACTCACCGCGGCCGGAGCCGAGGTCACGCTGGCCGCCTGCGATGTCGCCGACCGCGCCCAACTGGCCGGCCTCCTGGCCCGGATACCCGCCGACCGGCCGCTGACCGGCGTCGTGCACACGGCGGGCGCCCTCGACGACGGCATGATCGAATCCCTCACCCCCGAGCGCGTCCACGGCGTCATGGGCCCCAAGGTGACCGGCGCCCTGAACCTGCACGAGCTGACCGAGGGCCTGGACCTGACCGCCTTCGTGCTGTTCTCCTCCATGGCCGGCACCATGGGCGCCCCCGGCCAGGGCAACTACGCCGCCGCCAACGCCGTCCTGGACGGCCTGGCCGCCCACCGCCGCGCCCGCGGCCTGCCCGGCACCTCCCTGGCCTGGGGCTTCTGGGCCCAGCGCAGCGAGATGTCCGGCCACCTCGACGACCGGGACCTGCGCCGGATGGGCCGCGGCGGTGTGCTGCCGCTCTCCACCGACGAGGGCCTCGCCGTCTTCGACCTCTCCTGCCGCACCGGACGGGCCAACCTGGTGCCCGCCCGCCTGGACCCGGCCGCCCTGGCCGGCCCGGGCACCGCCGCCCCCGGCGCGCACCCCGTCCCGCCCGTCATGCGCGCCCTGGTGCCCGCCCCCGTCCGGCGCTCCGCCGGGCCCGGCACCGACGCCGCCGGCGACACCCTGCGCGACCGCCTGACCGGGCTGACCCGCACCGAGCAGAGCGGCGCCCTGCTGCACCTGGTGCGCACCACCGCGGCCACCGTCCTCGGCCACGCCGACGCCGGCGCGGTCGCCTCCGCGACCCCCTTCCGCGACCTCGGCTTCGACTCGCTGACCGCCGTGGAGTTCCGCAACCGGCTCGCCGCCGCGGCCGGCACCCGCCTGCCCGCCACGGTCGTCTTCGACCACCCCACCCCCACCGCGCTCGCCGCGTTCCTCGCCCGGGAACTCCTCGGCGACCTCGCCGCCGAGGAGGCCCCCCGCGCCCGTACGGCGGCCAGGACCGCGCCCGCCGACGACGACCCGCTCGTCATCGTCGGCATGGCCTGCCGCTTCCCCGGCGGCGTCGGCAGCCCCGGGCAACTGTGGGACCTGGTGCTGTCCGAGACCGACGCCGTCGCCGGATTCCCCGCCGACCGCGGCTGGGACACCGCGCCGCCCGCCGACGGCTCCGCGCCCCGCCAGGGCGGATTCCTCGACGGCGTCGCCGATTTCGACGCCGGCTTCTTCGGCATCTCGCCCCGCGAGGCGCTCACCATGGACCCGCAGCAGCGGCTGCTCCTGGAGACCTCCTGGGAGGCGCTGGAGCGGGCCGGCATCGCCCCCGACTCGCTGCGCGGCAGCCGTACCGGGGTGTACGTCGGCGCCGTGTCCTCCGGCTACACCACCCTGTTCCCGGAGGGCTCCGAGAGCCTGGCCGGATACGTCGTCACCGGCGCCTCCACCAGCGTCATCTCCGGCCGCGTCGCCTACGTGCTCGGGCTGGAGGGCCCGGCGGTCACCATCGACACCGCCTGCTCCTCCTCGCTGGTCGCCCTGCACACCGCCGCCCAGGCGCTGCGCAGCGGCGAGTGCGACCTGGCGCTCGCCTCCGGCGTCGCCGTGATGACCAGCCCGTTCCTCTTCGACGACTTCGCCCGGCAGGGCGGACTGGCCCCCGACGGCCGCTGCAAGGCGTTCGCCGACGCCGCCGACGGCACGAGCTGGGCCGAGGGCGCCGGAACCGTCGTGGTGGAGCGGCTGTCCGACGCCCGCCGCAACGGCCACCCCGTCCTCGCCGTCGTCCGCGGCTCGGCGGTCAACCAGGACGGCGCCTCCAACGGCATCACCGCCCCCAACGGCCCCTCCCAGCAGCGGGTCATCGAGCAGGCCCTGGCCAACTCCGGGCTGGCCGCCGCCGACGTGGACGCCGTCGAGGCGCACGGCACCGGCACCACGCTCGGCGACCCCATCGAGGCACAGGCCCTGCTGGCCACCTACGGGCAGGGCCGGGACGCGGAACGGCCGCTGTGGCTCGGATCGTTCAAGTCCAACATCGGCCACAGCCAGGCCGCCGCGGGCATCGCCGGCGTCATCAAGACCGTCGAGTCGCTCCGCCACGGCGTCCTGCCCCGCACCCTGCACGTGGACGCCCCCAGCAGCCACGTCGACTGGGGCGCCGGACACGTCGAACTGCTCACCGAGACCCGGCCCTGGCCCGAGACGGGCCGCCCCCGCCGGGCGGGCGTGTCCGCCTTCGGCATCAGCGGCACCAACGCCCATCTGATCCTCGAACAGGCCCCCGAGGAGCCCGCCCCGGCCCCGGCCGCCCCGCTGCCGCTGACGCCGTGGGTGCTGTCCGCGCAGGACGAGACGGCGCTGCGCGCCCAGGCCGCCCGCCTCCTCGGCCACCTGGCCGAGCACCCGCACACCGACGCCACCGACATCGCCTACGGGCTGGCGACCGGCCGCGCCGCCCTCGCCGAACGCGTCGGCTTCCCCGCCGACGACCGCGCCGAGGCCCTCGCCGTGCTCGCCGCGCTCGCGGACGGGCAGACACCCCCGGCGGCCGTCCGCGGCACCGCGGGCGAGGGCTCGCTCGCCTTCCTGTTCACCGGGCAGGGCTCCCAGCGCCCCGGCATGGGCAGCGGCCTGTACGCCGCCTTCCCCGCGTTCGCGGCCGCCTTCGACGCCGTGTGCGCCGAGGTCGATCCGCTGCTCGGCCGCCCGCTGCGCGCCACCGTCTTCGAGGGCGAGGCCACCGAACTGGACCGCACCGCGATCACCCAGCCCGCGCTGTTCGCCCTGGAAGTCGCCCTGTTCCGCCTGCTGGAGTCGCTCGGCATCCACCCCGACTACCTGCTCGGCCACTCCGTCGGCGAGATCGCCGCGGCCCATGTCGCCGGGGTGCTGAGCCTGCCCGACGCGGCCCGGCTCGTCGTGGCCCGCGGCAGGCTGATGCAGGAGCTGCCGCCGGGCGGCGCGATGCTCGCCGTGGAGGCCACCGAAGACGAGGCCCGCGCCGCGCTGAGCGAGATCCTCGGCGCCGACACCGACACCGACGCCGCTGTCGGCCTGGCCGCCGTCAACGGCCCGCGCGCCGTGGTCCTCTCCGGGGCCGCCGACGGGGTCGAACGCCTCGCGGAGCACTTCCGCGCCGAGGGGCGGCGCATCCGGCGGCTCGACGTCAGCCACGCCTTCCACTCCCCGCTGACCGAGCCGATGCTGGAAGAGTTCGCCGAGGTCGTCGCCGCGCTGACCTTCGCGCCGCCGCGCATCCCCGTCGTCTCCAACGTCACCGGCCGCGTGGTGGGCGCCGCGGAGATCGCCACCCCCGGCTACTGGGTGCGCCACGCCCGGCACACCGTCCACTTCGCCCAGGGCATTGCCACCCTCACCGGGGCCGGGGTGACCGGCTTCCTCGAACTGGGCCCCGACGGCGTCCTGACCGCCCTCACCGAGACCTGCCTGCCCGCCGCACCGGCCGGCGTGTGCGCCCCGGTCCTGCGCCGCGACCGCGACGAGGCGCGCACCCTGCTCACCGCGGTCACCGCCGCCCACACCCACGGCGTCCCCGTCGACTGGGAGGCCGTCTTCGCCGGCACCGGCGCCCACCGGCCCGGCCTGCCGACCTACCCCTTCCAGCACCGCTCCTACTGGCCCCCCGCCACGCGGACCGGCCCCGGCGACCTGTCCGCCGCCGGGCTCGACGACACCGGGCACCCCCTCATCGGCGCCATGGTGCGCAGCGCCGCCGGCGGCGACGTCCTGTTCACCGGCGAACTCTCCCTGGCGGGCCAGCCCTGGCTCGCCGACCACGCCGTATGGGGCTCCCCGCTCTTCCCGGGCACCGGCTTCCTCGAACTGGCCCTGTGGGCGGGCGGCCACCTGGGCGCCGGCGCGGTCGACGAACTCGTCGTCCACAGCCCGCTGGTCCTGCCCGAGCGCGGCCGCGTCACCCTCCAGGTCGTCGTCTCCGGCAGCGAGGAGGACCGCCGCACGGTCACCGTGCACTCCCGCCCGGCCGGCACCACCGAGTGGACCCGCCACGCCGAAGGAGTACTGCTCGCCGACGCCCCGGCCGAGCCCCCGGCACCGGCCCCCGTCTGGCCGCCCGAGGACGCCGAACCGGTGGAGCTGACCGGCTTCTACGACGACCTGCTCGGCACCGGCATGGCCTACGGCCCCGCCTTCCAGGGCCTGGCCCGGGTCTGGAAGCGCGGCGGCGAGGTGTACGCCGAGGCGGCCCTGCCCGCCGGGCCGGACGCCGCCAGGGAGTTCGGCGCCCACCCCGCCCTGCTGGACGCGGCCCTGCACACCCTGGCCTTCCTGCCCTCCGCGCAGGGCGCCGACGGCCCCCATCTGCCGTTCTCCTGGCGGGGCGTGTCCCTGCACGCCACCGGCGCCGGCACCTGCCGCGTCCGGCTGGCGCCCGGCCGGGCCCCGCAGGAGGTGACGGCCACCCTCTGGGACGACATCGGGCGGCCCCTCGTCCACGTCGAGGGGCTCACCCTGCGGCAGACCTCCCGCGCCCAGCTCGGCGCCGCCTCGGCCGTCACGTCCCTGTACCGCACCGAGTGGACGGCGCTGACCGGCTCCGCGCCCGCCGCGCCGCAGGCCACCTGGGCCGTGCTCGGCACCGACGGCCCGGACCTGCCCGGCGCCCCGCGCCACACCGGCCCCGACGCGCTCGCCGGGGCCGGCACCGCCCCGGACTACGCCCTGCTCACCTGCCCGCCCGCCACCGGCTCCGGCCCGGCCGCGGTCCGGGAGGCCGTCCACCACGCCCTCGGCGTGCTCCGCGACTGGACGGCGGACGACCGGTTCGCCGCCACCAAGCTGGTCCTGTGCACCCGCGGCGCCGCCGCCGACGCGCCGGACCCGGCCCACGCCGCCGTCTGGGGCGTGGCCCGCAGCGCCCAGCTGGAACACCCCGGCCGACTGCTCCTCGCCGACCTCGCCGACGACGGGCAGGCCGCCGCCCTGCCCCGGGCGGTGGCCCTCGCCGAAGCGGCCGACGAACCCCAGTTCGCTCTGCGCGACGGCACGGTGCTGGTGCCCCGCGTCACCCGCGCCACCGCCCCGGACCGGGCCGCGGCACCGGACTGGCCCACCCACGGCACCACCCTCGTCACCGGCGCCACCGGCATGATCGGCGCCCTGATCGCCCGCCACCTGGTGCGCGAACACGGCGTCCGCGACCTGCTGCTGATCAGCCGCAGCGGCGAACGCGCCCCGGGGGCGGCGGAACTCGCCGGGGAACTCACCGCCGCGGGCGCCGCCGTACGGATCGCGGCCTGCGACGCCGCCGACCGCTCGGCGCTCGCCGCCGTCCTCGCCGCGCAGCCCGCCGACCGCCCCGTGACCGCCGTGGTCCACGCGGCCGGCGTCGTCGACGACGGGCTGCTCGGCTCGCTCACCCCCGGCCAGGTCGACCGCGTGCTGCGCGCCAAGGTGGACGCCGCCACCCACCTGCACGAGCTGACCGCCGACGGTGATCTGCGCGCCTTCGTCGTGTGCTCCGCGCTGGCCGGCACCCTCGGCGGCGGCGGACAGGCCGCCTACGCCGCCGCCAACGCCTTCCTCGACGCCCTGTGCGCCCGGCGCCGCGCCGCCGGACTGCCCGCCCTCGCGCTGGCCTGGGGCCCCTGGGAGAGCACCGGCGGCATGACCGCCCAACTCACCGCCGCCGACCTCAAGCGCATCGCCCGCGCGGGCATGCACCCCCTGGACGCGACCGAGGGGCTGGCCCTGTTCGACGCGGCCCGCGCCCACGGGGACGCGGTCCTGCTGCCGTTCCGGTTCGACGCCGCCGGCCTGTCCGAGGCCGACCGGGCGGCACTGCCGCCCGCCCTGCGCGGCCTGGCCCCGCGCCCGCGCCGCCACACCGGCCCGGCCACCGCCATCGGCACGGCCGGCCTGGCGGAGCGGCTGCGCCCGCTCTCCGCCGAGGACCGGCTCACCACCCTGGAGAACCTGGTGCGCGCCGAGGTCGCCGCCGTCGTCGACCTGCCCTCCGCGGACGCCGTACCGGTCACCAAGGCGTTCAAGAGCCTCGGCTTCGACTCCCTGATGGCCGTCGAGCTGCGCAACCGGCTCAGCGCCGTCACCAGCGTCCGGCTGCCGGCCACCCTGGTCTTCGACCACCCCAACTCCCGCGCCCTGGCCGCCCACCTGCTCGACGGCCTGGCCCTGGAGGAGGGCACCGGGGAGACCGGCCCCGCCCTGCTGGCGCTGCGCGGACTGGAGAGCGCGGTACGGTCCCTGGCCCCCGGCGCGGGCGACCGCACCGCCCTGGCCACCCGGCTGCGGGTCCTGCTGGCGGCCGTGGAGGACCCGGGCACCGGCCCCGGCGCGGCGGACGGCGACGACGACGGCGACGACCGCGACATCGAGGCGGCGAGCGCCGAGGAACTCGTCTCCCTGCTCGGCAGCGAATTCGGCATCTCCTGAGAGACGCACGCTCCGGGACGGGCCGCAAAGGCCGTTCACACCACCCACCACGAAATTGAGGGGTGCCCTTACCGGAATTCAAGGGCACCCCCCCGAAACGCCGAACACCCCGCGATTTAGGGGCCCCTCTAGGTGCAGTTCTGGGGTCGGAGGAACCCTCCGGCCCCCATAACCTGCAATTTGGCTGTGTCCGGCCGGCCGGCGACGAAGCCGGGCCGCCGCGTCGACGAATGATTCACGTGGGAGTTGAAAATGGGCAGTTCCATGGACGAGGTCGTCGACGCGCTGCGAGCCTCACTGCTGGAGAACGAACGCCTGCGGCAGCAGAACCAGCGGCTCACCTCGGCCTCGACGGAACCCCTCGCCATCGTGGGCATCGGCTGCCGCTTCCCCGGCGGGGTGCACGACCCCGAGGGCCTGTGGCGGCTGCTCGTGGAGGGCCGCGACGCCATGGCCGGGTTCCCCCCGGACCGGGGCTGGGACCGCTGGGAGGTGCCCGCCGCCCGCTCCGGTGCCTTCCTGCACGACGCCGGCGACTTCGACCCCGGCTTCTTCCGCATCTCGCCCCGCGAGGCCAAGGCGATGGACCCCCAGCAGCGGCTGCTGCTCGAGACCTCCTGGGAAGCCCTGGAGCGGGCCGGCATCGACCCCACCACCCTCAAGGGCAGCCGCACCGGCGTCTTCGTCGGCGGCGCCCCCCAGGAGTACGGCGCCCTGGTCATGAACTCCCGGGAAGCCGCCGGAGGTCACGTCCTCACCGGCGCCCCGGGCAGCATCCTGTCCGGCCGCATCTCCTACGTCCTCGGCCTCGAAGGCCCCGCCGTCACCATCGACACCGCCTGCTCCTCCTCCCTCGTCGCCCTCCACCTGGCCGTCACGTCGCTGCGCACCGGCGAGTGCGACCTCGCCCTGGTCGGCGGGGTGCTGGTGATGGTCACCCCGCAGATCTTCACCGAGTTCGAGTCGACCGGCGGCTCGGCCCGCGACGGCCGCTGCAAGGCGTTCGCGGCGTCCGCCGACGGTACCGGCTGGGGCGAGGGCGCGGGCGTCCTCGCCGTCCAGCGCCTGTCCGACGCGCGCCGCGACGGCCACCCCGTCCTCGCCGTCATCCGCGGCTCGGCCGTCAACCAGGACGGCGCCTCCAACGGCCTGAGCGCCCCCAACGGCCCCGCCCAGCAGCGGGTCATCCGCGAGGCCCTGGCCAACGCGGGCCTGGCCCCCGCCGACGTGGACCTGGTGGAGGCGCACGGCACCGGCACCACCCTGGGCGACCCCATCGAGGCCGAGGCCCTCCTGGCCACCTACGGCCAGGACCGCCCCGCCGACCGCCCCCTCAGGCTCGGCGCGCTGAAGTCCAACATCGGCCACACCCAGGCCGCCGCCGGTGTCGCCGGAGTGATCAAGGCCGTCCTGTCCCTGCGCCACGGGCTCATGCCCAAGACGCTGCACGTGGACGAGCCGACCCCGCAGGTCGACTGGTCGGCGGGCGCGGTCGAACTGCTCACCGAGGCCCTCGCCTGGCCGGACCTGGACCGGCCCCGCCGGGCGGGCGTCTCCTCGTTCGGCATCAGCGGCACCAACGCCCACGTGATCCTGGAGCAGGCGCCCGAGCCGGACGAGCCGGCGGCCGAGCCCGCCCCCGGCAACGACCTGCCGGTCATCCCCTGGACCCTGTCCGGCCGCACCGAGGCCGCACTGCGCGCCCAGGCCGAACGCCTCGCCCGCCACCTGCGCGAAAACCCCGGCACCGCCCCGGTCGACGTGGCCCTGTCCCTGGCCACCACCCGGGCTGCCTTCGAACACCGGGCCGTCGTGCTCGGCCCCGACACCCAGACCCTCACCACCGCCCTGGACACCCTCGCCACCGGCACCCCCGGCCCCGGCGTGATCACCGCACGCGCCACCCACACCGGCTCACCGGCCGTCTTCGTCTTCCCCGGCCAGGGATCACAGTGGGCCGGAATGGGACGCGAACTGTGGGACACCTCCCCGGTGTTCGCCGAGTCGATGGCCGCGTGTGAGCGGGCGCTGGCGCCGTGGGTGGAGTGGTCGCTGCGGGACGTGGTGTCCCGCCCGGCCGAAGACCCCTTGTGGCAGCGGGTCGATGTCGTCCAGCCGGTGCTGTGGGCGGTGATGGTGTCCCTGGCCGCGCTGTGGCGGTCCTACGGCGTGGAACCCGCCGCGGTGATCGGCCACTCCCAGGGCGAGGTCGCCGCGGCCTGCGTGGCGGGGGGTCTGTCCCTGGAGGACGGCGCCCGGGTCGTCGCGGTGCGTTCGCGTCTCGTACTGGAGCGGCTGTCGGGCAAGGGCGGCATGATGTCGGTCGCTCTGCCGGTCGCCGAGGTGGAGGAGCTTCTCGTGCCCTGGGAGGGCCGGGTGGGGGTGGCCGCGGTCAACGGTCCGTCCTCGGTGGTGGTCTCCGGTGATCCGGAGGGGCTGGACGCGGTGCAGGCGGTGTGCGAGGAGCGGGAGATACGTGC
>NZ_WYCT01000139.1 GCF_011008945.1 Streptomyces harenosi
CGCTCGGGGGCGGCCAGTCCGCCGGGGGCGCGGTAGCGGGTGTCGACGCCCCAGTGGCGGAAGTAGGTCTCGGCGTCCTCGTGCGCCTTCTCGCCGCCGTCGGTGAGGAACTCGGCGACGTCGAAGCCGATGCCGCCCGCGCCGAGCACGGCGACGCGTTCGCCGACCGGGGCGCCGTCCCGCAGCACGTCGAGGTAGCCGAGGACGCTCGGGTGGCCGATCCCGGGGATGTCGGGGACACGGGGGGTGACGCCGGTGGCGAGGACCACCTCGTCGTAGCCGTCGAGGTCCCCGGCGGTCACCCAGGTGTCCAGGCGGACGTCCACGGCGTGCTCGTCGAGCCGGGTGCGGAAGTAGCGCAGCGTCTCGTCGAACTCCTGCTTGCCGGGGACCTTGCGGGCGACGTTGAGCTGGCCGCCGATCTCGCTTCCGGCGTCGAAGAGGGTGACGGTGTGGCCGCGTTCGGCGGCGGTGACCGCGCAGGCCAGTCCGGCCGGTCCGGCGCCGACGACCGCGACGCGCTTGCGGCGCCGGGTCGGGGACAGCACCAGCTCGGTCTCGTGGCAGGCCCGGGGGTTGACCAGGCAGGAGGTGATCTGCCCGCTGAAGGTGTGGTCGAGGCACGCCTGGTTGCAGCCGATGCAGGTGTTGATCGCCTCGGGGCGCCCGGCGGCGGCCTTGGCGACGAAGTCGGGATCGGCGAGCATCGGGCGGGCCATCGACACCATGTCGGCGCGCCCCTCGGCGAGCAGGCGCTCGGCGACCTCGGGGGTGTTGATGCGGTTGGTGGTGACCAGCGGCACGGAGACCTCGCCCATCAGGCGCTCGGTCACCCAGCTGTAGGCGCCGCGCGGCACGGAGGTGGCGATGGTGGGGATGCGGGCCTCGTGCCAGCCGATGCCCGTGTTGATGATCGTCGCGCCGGCGGCCTCGACGGCGCGGGCGAGGGTGATCACCTCGTCCAGCGACGAGCCGTCCGGCACCAGGTCCAGCATGGACAGCCGGTAGATCAGGATGAAGTCCTCGCCGACCGCCTCGCGGACCCGGCGGACGATCTCGACGGGGAAGCGCATGCGGTTCTCGTACGAGCCGCCCCAGTCATCGGTGCGGTGGTTGGTCCGCGCGGCGATGAACTCGTTGATCAGATAGCCCTCGGAGCCCATGATCTCCACGCCGTCGTAACCGGCCTGACGGGCGAGACGGGCGGCGCGGACGTAGTCCTCGATGGTCCGCTCGACCTCGGCGCCGGTCAGCTCCCGCGGCACATGGGGGCTGATCGGGGCCTGGAGCGGGCTGGGGGCGACCAGGTCGCGGTGGTAGGCGTACCGGCCGAAGTGGAGGATCTGCAGGGCGATCCGGCCGCCCTCGCGGTGCACGGCGTCGGTGACGACCCGGTGCCGTTCGGCCTCGGCGCCGGTGGTGAGCTTGGCGCCGCCCTCGTAGGGCCGTCCCTCCTCGTTGGGCGCGATGCCGCCGGTGACGATCAGGCCCACTCCCCCGCGCGCGCGAGCGGCGTAGAAGGCCGCCATCCGCTCGAACCCGCGCTCGGCCTCCTCCAGGCCGACGTGCATGGAGCCCATGAGGACCCGGTTGGGCAGGGTGGTGAAGCCCAGGTCGAGGGGGCTCAGCAGGTGGGGGTAACGGCTCATCGGGCCCTCCGTGCGCGGTGTCGTGCCTCTGTTCTAGAGGACCCCCGCCGCTTTTTGCAACTAGTTGCACAAGTGGCGGTGCGCACGTTCTCCCCACCGGGGCGGAGCCTTCCTCCGCCCCGTCACCCGGTCGTGCCGCTACCGGCTCTCCAGCCGCACGTGCAGTTCCCGCTCCTGGTCACCGGAGGAACCGCACAGGTCGCGCACGGTGAACAGGGAGTCCAGGGTGGTGCGGAACCGTTCGATCGCCCAGTAGCCGCCCTGCGCGTCGGCCTCCACGGAGGCACGCAGCCGGGTCGGACCGCACTCGCCCTGGTGGGCGTCGGCGACGTCGAAGGTGCCGAGCCAGACGGTGGGGCGCACCGCGTGGTACTCCTTGAGCACGTCGTCCTGGCACCGGTCGGACGAGAAGCAGGCGCACAGGGCGTCGAACACCGTCCGGGCGTCTTCCTTGCTGCATCCGCTCAGTTCCACCGAGACGGATTCGGGGTGGGACCGCTCGCCGTCCATCGTGATCGCTCCTCTCGTGGCCGCGTACGGCCCGCGGAGGGCCGCACCTGCCCGCACCGCGCGGGACATCGCGCGCATATCCCTAGAAAAGCACCACCTTCGGCGGAGCACTACCGGCGCGGGCCGCGGAGCCGGCGCGCGGCGCGCGGCCACCGCCCCTCCCCCGGCGCTTTCCCCGGAGCTTTCCCCGGCGCCTTCGCGGGCGGCCGGGCGGGCGGTGGGGGAAGGTGGAAGAAGACCGCGCGGGCCGCGGGAAACGGTCCGGTACGCGGTGGTACGCGGTAGAACAAGGGAATCGGCATCGAGAAGGCGTGCCGCGTGGAACGGCGAAGGCGGGGCATGGGATGAGCGCAGCCGGGACCCCGGTGGTCCAGGGCGACGAACCGCCGCGCGGGCCGGTGGGACCGAGCGGGCTGCTCGACGTGCTGGGCGTGGCCTCGGTGGTGCTGGACGCCCAGGGCCGGATCGTGCTGTGGAGCCCGCAGGCCGAGGAGCTGTTCGGATACGCGGCGCGGGAGGCGCTGGGACGGTACGCCGCCCGGATCATGGTCCACGAGCAGCATCTCGATCTGGTGGTGAAGCTGTTCGCCGACGTGATGGAGACCGGGCGGAGCTGGGCCGGGGCGTTCCCCATCCGCCGCAAGGACGGCACCACGCGGCTCGTGGAGTTCCGCAACATGCGGCTGCTGGACGACCGGGGGGACGTCTACGCGCTGGGGCTCGCCGCCGACCAGGCGACGGTGCGGCAACTGGAGCGGGACGTGGCGCTGTCGTCCCGCGTGATCGAGCAGTCGCCGATCGGCCTGGCGGTGCTGGACACCGATCTGCGGTACGTCTCCGTCAACCCGGCCCTGGAACGCATCGCCGGCAGGACGGCCGCGGAGCACATCGGCCGCCGGATCCACGAGGTGCTGCCCCGGCTGGACGCCGGCACCCTGGAGTCCGCGGCGCGCGGTGTGCGGGACACCGGGCGCCCGGTCGTGGACCTGCCCGCCCACGGCCGGACGCCCGCCGATCCGGAGCACGACCACGCCTGGTCGGTGTCGCTGTACCGGCTGGAGGACGCCCACGGGACGGTGCTGGGCGTGGCCCTGTCGGTGGTGGACGTCACCGAGCAGTACCGGGCCGGGGTCGAGGCGGAGGCGGCGCGGCGCCGTCTGGCCGTGATCGCGGACGCCTCCGCGCGCATCGGCACCACCCTGGAGCTGGACCGCACCGCGCACGAGCTGGCCGACGTGGCGGTGCCCGAGCTCGCCGACGTGGCGGCCGTGGACCTGCTGGAGGCGGTGGTGAAGGGCCGGCGCAGCAACCTCTCCCCGGCCGAGCCGGCGCGGATCCGCGCCCTGGCGGTGCAGGCCGACGACGCCCCCGACGCCCTGCGGGCGGCCGACCCGCCCGGGCAGGTGGCCCGGTACGCGCCCGACCGTCTCGTCACCGAGTGCGTGCGCACCGGGAACCCGGTGATGGTGCCGCGGGTCCGGGAGGGGGACCTGCCGCGCATCGCCCGCTCCCCCGAGGCGGCCGAGCTGCTGCGCCGGGCGGGCGTCCACTCGTATCTGGCCGTGCCGCTGATCGCGCGCGGCGAGGTGCTGGGCGCGCTGGATCTGAAGCGGACCCGCAATCCGCTGCCCTTCGGTGAGGACGACCTGCTGCTGGCCCGGGAGCTGGCGGCGCGGGCGGCGGTGCAGATCGACAACGCCCGCTGGTACCAGAACGCCCGCGACACCGCCCTGACCCTCCAGCGCAGCCTGCTGCCGAGCGTGCCGTCGGTGACGGGCGGCCTGGAGGTGGCCTCCCGCTACCAGCCCGCGGAGGCGACCAGCGAGGTCGGCGGCGACTGGTTCGACGTGATCCCGCTGGAGGGCTGCAAGACCGCGCTGGTGGTGGGCGACGTGATGGGCAGCGGCATCACGGCGGCGGCCTCGATGGGACGGCTGCGCACCGCGACCAACACCCTGGCCTCCCTCGACCTGGATCCGGCGCTGCTGCTCGAGCACCTCGACCGCACCGCCTCCGGCCTGGACCAGGCCATCGCCACCTGCGTCTACGCCGTCCACGACCCGCACCGGCGCCAGTGCCGGATCGCCAACGCCGGGCACCTGCCGCCGGTCCGGGTCCGTGCCGGGCACCCCCCTGCGCTGCTGGACGTGCCGACCGGGGTGCCGCTGGGGGTCGGGGGCGTCGCCTTCGCCACCACCACGGTCGACCTGCTCCCCGGCGATCTGCTGGTGTTCTACACCGACGGGCTGGTGGAGACGCGCGGGCACCCGCTCGACGAGCGGCTTGAGACCCTGCTGTCCGCGCTGGAGGGCCCCGAGCGCCCCCTGGAGGAGGTGTGCGACGTGCTGCTGCGCACGCTGCACGAACCGGAGAACGCCGACGACGTGGCCCTGCTCGTCGCGCGGGCCACGCATCCGGACTGACCGTCGGCCCGCCCGCCGCGCGCGTCCGCGGCGGGCGGGACCCGCCTCACCGCTTACGGGTGCCGATCACGACATGGGCGTACCACTGCTCGGACACGGCCGACCGCGCCGCCAGGCCGCTGCGGGTGAAGGCGGCCAGTGCCGCGGCCGCCTGGCGCTCGCTCGTCTCGACCAGCAGCAGGCCGCCGGGGGCGAGCCACCGGGGCGCCTCGGCGGCGACCCTGCGCAGGACGTCGAGTCCGTCCTCACCGCCGTCGAGAGCGGCCGGCGGCTCGTGGTCGCGGGCCTCGGCCGGCAGCAGGGGCACCTCGCCGGTGGGGACGTAGGGCACGTTGGCCGCGAGGACGTCGATCCGGCCCCGCAGGCCGCCGGGCAGCGCGCCGAACAGGTCACCGGCGTGGACGTGCCCGCCGTAGGGCGCCAGGTTGCGGCGGGCGCAGCGCACGGCGGCCGGGTCGATGTCCGCGGCGTGCACCTCGACGTCGCCGAGCGCGTCGGCCAGGGCCGCGCCGAGGGCGCCCGAACCGCAGCACAGGTCCACGACGACGGCCGCGTCCGGGGCGAGGGCGAGGGCCTGTTCGACGAGGAACTCGGTGCGGCGCCGGGGTACGAAGACGCCGGGTTCGACGGTGATGCGCAGGCCGCGGAACTCGGCCCAGCCGACGACGAGTTCGAGGGGCTCCCCGGCGACGCGGCGCTGCACCAGGGCGGTGAGCCCGGTGGGGTCGCCGGCCGCCGCGAGGAGCAGTTCCGCCTCCTCCTCGGCGAAGACGCAGCCGGCGGCGCGCAGGGCGGTCACCACCCCGTCGCGCGAGAGGGAGGCGGGGAACGGCGGCGCGCTAGGCGCGCAGGGCGCGGAAGAAGCCGAACCAGGTGAACGAGGTGAACGGGGTGAACGAGGCGAAGAAGGCGAAGAAGACGAAGAAGGTGAAGAAGGGGCCATGGAAGCCGAGAGCCTTTCGGTAACCGAAGGGCGCTCTCGCGGTCACCTGCTGCGGTGATCCGCCCTGTCCTGAGGTGAGAGCACCCGGGCCGACACAGTGGCGATGGGTCTCACCTCCTCGGGCGCGTCGGCCGGGACCCTCCCGGCCGACGGCCACCCTACCGGAAACGATCAGACGCCGACCGACTCCTCCGCCTCTTCGTCGGCTTCCTGGCCGGCCTCCTCCGCCTCCCGGGCGGTGTCCGCCGCCGCGGGCGGGGCCGGGGCGGTCAGGCGCTCGCGGACGGCGGCGACCGCGGTGACCAGGAGGCCGAGCAGGAGCCAGGCGGCCAGCGTCCACAGGTCGCGGGCCAGTCCGTCGCCGTCGAAGTAGAGCAGGCTGCGGGCGCCCTCGACGAAACCGGCGCCGTTCCAGAAGGCGTGCAGGGTGCCGAAGAAGCCGTTCTGGAGTTCGGGCCGGAACAGGCCGCCGGAGCTGGTGAAGTTGAGCATGACGAAGAGCACCATCATGGCCAGCGTGGTCCACCTCTTGAGGAAGGTGTGCAGCCCCACGCCGAGGAAGAGCACGCTCGCGGAGTAGAGCCACGCCATGCCCCACAGGCCGGCGAGATCGTGGTGCGCGAGGTGGAAGACCGGGCCGGCCAGCAGGGCGCCGATCGCGCTGACGACGAGGGAGACGCCGAGCGTCAGCAGGGCCCGGATCCGCATGGGCAGCGCGCCGCCGGCGGCGCCGAGCGCGGCGACGGAGGCGTAGGAGCCGATGCTGACGGCGATCAGCAGGAAGAACAGGCCCTGTCCGGTGGGGTCGTCGTCGACCGGCGCGGCCACGTCGGTCACCTTCAGGGGGGCGCCCTGCCGCTCGGCGAGGGGCGTGAAGACCTTCTCCACCGCCATGGCGCCCATGTCGGAGGCGGCGGTGGCGACCACGACCTCGGGCTGCCGGGCGGCGGGGACGTAGGCGCCGGTGAGGTCGCGGGACTTCACCAGGCCGACGGCCTCGGCGCGGGTGGCGACGGTGCGGACGTCGAGCCCGTCACCGGCCTTGTCCTTGAGCGACTGGGCGAGCACCTTCGCCTCCGGGCCGGAGCCGACGACGGCGACCGGCAGGTGGTGGGGCTCGGGGGTGACGAACGCCCCCATGTAGGCGAGCCCCATCCCGACGCACATCAGCAGCGGGGTGATCAGGTGCGTGAGCACGTGGCGCAGGGCGTGCCACCTCATCGGCTCGTGGCGCAGGGCGTGCGAGCTCATCGCTCACATCCTCCAATGGTTGGCATATACAACTCTTTCTTCAAGTTGTACTCTACAACCAGAAGCGAAGGAGGTCCCGTGCCACCAGCCGATGTGACCCGGGAGACGACCACCCCGGGCGGCCGGTCCGCGGCGGACACGGCCGTGGAGACGATCCAGCGCGAGATGACGGCGTTCGCCCGCCGCGCCCGCGCCTCGGCGGGCCGCATGCACCCCGAGCTGTCCCTGGTGTCCTACACCCTGCTCGGGCACCTGGAGGAGCGCGGCGGCTGCCGGGCCACCGATCTGGCCGCCCACTACGCACTGGACAAGTCCACCGTCAGCCGCCAGGTGGCCGCCCTGGAGCGGGCCGGACTCGTCGAGCGGCGCCTGGACGCGGAGGACCACCGGGTGCAGGTCCTGTACCTGACGGAGGCGGGCCGCCGCATCCTGGCGCAGGTGACCGAGAGCCGCCGCACCGCCTTCCGGGAGCGGCTCGCCGACTGGCCCGAGGAGGATCTGGTCCGGTTCGCCGCGTATCTGGAGCGGTACAACGCGTGGCCGGAGGGGGCGTCCGGCCAGGGGTGAGGGGCCGGGAGGGCCGACCCACCCCGTACGGTTGAATACGTAACCACCGAGGGACCGGGTAGCCACCGGTCACGCCCCGACCAGCCGCCCCGACCAGCGGGCCGCCGCACACCGGCGGCCGGAGACAGCACCGCATGAACAGCACCACCCGAGGCTTCACCGGGCGACCGCGCGCCGCCCGTCCCGGGCTGCCGCCCGGCCAGTACGACGCGGGCGACGACTGGCCCGTCCTGTCCGCCGAGGTCACCCCCGACCTGGCGCCCGCCGACTGGACCTTCCGCATCGGCGGCCTGGTCGCCCAGGCCCGCACCTGGGACTGGGAGCAGGCGCACGCCCTGCCGGCGTCCGCCTACTCGGGCGACATCCACTGTGTGACGGGCTGGTCGAAGTTCGGCGTGCGGTTCGGGGGCGTCAGCCTGGACGCCTTCCTGGACGCGGCGGGCCCCCTGCCGTCCGCCACCCACGCCGTCGCCTACGCGCACACGGGCTACACCACCAACCTGCCGCTGGCCGACCTGACCGGCGGGCGCGCCTGGATCGTCTGGGAGTACGGCGGGCAGCCCCTCGCCCCCGAGCACGGCGGCCCGGCGCGGCTGCTGGTGCCGCACCTGTACTTCTGGAAGAGCGCCAAGTGGATCGCGGGCCTGGAACTCCTCGACCACGACGAGCCGGGCTTCTGGGAGCGCAACGGCTACCACGCCCGTGGCAACCCCTGGCAGGAGCAGCGGTACTCCGGTGACTGAGACAGCGACGCACACCCAGGGCGGCTTCACTCCCCCGGTCCGGTTCGCCGTGCCCGGGCGGATCGCGGTGAGCGAGCAGGTGGCCACCCGATGGCAGACCGCCACGATCACCGGGATCCGCCGGGAGACGGCGCGCGCCGCCACCTTCCGCCTCGCCGTTCCCGGCTGGGCCGGCCATCTGCCCGGCCAGCATCTGCAACTGCGGCTGACCGCCGCCGACGGGTACGTGGCCCAGCGCCACTACTCGATCGCGTCCGCCCCCGACGACTCGGGACACATCGAGCTGACCCTGGTCCACGTCGAGGGCGGCGAGGTGTCGGGCTGGTTCCACACGGTGGCCCGGGTCGGCGACCGGGTGGCGGTGCGCGGACCGCTGAGCGGCTTCTTCGCCTGGCCGGGCGACCGTCCCGCGCTGCTGATCGGCGCCGGCTCCGGGGTGGTGCCGCTGATGGCGATGGTGCGCCACCACCGGGCGCGCGGCCTGTCCGTCCCGCTGCGGCTGCTGGTGTCCGCGCGCAGCCCCGGGGAACTGATCTACGCCCGGGAGTTCAGCCCCGAGACGACCCGCGTCTTCACCCGGAGCGCGCCGGCGGGCGTGCCGGTGGGGCGCCTGGCGGCCGCGCATCTGGCGCCGCTGCTGGCCGAGCGCCCGCCCGGCGGGTGGGAGACCTACGTGTGCGGCTCCAACGCCTTCGCCGAGCACGCCTCACGGCTGCTGGTGGCGGCCGGCCAGCCGGTGGACCGCATCCGCATCGAACGCTTCGGCTGACCCGCCCGGCGCCCGCGCGGGCGCCGGGCCCGGTTTCCGCGCCGCCCCGCTGGGCACCTGTCCCGCGGCGCGGATCGGGCCGCGCGGTGATACGCCGTGGGCGACCGCGGCGAGGGCGCGGGAGGGGGGGCACCGGGGCGGTCGCGGCTACCGCGCGCGGTGTGCCGGCGAGGGCGCCCGGCCCCCGCACTTCCGCCCGTTTCGCCCTTCGGCTGCGGTGACGGCGAGGAGGTCGGCATGGGAACCCGGGTGCGCGGCTGGCGCTGGCGGCGCAATCCGCTACGGCGCCGCTCGGACGTGGTGGAGGCGTGGACGGTGCTGGCCGTCGCCGTCCTGCTGTTCGCCGGCGCCCCCCTGCTGGGGGCGGCCGCGGCCTGGTGGGCCCATGACGAGGCGCGCGCGACCGCGGCCCGGCAGCAGGCGGAGCGGCACCGCGTCCGTGCCGAGGTGATCGGCCGGACCCCCGACCGGCTCCCGTCGGTGCAGGCCGGAGGCCGCCACTCCTACCGGGCGACCGTGCGCTGGACGCAGGCGGACGGTGCGGTGCGCACGACCGCGGCACGCGTCCCGGCCGGCACCCGGCACGGCGAGGTGGTCCAGGTGTGGGTGGACTCCCGGGGCCGCGGGGTGCCCCCGCCGGCGGACGGCTCCGCGATCTGGCAGCACTCCCTCACCATGGGCGTCTGCGCCACGGCCGGCGCGGTGGCCACCGTCCTGCTCGCGCACAGCGGGGTACGCCGGGTCGCGCTGCGGCACCGGCTGGCCGAATGGGAGCGCGCGTGGGCGCGCACGGAGCCCCGGTGGACGCATCGCCGCGCCTGACCGCGCGGCGGGCTCCGTCCTGCCCCACGAAGGCCCTGGCCAGCGCTCCGATCACCCGCATACGGTGTGATCGTTTGCTAGGCCCTCGTCACAAAGGCGGTCCCCATGGCCCTGTTCGACCTTCCGCTCGACGAACTCCGGACGCACCGCAGCGCGTCCACGGAGCCCGAGGACTTCGACGCGTTCTGGACCAAGACCCTCCAGGAAGCCCGCGAGCACGACCTCGACGCCCGCTTCGAGCCGGTGGACACCGGCCTGACGACGGTGCAGGTGTACGACGTGACGTTCGCCGGGTTCGGCGGCCACCCCGTCAAGGGCTGGCTGGTCCTGCCCGCCGGGGCGCGCGAACCGCTGCCGGTGGTCGTGGAGTTCATCGGCTACGGAGGCGGGCGCGGCCTGCCCCACGAGCACCTGCTGTGGGCCTCCACGGGCCGGGCGCACTTCGTGATGGACACCCGCGGCCAGGGCAGCGCCTGGGGCGGCGGGGGCGGCACCGCCGACCCGCTCGGCGGCTCTCCGGCGTACCCGGGATTCATGACCCGCGGCATCGACGCGCCGGAGCACTACTACTACCGCCGCGTCTTCACGGACGCCGTGCGGGCCGTCGAGGCGGCCCGTTCCCACCCGTTGACCGACGCCGCGCGCACGGTGGTCACCGGTGTGAGCCAGGGCGGCGGCATCACGGTCGCGGTCGGCGGGCTGGTGCCGGATCTGGCGGCCGTCGCGCCCGACGTGCCGTTCCTGTGCGACTTCCCGCGGGCGACGACGCTCACCGACCGGCACCCCTACCGGGAGATCGGTCTGTACCTGAAGACGCACCGGGGTCGCGCGCAGGACGCGCTGCGCACCCTGTCCTACTTCGACGGCGTGCACTTCGCGGCGCGCGGCCGGGCGCCCGCGCTCTTCTCGACGGCCCTGGAGGACCAGACCTGCCCGCCCTCGACGGTCTTCGCGGCCTTCAACGCCTGGGCGCACGAGGACAAGGCGATCGAGGTGTACGACTTCAACGACCACGAGGGCGGCGGACCGTTCCAGGAGGCCGCCAAGCTGCGCTGGCTCCCGTCCTACGCCTGAGCCCCGCACCTCGCCCCTCCGGCCGCGACGGCGGGCTTCCGTCCGGTCCGACCAGTCGGTACGTTCGGAGCCGCCCGGGCCGCGCCGTCGCCGCCCGGGGCGGTCACGGCTGACGATGGAGGGGGCCCATGTCCGGGCGGGAGACACAGGTGCACGGCCACTGCGATCCGCGGTTCTCGGCGGTGCGCACGGCGTTCGAGGAGAACTTCCGCGACCGCGGCGAGCTGGGCGCCGCCGTGGCCGTCCTCGTGGACGGCGTGCCGGTGGTGGACCTGTGGGGTGGCTGGGCCGACGCGGCACGCACCCGGCCGTGGCAGCGGGACACCCTGGTCAATGTGTGGTCGACGACGAAGGGCCCGGTCGCGCTGTGCGCCCATCTGCTGGCCGACCGGGGGCTGCTGGACCTCGACGCGCCGGTCGCCGCCTACTGGCCGGAGTTCGCCGCGGCGGGCAAGGAGAAGGTCCTCGTACGGCATCTGCTGTCCCACCGCGCCGGGCTGTGCGGACTGCGGGAGCCGCATTCCGCCGCCCAGTTGTACGACTGGGAGCTGACCACGGGCCGTCTGGCGGCCATGGAGCCCTGGTGGGAGCCGGGGACCCGGTCCGGCTACCACGCGCTGACCTACGGCCATCTGGTCGGCGAGGTGGTGCGGCGCGTCTGCGGACTGAGGCCGGGGGCCTTTCTGGAGCGCGAGGTGACCGGCCCGCTGGGGCTCGACTTCACCATCGGCCTGCCGGAGAAGGAGTCCGGCCGGGCGGCGGAGCTGGTGCCGCCGCCGGCCCCGCCCGCCGGTGAACGGGCGGGCCGGCGTGCGCGGCTGGCGCCCGCGGCCCTGGCCGCGCTGGCCAATCCCGCGGTGGGGGCGGCCGAGGCGGGCACCCCCGAGTGGCGGGCCGCGGAGATCCCGGCCGCCAACGGGCACGGCACCGCGCGCGCCGTCGCCGCGCTGTACGGCGTCTTCGCGGGCCGCGGCTCGCACGGCGGGCGCCGTTTCCTGTCCCCGCAGGCCGCCGAGCGGGTCCGGGAGGGGCAGGGCGCCTGCCGCGACCTGGTCATCGGCGCCGGGTTCGAGGCCGAGACGGAGGCCGGGCTCGGGCTGTGGCTGAGCGGCCCGAACGGCTCGTACGGGCCCAATCCGCGGGCCTTCGGGCACGACGGCTTCGGCGGGTCGTGCGGGCTGGCGGACCCGGAGGCCGGCGTGTCCCTCGGCTACGTGATGAACCGCATGGGGCCGCGCATCGCCGACGACCCCAGGAAGATGGCACTGGTGGACGCCGTCTACCGCGCCCTGTGACGGGCGGCGGTGCCGGTCCGGCCGGGCCGGCACCGCGCCGCTCCCCCACAAGCCCGGCCCGTCCGCCGCGGGGCGTACCCGTCCGGCGGGTCCCGCGGTGCCACCGGGCGCGCCGACGCGCCTCCGGCCGGATCGCGGCCCCGCCGGTGGCCGCCGGCGAACGGGGGCCGCCGGGCCGTGAGTTCGCGTGCGCGCCCCCGCCGTGCGCGGGTGCGGCGCGGCGGCGGCCGCGAGGGCCCGGGGCGGGTGATCGGCCCGGCGCTACGGAGCCGGACGACGGGCCACGACCAGAAGGGCGCGCGGGCTGCCGTCGCTCCGCCGCCCGAGCTCCGGCAGCGCTTGCAGTTCCACCCGGAAACCGGCGCGCGTCAGCTCGCGCCGCACGTCGCTCGGCCGGAAGGTCCGGTAGTACATGACGAACGGCGGCCGCCACACGGCGTTGCGCACCCGCATCACCGCGTCGAAGCCCAGCAGCGTCCAGTACGCCGGCGAGCCCGGCCGGGGCGGGGCCGGTAGCGGGAAGGCGAAACATCCGCCGGGCCGCAGCACCGAGCGGACCTGGGCGAACAGTCCCGGCAGCTCGCGGGGGAGGAAGTGCCCGAACGCCCCGAAGCTCACCACGAGATCGAAGACGGGGGCGAAGGGCAGGGCGCGGGCGTCCGCGCGCACCCAGTGGACGCGCGGGCCGGCGGACAGGACACGCCGCCGGGCGACGGCGAGCATGCCCGCGCTGAAGTCGACACCGGTCACGCTGTCCCGGCACACCCGTGCCGCCATCGTGGTGCCGGCACCGGTGCCGCAGCACAGGTCCAGGCCGTTGCCGAAGGGGCCCGTCCGCGTCAGCGCCGCCGCGACGGCGTCCAGCACCGTGTCCGGTGTGCGGAACGGGGTGTGGTCGAACTTCGGGGCGAGCAGGTCGTACCCGCGCTCCACGGAAGACATGGCCTGGACGGCGAGTTCACGCAGCCCGGGGCCTTCGGGACCGAACATCCCGCCAGCTTAGGGCAGCTCGCCCGGCCGGAGCGGCGGCGCCCGCGACGGCTCCGCGGGCCGGACCGTTTCCGGCCGGGCCGGTCCGCTCGCCCGCCGGGCCGCCGCTCCCGGTGGTACAGTGCCCTGGAGACCACCTCTTGCCGCCCCCTTCGCGGGCGCCCGGTGTCCGTTCTCTCGGTTCTCTTCTTTTTCTCTCTTCTCTCTCTCGCTGCTGCGCCCGTCCTTCGCCGACCGGCGCAGCGGATTCCCGCACACCTCGTGAGCAGGGCTCGTCCCGCCGTACCCGAGGTGCTGCTGCCACCGCCTCCGAGGCGGGCGTCGACCGCCCTCCCGCGCGCGGATCTCCCCTCTTCCCCTCATGTCTCGCATCCACCGTCCGTGAAAGGACCGACCCCTCATGACCACCGCACTCGAAGACCTCCCCGTCCGGCGTTCCGCGGCCGAGGCCGTCACCGGCCTTCTCGACATCGACACCGGCGGAAAGGGACACCTGCGCGCCGAGAACTGCCTGCCCTCACCGTGCGACCCGCCGCTGTCCCCCGCGCTGATCCGGCGGTACGGACTGCGCAAGGGCGATCTGGTCGAATGCGTGCGCGGTGCCCGGCACGTGCCGGCCGAGGTCGTCCGGGTGAACGGGCAGGCGCCCGGCCGGCTCCGGGGCCGGGCCCACTTCCGCGACCTGACACCGCTGCACCCCTGCCGGCGGCTGCGCCTGGAACACCCGGCGGCCGGGCTCACCGGGCGCGTCGCCGACCTGTTCACGCCGGTCGGCAAGGGGCAGCGCGGGCTGCTCGTGGCACCGCCCAAGACCGGCAAGACCGTCGTTCTCCAGCAGATCGCCGCGGCCGTCGCCGGCAACCACCCCGAATGCCGGCTGATGGTGGTGCTGCTCGACGAGCGGCCCGAGGAGGTCACCGACATGCGCCGCTCGGTGCGGGGCGAGGTGTACGCCTCGACGTTCGACCGCACCCCCCGGCAGCACATCGCCCTGGCCGACCTCGTCGTCGAACGGGCCAAGCGGCTGGTCGAGGCCGGCGAGGACGTCGTCGTCCTCCTCGACTCCCTCACCCGGCTGTGCAGGGCGCACAACAACGCCGCCGCCGCCGGCGGCCGTATCCTCAGCGGGGGCGTCGACGCCGCCGCGCTGCTCGGCCCCAAACGGTTCTTCGGTGCCGCGCGGCAGACCGAGGAGGGCGGCTCGCTGACCATCCTCGCCACCGCCCTGGTGGAGACCGGCTCCCGCGCCGACGACTTCTACTTCGAGGAGCTGAAGAGCACGGGCAACATGGAGCTCCGCCTGGACCGCGAACTCGCCGCCCGCCGCGTCTTCCCCGCCGTCGATCCGGAGACCTCCGGCACCCGGCGCGAGGAACTCCTCCTGACCGCCGCCGAGTCGGCCGCGGTGCGGGGCCTGCGGCGCGCCCTGTCGGCCAGGGACGGCCGGACAGGGCTGGAGACACTGCTGGAGCGGATGCGGGCCACGCCGGACAACGCCACGTTCCTGCGGCGGATCCAGCCGACGCTGCCCGCCGCCTGACGCGGTTCGCGGCGCGGCCGGGGACCGCCGCCGCGCCGCCGCGCAGACGGTGCGGCATCCGGGTGCTCGGGGGCGCCGACCGGCCCCGGCAGCACGGCGGCCGGCGGCATCCCTTCCTACGTTTGCCGCATGACCGTCGGATTCCCTTCCCGGGTGGCCGCCTCCTCCTGCGCGCTGTGCCTCGCGGGCCTGCTGGTGCTCGCGCCCGCCGCCACGGCCGCCCGCGCCCGGCCGCCGGACCCCGGCACGCCCGCCGGGCCGGGGACGGCGGGGCCGCGGCCGTCCCTGCTGCACCGCTTGGGGACCCAGGTCCGGCCGCGTCCGGGCACGCCGGGGCCGCCGGCCGTCTCGGCCGAGTCCTGGGTGGTGGCCGACGCCCGCACCGGCGAGGTGCTCGCCGCCCACGACGCGCACCGCCCACTCCCGCCCGCCAGCACCCTGAAGACGCTGTTCGCCCTCACGGTGCTCCCCTTGCTCCCGGGCGGCATCCGCCACACCGTGCGCGAGGAGGAGCTCGCGGGCATCGGTCCGGGCAGCAGCCTGGTGGGGGTCGCCGAGGACCGCACCTACCGGGTCACCGACCTGTGGCACGGCGTCTTCCTCAGCTCCGGCAACGACGCCGTACGGGTCCTGTCCGCGCTGACCGGCGGCTGGCGCGACACGATCGCCCGGATGCGGGCCAAGGCCCGGGAGCTGGGGGCGCACGACACACGGGTGCTGTCGCCCGACGGCTACGACGTGCCGGGCCAGGTCTCCTCCGCGTACGACCTGGCCGTCTTCGGCCGGGCCGGGCTGCGCAACCCGGACTTCGCGCGGTACTGCGCCACGGTCGACGCCTACTTCCCCGGCCGTGACGGGGGGACGTACGGCATCCGCAACACCAACCGGCTGCTGACCGGAGCCGACGGCGTCCGGCCGTACCCGGGGCTGATCGGGGTGAAGAACGGCTACACCGGCACCGCCGGCAACACGCTCGTCGCCGCCGCCCGCCGCCAGGCGCGCACCCTGGTGGTGAGCGTGATGAACCCGCGCACCGGCGGCGCCCCGGCCGTGTACGAGGAGGCCCGCGCCCTGCTCGACTGGGGTTTCAGGGCGGTGGGGCGGGTCGATCCGGTCGGGTCACTGGACGCCCTGCGGGCCCGGCCGCCGGCGGGTCCTGGAGCGGCTTCGGGGGCGGTCCCCGTCCGTGCGGCACGACCGGAGCGGGACCGGCCGGGCTGGCCGGAGACGGGCCTGGTCGCGGGCGCGGCCGGCCTCGGCGCGGGCGCGGTGGTGGTACTGCTGCGGCTCGCGGGCAGCCGGGTCGAGTGGGAGTGACCCGCGGCGGCGCACGCCCGGCGGCGCGTCCGTCAGAAGACCGACAGGCCGGTCAGGGTGGTGAAGCGGTCCAGGGCGGCCACGCCGGCCACCGAGTTGCCCCGCTCGTCCAGGCCGGGGCTCCACACGCACAGTGTGCAGCGGCCGGGGACGACGGCGATGATGCCGCCGCCGACGCCGCTCTTGCCGGGCAGGCCCACCCGGTAGGCGAAGTCACCGGCCGCGTCGTACGTCCCGCAGGTCAGCATCACCGCGTTGACCTGCTTGGCCTGGCTGCGGCTGAGCAGCCGGGAGCCGTCGGCGCGGACACCGTGCCGGGCGAGGAAGGTGGTGGCCAGGGCGAGGTCGGCGCAGGACGCCGCGATGGAGCACTGGCGGAAGTACTGCTCCAGCAGGACCGGCACCGGGTTGTCGACGTTGCCGTAGGACGCCATGAAGTGGGCCAGGGCCGCGTTGCGGTCCCCGTGGGCGGACTCCGAGGCGGCGACCTCCTCGTCGAAGGCGAGGTCCGGGTTGCCGCTCTCGGCGCGCAGGAAGGCGAGCAGCTCGCCGGCGGCGTCGCCGGTACGGGTGTGGAGGCGGTCGGTGACGACGAGGGCGCCCGCGTTGATGAACGGGTTGCGCGGGATGCCGTTCTCGTACTCGAGCTGGACCAGGGAGTTGAAGGGGTTGCCGGAGGGCTCGCGGCCCACGTGCTCCCAGAGCTGGTCGCCCTCGCGGGCCAGGTCGAGGGCGAGGGTGAAGACCTTGGTGATGGACTGGGCCGAGAAGGGCTCCCGCCAGTCCCCCACGCCGTACACCGTACCGTCGGGCTCGGCGACGGCCATGCCGAAGCGGCGCGGGTCGCGGGCGGCGAGCGCCGGTATGTAGTCGGCGGGCCGGCCGCGGCCGGGGGTGTGCTCGATCTCCTCGGCTATGCGCTCCAGGACCGGCTGGAAATTCTGTGACGAAGAGGACGCTGCCATGATCGTCATTGTGCCTTTCCGCCGGTCCCGGTGCGCGTCCGCGGGTCAGGCCAGCGGGGCGCCGCTGCCCGCGAGGACCTCGGGCCGCAGCAGACCGGCGAGCTTCTCGGCGGGCATGAGGCCCTTCTCCAGGACGAGTTCGGCGACACCCCGGCCGGTGGCGAGGGCCTCCTTCGCGATGGCGGTGGCGGCCGTGTACCCGATGTGCGGGTTGAGCGCCGTGACCAGGCCGATGGAGCTCTCCACGCTCGCGCGCAGCGCCTCGGTGTTGGCGGTGATGCCGTCCACGCACCGCTCGGCCAGGGTCAGGCACGCGGCGCGCAGGTGGGTGACCGACTCCGACAGGGAGTGGAGGATGATCGGCTCGAAGGCGTTGAGCTGGAGCTGCCCGGCCTCGGCCGCCATGGTGATGGCGACGTCGTTGCCGATCACCTCGAAGGCGACCTGGTTGACGACCTCGGGGATCACCGGGTTGACCTTGCCCGGCATGATCGACGAACCGGCCTGCACCGGCGGCAGGTTGATCTCGCCCAGTCCGGCGCGGGGTCCGGAGGACAGAAGGCGCAGGTCGTTGCAGCTCTTGGAGAGCTTGACGGCGATCCGCTTGAGCACCCCGGACATCTGGACGAACGCCCCGCAGTCCTGGGTGGCCTCGATGAGGTCGGCGGCGGTGACCAGGGGCAGCCCGGTGATCTCGGAGAGCTGGCGCCGGGCGGCTTCGGCGTATCCGGCCGGGGCGTTCAGGCCGGTGCCGATGGCGGTGGCACCGAGGTTGATCTCGTGGATCAGCTCGACGGCCTCGGCGAGCCGGCAGCGGTCCTCGTCGAGCATGACGGCGTAGGCCGAGAACTCCTGCCCGAGCGTCATCGGAACCGCGTCCTGGAGCTGGGTGCGGCCCATCTTCAGCACGTCCCGGAACTCGCGGGCCTTGCGGGCGAAGGCGTCCTGGAGCACGGACATCGCCTGGAGCAGGCCGCGCACCGCGAAGACGGTCGCGATCTTGACGGCGGTCGGGTAGACGTCGTTGGTCGACTGGCCGAGATTGACGTCCTCGTTGGGGTGCAGGTGCCGGTAGGCGCCCCTGGGGTGCCCGAGCAGTTCCAGCGCCCGGTTGGCGATCACCTCGTTGGCGTTCATGTTGGTGGAGGTGCCGGCGCCGCCCTGGATCACGTCGACGACGAACTGGTCGTGGAGCCGGCCGGCGCGGATCTCGCGGCAGGCGGTGACGATGGCGGTGGCCTTCCCGGGCGCGAGCAGGCCGAGCTCCTCGTTGGCGAGGGCCGCGGCCTCCTTCACGGCGGCCAGGGCGTCGATCAGGTGCGGGTAGGCGGAGATCGGGGTGCCGGTGATGGGGAAGTTCTCCGTGGCGCGCAGGGTGTGGATGCCCCAGTACGCGTCGGCGGGGACGTCGCGGTCGCCGAGCAGGTCGTGCTCGACGCGGGTGGCTGCGGCGGTCATGGGTGTACGGGTCTTCTCTCGGGTGGGGGC
>NZ_WYCT01000013.1 GCF_011008945.1 Streptomyces harenosi
AGATGTGTATAAGGGACAGGCCCGCACCCGCGGACGGCGCGTACGAGCCGGGCAGGGGACCCGGGCCGGGCACCTGACCCTGGCCGGGGACGTGACCGCCGGCACCGGGCGCCTGACCCTGGCCGGGAGCCTGCCCCGGACCGGCGGCCTGGGCCTGGGCGGGGACGGGACCGGGAGCCGGCGCGACGGCGGGCGGCGCCGCGGGCGGAGCCGCCGGGCCGTCGCCGCCGGAACCGGACGTGTCGGTGGGACCAGGAGTGTGCGCAGGGGCGGGCGCGGGCGCGGCCTGCTCCCCGCCGGTCGACGCGCTCTGCGTGTACCAGGCGGGCGCGGCGTAGTCGATGGTGAACTCGCCCGTCGTCTCGACGGCGGCTTCCGCGTCGGACTGGTCATCGCTGGGCGTGGTCCAGCCCACGCGCATCCCGTCCCGATCGCTGTGCACAATTCCTCCTGGTGTGGTCGAGCACCCTCGTGCCGTACGGGCACTCATGTGCCGGGCTGGGGGCGACCGTTCCTGTTGTCCGATCGGTCTGGTCCGACCCCGGACGCGAACAACCCACCCGTGGGTTCCGGCGTCGTACGCGCATCAAGCGTAAACGCCGCGGACCGCCGGGGGGCAGGCCCGTCCGCCCTGCCCTCGCCCCCGTGCGACCGCCGCCTTCCCCGGGCGCCGGCCGCCCCCGCTGCCGCAGCTCTTCCGGGGCCCACGGCGGCCCGGCCTCTCCTCGGCTGGAGCCCGGCCGCCGCGCGCTACTGCGCGGCGAGCCCCCCGTTGTGCGGCGCGGGCTCCAGGTCGAACTCGCCGTCGCGCGCGCCGAGTACGAAGGCCCGCCACTCCGCCTCCGTATAACGCAGCACGGTGTCCGGGTCCAGGGAGGACCGCATGGCCACCGCTCCGCCCGGAAGGTAGGCGATCTCGACGCGTTCCTCGTGCTCCTCGGTGCCGGGCGCGCTGTGCCACTCGACATCCGAGATGTCCAGTGCGTACAGCTCGTCCCGCTCCCTCTCCTTTCGAGCCCTGACGTCCTCGTCCTGCGTCCCCGCAGCGCTGTCCTGTACGTCAGCCATGGTCAACGGGCCCCTTCCGGTGAGCGAACGACATGCACGGTCACCTTACTGGCCCCGGTCGGCGCGCACGGTCGAACCGGAACGTCCCCAAAACCCGCCCGGCGACGCCGCGTTCGCCGTACCAAGAGCCCCGCCGCGCGCCGGGGGCCGGCGCGTCCACCCGCGGCCCTCGCCGTTCACCCCTGAGGGTGGGACGCCGCCGGTGACGGGTGCGTCACCGGCGGGACACCACGGCGGCTCAGTCCATGCGGCGCGGGGCCCCGAGGAGGCCGGTCTCCGCGTCGGTGGGCTGGGTCATCACGTACTGCCGGTGCTTCTGCGTGCACCACAGGGCCACGTTGTCGGAGAGGGACGGCAGGGAGGTGATGTCGTCCCGGTTCAGCCGCATCACCTTGCCGACGATGTCGGCCTCCTGCGGGGAGATCCGCTGCACCCCGACGACGTCGGCGGTGGACAGCAGCCGCGGCGCGGTGGGGCCGAGGTAGGGGAGCAGGGTCAGCACCGACTGCCAGGGCGCCGTGGTCAGGCGGCTGCGCGGCGGGCGGATGCCCAGGTCGCGGATGATGAGCACGGGGCTGGCCGGGGACGGGCCCTGCGGGGCGATCCGCCCCACCTGGTGCACCGTCACGCACTGCTGGCCGCCGCCGGCCGCCTGCGCCATCGGCGACCACAGTTGCGGACGGGCCGTCTCCACGGCCACGCGGGCGCCGATCGCCGCCGCGCGCAGGGCGATGACCTGGGCGATCCAGGTGCCGCCCACCAGGACCACGTCCAGCCGGGTGGGCCGGCACAGGCCCAGCACCGCGGGCTGGTTGTCGGGGTCGATGCCGAGGACCAGGCCGTCGTCGCCCGCGGGCAGGGTCAGCTGGGAGAGGACGTCGGCGTCGACGAGGTGACGCTCGCGCCGGGGGCCGAGCAGACCGAAGGCGGCGCGCATGCGCCGCTGCGGCCCGTGCCGGGCGGGTTCGGGGTTGCGGGGCAGATGGCCGGGGCGCTGCCCGGGGAAGCCCGGCGTCGAGGAGCCGAAGCCGGGGCGGCCGGTGGCGGGAGCGGTCGGGGCGGACATCAGCGAGTACCTCCCAGCGGCAGGGTGGCCAGGACTCCGGGCAGCTGCTCCCGGTCGAGCCGTACCAGACCGATCTTGAACGCGGACGCCGCCCGCTCCAGGTGCTGGACGGCCTCGTCCAGGCCGTTCTCACCGCGGCCGGTGAGACGCACGTGCCCGGACAGGGCCAGCACCTTGCCCCGCCGCTTGCTGATGGTGAGCGAGAAGGTGCTGGCCAGGGCGGGGGAGGAGGTCAGCGCGCCGACGAGCTGGGGCAGCGCCGGGGCGCCGCCGCCGAGCTGCGGCCAGCGCGAGATCCAGTACGTGGTGTGCCAGCGGTCGTCGCACCGCCACGCGCGGGAGGTCTCGGCGGTACGGCGCGTGGAGCGGCTGCCGTCGAGCGCGGCGCCGCCCGTGGTGGCCAGCGGGTTGACGCAGCTCGAGGTGGCGATGGCCGCGACGACCTCCGACTCGCTGAGCACCTTGGCCTGCAGGCCCGCGCCCATCAGACGGCTGGCCAGCTGGTCGGCGACGCGCAGCAGCGCCCGCCGGGCGCCCTGCATGCCGCCGCCGCGGGCCGCCACGGCCTCCGGGCACAGCTCGGGGTCGAGCTTGAGCGCGACCCAGGTCAGCCGCAGCGCCGGCGTCATGCTCTGCGCCTGCAGCGGCCCGTAGGAGCGGACCGCCATGGCCTGCGGCGGCAGGTGCGGGGCCGGCGCGGGCTGGGTGTGCTGCACGACCTGGACGGAGGCGAGCCGGATGTCGTCCACCTCCAGCAGGCCCTGGACGAGATCGAGCGGGATGTCCCGGCTGCCCTGGGCGGGACGCAGGGGGATGTCCGCGGCCTGCACCTGCACCAGCGCGGTGAGGAAGGTGCCGTCGCCCACCATGCCGATCTCGCGCTGCTCACGGTCGTGGAAGGCGTAGGTGCGCAGCGCCGGGTCGCACTCCACGGCCGGGGCGAAGCCGGGGTCCGTGCCGGGCGGGACGGGCTCGGCGTTGCGCTTCCTGCGGTCCCGCAGGGCGCGGGCCGTGGTGAACCACTCGGGCAGCGGCCGGCCGCGCCGGCGCAGCAGACCCGCCAGGACCAGCGGGACGGCCAGCACGATGCCGACCGTCAGGCCGATGGGGCGCAGGAGCCAGCCGATCAGGACGACCGCGGCGGCCAGTTCGAAGCCGACCAGCTGCTGGACGCGGAGGGGGCCGATGCTGCCGGGGCGCCGGGCGAGCGACGGCGCGGCCGGGCCCACACGACCGGGGTTCGCGGACCGCGGTGCCGGCTCGGGTTGCCCTTGGTTCTCCTGCGTGCGACGGCTGCCGTTCCGGCGCCGGGACCTGGTCGCAGTGCTCATCCCCCGGTACAACCCCTTTGCATTGTCTGGCCGCGACTTGAGCTGGCGGCGCACCACGGTACCCCGTACCGTACGGTGCGATCGTCACACGGCATAGTAGGGGCCCCTGCAGGAGCAAACGCCGCGTAGTGCCGGGCGGTCCTGGGGAGTTTCGAAGACGCGACAAAGCGAAAAAACGGGGAGTTGACCCATCGATGGCGACACGTCGGGATGAGCTGAACGCCTATTCCTTCGCGCGCAGGCGCACGGTGGCGGCGTTCCTCCAGCCGTCCCCGCACGGTTCGGAAGAGGCGGCCCCCCGCCCCTTCAAGACCGTCCTGCCGAGCCTCGGCCTGGCGACGCTGGTGGTCATCGGGTTCGGCGCGTGGGGCATGCTCAGCCCGACCGCGCCCAAGGGCTGGGACGAGGAGGGCAAGAACATCCTCGTCGGCAGCGAATCGACGACGCGTTACGTACTGGTGCGCACCAAGGGGGAGGAGAAGCCCAGCCTCCACCCCGTCCTCAACCTCGCCTCGGCCAAGCTGCTGCTGAAGGGCGAGAGCCCGAAGGTCATCAAGATCAAGGAATCGGTGCTCGACGAGAGCAAGTACCCGATGGGAGCCACCGTCGGCATCCCCTTCGCGCCGGACCGGCTCCCCTCTTCCAAGGACGCCGAGACGGTCAAGGTCTGGGCGTTGTGCGAGGCCCCGGGCAAGGGCCAGGACAACCAGCCCGTCCGGGCCACCTACGTGCTGGACCAGAGCGACTACGGCGCCCTGCTGCACAAGGGCGACAAGGAGCTGAACCAGCACGAGGCCCTGTACATCGAGGGACCGGCCGCGCCCGGCGGGACCGGGCCCCGGTACATGGTCACCGCGGACGGCCGCGCCTACCTGATGGGCGGCAAGGACTGGAAGCTGCGGTCGGAGTCGGCGCTGAAGACACTGGAGCGCGCCGTGTTCGGCGACGGTGTGACGCCGCAGAAGGTCAGCGCGGAGTTCATCAAGACGCTCAACCTGGTCGGCGCCGTCGACTTCCCCAACCTCGGCTCCGGTGTGGGCGCGCCCGCGCAGGTCGTGGGGCTCGACCCCGGCCTGTCCAAGGTGGGCCTCATCCTGGAGGCGCCCTCCGGCCTCGGGAAGCAGAAGTACATCGTGCTGAAGGACCGGGTGCAGCCCGTCTCCGACTTCACGGCCCAGCTCTGGCTGCGCAGCCCCTGGGTGGAGGGTGTGTACGGAGGGAAGAACCCGGAGCCGGTGGAGGTCACCTTCAACGACATCCAGCCCGCGGACGGCGAGTGGCTGTCGGAGATGAACTGGCCCAAGGAGCCGGTGGCCCAGGCCAACACCCACTGGGAGGCCGGCGGCAACAAGGTCTCCTGCAGCATCTGGCACGGCAAGAAGGACCAGTACACCGGACTGCCGCAGATGACCGTCTGGAGCGGCCGCGAGTACCCCAAGGACGTCTCCCAGAGCGGCTCCAGCACCTACGTCTCACCCGGCAGCGGACTGCTGTTCAAGCGGCTGACCGGAACCAGCGCCGGCGGCGGCAACGTCTACCTGGTCACCGACACCGGCCTGCGCTACTCGGTGCCCGCGCGCAACGACAGCCAGGTGACCGGCGGCGAGAAGGCCGACGGGCAGCAGCAGACCAACACCGCGCAGGTCAGGCTCGGTTACGACAAGATCCGCCCGGTCTCGGTGCCCGCGGCCTGGGCCGATCTGCTCGCCGCGGGGCCGGAACTGAGCAGCGGCAACGCCCAGCAGGCGCAGGGCTCCTGAGCCCCTCGCGCCCCGATACGGCACCCGCTCGACGGACCGCCCCAACTGACTTGTGAACAAGCTGGGTTAGGTTCATCGCGATCCAGCTACAGAACCTTGTCGATGTTCGTTCCGTCAGTGGCAACCACTAGAGTGGGGCCAGACCAGACTGGACACGACTGTCGCCGTGAGGCGGTGGCGTTCCGAGTGTGGATCTACCCAGAACTCCTACGTCTCATGGGGGACACAGCATGGCTGGACAGCAGTTCACCATGACCGAGGAGGAGATGATCGCGTTCAGCGGTCGCATCTCCTCGGTCAACTCCTCGATTCAGTCCGAGATCCGTCGCCTGCAGACCGTGATCGACACCATCACGGGCGGCTGGAAGGGCTCGGCGGCCACCGCGTACAACAACCTGCAGTCGCAGGTCAACCAGGATGCGAACAAGATCAACCAGATCTTGAACGACATCAAGGAAGCGATCGACCAGAGCACCAAGGCTTACGCGGCTTCGGAAGAGGAGCAGCGCGCGTCCATCCAGAGCATCGCTGCTCAGTCCCCGTTCGGATGATCGGCCCCGTGCGCCTCGGCGCACGTCCGTGACCGACCATCGACACAACTGAGGAGACACAAGACATGTCCGGGCAGATCCTCGTCAATTTCCAGACGATCTCCCAGGCCGCCCAGGACGTCCGCTCGACCGCGAACAACATTCGCCGTCAGCTGGACGAACTCGAGGCCGGCGTTGCGAAGATCGCCACCAGCTGGGAAGGCCAGGCGCAGGAGGCCTACCGCGCCAAGCAGGCCGAGTGGGACCAGCGTGCCAACTCCATGCAGCAGACGCTCGAGGCCATCGCCAAGGCCCTCGACAGCGCCGCTCAGAACTACCAGGCGACCGAGCAGAAGAACGCCTCCATCTGGGGCGGCTGACGTGATCGCCTGATGGGGGCGGGCGCGCGACGGCGCGCTCGCCCCCATTGGCGGTTGACGGGACATGCGGAAGATCCGGTTCGCCACCGGTCCGCACGGCCCGTGCCAGAACGAAACGGGAGGACGTAAGACAGTGGGATCCGGGGCATCGCGCGTCGCGCGACGGAGCGCCGCAGGCACCGCCGCCCTGGCGGTCCTCGCCTGCGGGCTGCCCTTCGCGGGCGCCGCGCCGGCCGCCGCCGCGGAGCGCGTGCGGACCGCTCTGGCCGACGACGACGTGCGGTTCCAGATCGACGACACGAGCTGCTCGTTCCCGTCCGACCCCATCAAGGGGACGCCGTGGTCCCTGCAGCGCGTCGTCCTCGACCAGCTGTGGCAGGACACCAGGGGCAAGGGCGTCAAGGTCGCCGTCATCGACACCGGCGTCGACGCCGTGAACCCGCAACTGAGGCCGGCCGTCGTCAACGGCAAGGACTTCCTGTCCAAGGGCGGCAACGGCAAGACCGACGAGGTCGGCCACGGCACCAAGGTGGCGGGCATCATCGCCGCCCGCAAGTCCGACGAGAGCGGCTTCATCGGCATCGCCCCCGAGGCCACGATCATCCCGATCCGTCAGAACGACGACCAGGGCACCGGCAACGTCGGCACGATGATCCAGGCCATCAAGTACGCGGCCGACGCCGGCGCCGACGTCATCAACATCTCGCAGGACACCGCGTCCAAGATGGACCCGACGGTCCACGCCGCCTTCCAGTCGGTCATCAGGTACGCCCAGGAGAAGGACGCCGTGATCGTCGCCGCGGCCGGCAACAACGGCGCGGACGGCAAGATCAAGGAGACCTACCCCGCGGCGTACCCGGGCGTCCTCGCGGTCGCGGCCTCCGACCGCAACAACGCCCGAGCCCCCTTCTCCCAGTCGGGCAGGTTCGTGGGCGTGGCGGCACCCGGCATCGACATGATCTCGACGGTCCCCGCGGGCGGCCACTGCGTCGACCAGGGCACCAGTTTCGCGGCCCCCTACGTCTCGGGTGTCGCGGCCCTGATCCGCGCCAAGCACCCCGACTGGACCTACAAGCAGGTCATCACCCAGATCGAGCAGACGGCGGACCGGACCAAGCCGGGCCGCGACGACTTCGTCGGCTGGGGAGTCGTCGACCCGGCCGCCGCGGTCAACGAGGACACCACGGAACCCTCCGAGAAGGGTCCGACGCCGGACCCGATCGGCCCCTCGGGCGACTCCGCCGACGTCCAGGCCGCGACCCTGGTCCTCGGCGAGTCCCGCCAGGAGCGGATGGAGCGCTACGCCCTGTACGTCCTGGCGACCGGCGCCGCCGTGGTGCTCCTGCTGTTCGGAGGCGGACGCGTCCTGAGCGACTGGCGCCGCAAGCAGGGCGTGGGCAGCAATGTGGAATCAACGGGGAGTTGAGTATGGCTGAGCAGTACAAGGTCGATCTGAGTGAGATCGAGGGCACCATCACGAAGCTGAACCGTGTCCTGAAGGACATGGGGACCTCGGCTTCGAACTGCAAGAACACGACCTACTTGCCGGCCGGAGCGCTGGGCAAGAACTTCCAAGAAGCCGAGGCGTTGTACAGCGCGCACGAGCAGATGAAGGAACGCCTCTACGAGATCGTCGCCCACCTGGAATCGGTGCTCGACGACTTCGGACAGAAGACGAAGAGGACGCACGACGCGTTCGCCGACGCGGAGGCGCAGAACTACGCCGCCTTCAACAGGAAGTGACACGGTGTTCTGCTGCGTGAAGAAGAGGGGGCGGTAGCCATGGGCGAAAAGGATATCGACAACTTCCAGTATGTCGAGGCGAACCAGTGCTTCGTGGGCGAGCACACCACACAGTTCGGCCTGAACTACGACATGGACCAGATGAAGGACATGGTCCGAGACGCGGATCCGGGCACCGTGAAGAGGGTTGCGCAGGGGTGGGCAGCGCTCAGCAAGGACCTCGTCGGAAGCGGGGGAATCAAGGAGACCTTCGACGCCGCCGTCGAGCACGTTCTGGCCCACTGGGAAGGCAAGAGTGCGGACCTGTTCAGGGAACGCGCGCGTATTGTCGGCCAGAAGATCACTGACAGCGCCAAGTACGCCCACTACGCGTCGCAGTCCCTCGAAGGCGCTGCCGAGACTCTCGGAAAGATCAAGCCCATCGTCATGGCGATGGAGAAGCCGAGCAGACTTTCGAGCGTGGGTGACTTCATCGGCGATCTCGGTGACCGGGACGCTTCCGGCGCGGACAATGCCCTCAAGGGCGGGGCCAACTCGTCGGAGGCCTTGGCCAAGCACGAGGGCAGCTTGTCGGCGGGGCGCGAAGCCCAGCTCAAGATGGCCGAGCAGATGGAGATCCTGGGGGCCGCCTATAACAGGCGGGCCATGGAGATGGGGTCGTGGAAGCCGGGGGGCGGCATCAACAACGGCGAAGACTACCCAGGCGACCCCGGTGGTATCCCACCCGCCGCTGTAGTAGTCCCCACGGGTAGCGCGCCTCGCAGCCCGCAGGGCGTAACGGGCGGTACCGCTCGCGGAAGCCAGGCCGGCCCGATCAGCCCCTCGAAGCCCGTCGCCCCGCCAGCAGGCATTACGGGTGGTGCGCACAAGCCGGTCACGCCGCAGGCTCCCCAAGTGGGGACCGCGATCGACGGCGTCTCCGGCGGCCGTACCGGGGGACCGTCGGTTGGTGGTCCCGGTACGGCCGGCGGTGGAACCACTGGCGGCGGTGTGCCCGGTGGCAGCGGCGGAGGAATCGTGGGTGCTGTGCCGGGCGCGGCGGGAGCCGGTGCTGTTCGAGGTGGAATCGGTGGTCGTGCCGGCGCGGGCGGCACGGTTGGCCGCGGGGCCACCGGCGCGGGCGCGGGTGCGGGCGGTATGGCTGGGCGTGGCGCTGCTGGCGCTGGCGCCGGTGCGGCCGGAGGCGCTGCCAAGGGCGGCGCGGCGCGCGCCGGTGGCCTGGCACGCCAGTCCGGTGGCGTCGTCGGCGGCACTCCGAGGCCCGGGGCTGGGGCCGGCGCCGGTGCGGGCAGGGGCACCGCCGGTGGTTCCGGCCTCCACCGCAGCCGTGGAGCCGCGGGAGGTGCCGGCGCCGTTCGTAAGGGCGGCATGGTGGGCGCGCCCGGAGCACGGAACGGTCGTCCGCAGGACGAAGAGCGTCGTGAAGGCGAGCGGCCCGACTACCTCGTCGAGGACGAGGAAACGTGGATGCCGCAGACCAACGCGGCCCCCCGAGTAATCGAGTAGTCACCAGCGCTCGGTGGTCACCGGCAACGTGGCAGGATGCGTGGGCGTGGCCTTCAGGTCACGCCCACGTTCGGTAACGGGAGAGGGAAGACGGAATGGCCTTCACGCGAACGATGCGTGTACTGAGCGCCACGGCACTGACTGGCGCGTTGATCCTGACGGCGGCTTCCGCTGCCTCTGCCGACCAGACAAGACGTGACCAGTGGGCGCTGGAAGCACTGCAGGCCGAGTCCGTATGGAATATCTCACGAGGAAAGGGGGTTACAGTAGCCGTCATTGATAGCGGCGTAAATGCCGAGCATATTGATCTGAAGAATAATGTGCTCAAAGGTAAAGATTTCGTTGATGGTGACGACGATGCTTCGCCGGTTGATGACCCTCATGGTACGGAGATGGCTTCGGTCATCGCTGGCCACGGGCACGGAATGGGGGCAGCGGACGGTGTCATGGGGCTGGCTCCGGAAGCTAAAATCCTCCCGATTCGCGCGAACATCGAAGGCAGTTCCGGTTTTGCGGACGAGATTCGTTATGCGGTGGACCATGGGGCTTCCGTAATCAACATCTCCATGTACATCGGTGATTCCAGATTTGAAATTGGTGGACCTCCTGAAGATCTCGAGGCGATTTCCTATGCGTTGAAGCATGACGTGTTGATCGTGGCTGGGACGGGGAATGACGGGGCCCGTAAAATTGGTTTCCCCGCCAAGGCTCCAGGTGTGCTCGCGGTGGGAGGGGTCAACGAGAGTGGGACTGTCTGGGAAAAATCCAACTACGGTCCTGAAGTCCTGCTGACAGCACCTGCGACCCGTATCGTTGGAGCGGGATGGCCTGGCAACAAACTCCGCATCGCGGACGGGACTTCGGACTCTACTGCGTTCGTTTCTGCGGCTGCAGCCCTGCTGCGGTCCAAGTACCCTGACCTCACAGCCGGACAGATTGCCAACCGACTGGTCAAGACGGCTGCGCTCCCCGACTCTGCGAGTGGCCTGCCCCTTCCTGATGAAAAGTACGGTTACGGCAGCATCCGACCGCTGGCTGCCCTGACAGAGGACATCCCCGCCGGCTCCACATACGGCCCGCTCAAGGTTCCGGGATCTGAAGGCTCCTCGGCTGCTCCGAGTACCGGAAAGTCCGATGCCGATTACGCCGCGGAGAACAAAGAGGCAGACCAGAAGCAATTGATCTTCTTTGTGGTTCTTGGTCTCATCGCTTTGGTTGTGCTCGGGCTCATCGTGTTCCTGATCGTCAAGCTGTCCCGGCGCAACAAGAACAAGACAGGTGGGTCTGGCGGCCCGGTTGGCTACGCGCAATATGGCCAGCATCCCGTTTCCCCGCAGAGAAATCCCTACCAGCAGTCTGTTCCGCCACAGCAGAACCCGTATCAGCAGCAGTCCCCGCCGCCTCATGGCCAGTGGCCGCCGCAGCAGTAGTCGCGTCAATATGCTGCAGACGGGAAGCAGGCGCAGGTGGAGGGCGTGGCTTCCGAGCCACGCCGACGTTTGCTAGTGAGTGTGTGAGGCGGAGCCTGTCCCAGCAGTACGCCTGGCAAGAGGTCTCCCCGCGTCAGTATCTCTACCAGCAGTCCGCTTGACACCAACGGAACGCGTTTCGGCGGCAATCCCCCCTACCTCTACCTCGCAACCAGTGGCCGCCGCAGTAGCTGCCGGCGTAGAAAGCGCTGGGCGTGATCACTGAGCACATGACCTCCGCTCGGCGCAGCGGTCAGGAGGCTGGCGAGAGGCACGCTCCAAGTAGAGGCCAATTATGCATTGTGTATAACTGCCTTGCTTGGTGCGTTCTACAGGGTTGAGCTTGTGGCTCGCCGCGGCAGGCCTGGTACATTTCAAAAGCGCGAAAAGGGTACATCAGTGCAATCCAGTCAGTCGCCACAACAAGGACGCATTGATTCGGTGTCGTACAAAGATTTTGCTCACAGAGTGCCGTCTGGTCCGTCGGGGATGTCAGGGAAGAGCTTTGACTCGGAGACTCCCGCAAAGCCGAAACGGCGTCGGGCCCGCAGAATCTTAGGGGTCACGCTTATCGTAATTGGCGTATTGCCGCTCCTCGGTGCGGCCTTCGCCGTTTACCGCAACTTCACGAATGCCAGGCAGCAGGATTCCAACGATGCCTTCATTTCCAAAGCGTGGCACAATCTGAAGAGCGACCAGATTTTCCCTGATCGCCTCACCCGTGTAACTGCCTACGGCCGTAGTGAAATGTGGGCGCGTCAGGGGATCGCCAAGGGGACCGCATGTGAGGAGGCGTTCCCTGATGGGTTTGTGAACGATGTGATGGCAGACCGCTGCAAGGTGGTACTACGGGCGACGTACACCGACCTTGGCGGCAAGATGGCGGCAACCTTCGGTCTCGTGGTGGCCGGATCGCCCGACCAGTCCCGGGAAATCGTCTCTCAGATCAACCAGGACCAAAGCGAGAAGATCGATACGGTCCACATGCCCACGGTCCGGCCGTTCCCTGTCCCGGGTACGGTGGCTGCCGAGTGGAGTGACGGGATGGGTATTGGCGGCGCCTCCAGCAAGGTATTCATGGTGCCGGAAAGTCCGTATGCGGTGACCGTTACGGTCGGGCCTATCGACCCTTCCCGTTCGGTCGGCCGGTTGCCTGAACCGTGGGACCTGATGGCCCATCGGGAGAAGCGACCCTACCTGGGCGTCGCTCAACATCTCGTCTCCATCTATGCCGGAGAGGTACAGAGGACGGTGCAGGGACAGTGATCAAGCGACTCACTGTGGGCGCTTTGATGGTGGCAGCCCTGACGATGGCCAGCGCTTCGACGGCATCCGCAACCACCTCGAAGGGGTGGGAGCTGCCTGCCATGTCAGTCCCGGCTGCGCACACCATCAGTGAGGGCAAAGGCGCCACCGTGGCGATCATCGACACCGGTATCCGCACTGACCACCCTGCGCTGAAGGGACGTGCCAAGGAAGGGCCGGATTTCCTTCAGGAGGACGACCAGTCCGAGTCCTGGTACGGCGAGCACGGTACCTCGATGGCGTCCAGCATCCTTGACGTTGCGCCCCAGGCCAGGGTTCTTGGCCTGCGGGTGATCCGCGACCCGGACGACCCCGACTACCAGAACTCCCGTGAGGCTCTGCACCAGGGCAGCAGCCGGGATGGAGACCGACCCTTCGCGCAGGCGATCACCTACGCGGTTGACCACGGTGCCGACGTCATCTCGATGTCTCTCGGCTCCGACAGTGCCTGGGACGCATACCAGGAGGATGAGGCGGAAGCCATCGAGTACGCCCTGTCCAAAGGTGTTGTGCTTCTTGCCGGCGCCGGAAACGAGGGCGACGTCGAGCAAGGAGAAGAGAACATCGTCGCCTATCCGGCTGCCTACCCGGGTGTCATCTCCGTGGCGGCCTCGGTGCCGGATGGGGCGCGCGCCACCTTTTCGTCCGTCCACTCCTACGTCGACATCGCTGCCCCAGGTGTCCTCATTCACTCAGCGGACGCTGCTTCCGGCGGACGTAAACCTGTACAGGGAACATCGTCGGCCTGTGCGTTGGCCGCGGGCGTGAGCGCGCTGATCGTCTCCAAGTACCCCGAACTCCCGCCGCGCCAGGTGGCGCAAGTGCTCAAGGAGACGGCCTCGCACGCCTCCCGCGGTTACAGCGTGGAGACCGGTTACGGTGTGATCAACGCTCATGCCGCACTCCGAGCGGCAGGCGATCTAAGGCCGGAGAAACCGGCGGCGATCGGCAAGGCAGGGGCCGGTGTGCACTTCGGTCCAGGAGACGACGGCACGCCGCAGATGGTCTCCTACGGGTTGGACCCCCTGTACTTCGCCATTGCGGCCGGCGGAGCGTTCGTCGGTCTCCTCGCAGTCTCCGGCGGTTTCTGGCTCGTCAGGAGTGGCCGCCGACTGCAAGGAGAGGGATTCGGCGGCACAGCACCTGGTGGTCCTGCTGCTTATCCGCAATACGCTCAGCAGCCCATGTCTGCGCAACACAATCCATACGGGCAGCCCATCCAGCCACAGCAGAACCCGTATCGCCAGCAGCCCACGCCGCCTCACAGTCAGTGGCCGCCGCAGCAGTAGAGAGGACTGCCGCACAGGCAGCTGGTCACCGCATGGGTGCAGATAGGGGGACCGGGCCATCGAGGCGAGTCGCGCGTGCCGTGCCCGGGAACTCACGGGAGCTTCAACTGGGCTCACGCCTCCCAGAGGGTGTCCAGTCGCAGCCGTACGGCGTACAGGCCGTCGGGGCCGCCGAGGACGAGCACGCCGAGCGATGTGAGGGCGAGGGCGTGGCAGGCGTGCAGCAGGGGCAGGGCGCGCATCCGGCCCGAGGGCACGTGCCAGAGATGGAGCTCGGCGTCGCTCCAGGCGACGGCGAGCACCGGGCCGGCGGGGGTGCCGGCCGCGGCGAGCGCGGTGGCGAGGTACGGGCGCTGTTCCACGGGCACGGGCATCGGCTCGGCGGATGTCGCCCACAGACGTACCGAGCCGTCCAGTGCGGCACTGAAGACGAGGGCCGGTCCGTCGGGGGCGACGCGCAGGCAGGTGGCGGCCCGGACCGGCTGCTCGTGCACCCGGCAGGAGTGCGGGGCGTCCTGGCCGCCGCCCAGGGACCACAGGTGGAGGGAGCCTCCGCGGTCCCCGACGACCGCGTACGGGCTCCCCGGGTCGCCACCGAGCGCGGTGACCTCGCAATCCACCGCGGTGAGCGCGGCAGCGCCGTGGTGTTCGGCGATGTGCCCGAGCACGGCCTCGGCCGCCGCGTCGTCCTCGGGCCAGACCGGCAGCAGCGTGCCGGTCTGGTCGAGCAGCAGCAGGGAGCGGGCGTCGCGTGCGGCGACCGAGCCGGGCCGTACGGCGGGGGGAGAGCCGATCGCTCCGGCCGGGGCGCCGGTGTCCAGGTCGTACGTCCGCAGCCGCCCGGTGGCGTCGGCTGCCACCAGCCGGCGCTCCTCGCCCGGCACAAGAGCCAGCGCTGCCACGGGCAGGTCCGGCCGGGCCCACACCGCGTTCCACCAGTGCCGCTGGGCGAGGGGACGCAGGAACTCGGCCAGGACCGGATCGGTACCCACGGCCGCCGCATGGAGCAGGGCGGCCCGCCCGGCGCCGTCCGTGTGGTGGGCCGTCAGCTCGGGCGCCGCTCGGCGCCACACCTGGCGGAGGCTGCCGGGTGCGGGGACGCGTTCGTCGGCGAGCAGCGCGGTGAGCGCGGTGGCCGAACCGTGCACCAGGAAACCGGGGTCGGCCAGCAGACCCCGTACGGCGGCCTCCGGGCCGTGGGCCCGCAGTGCCGCGTCGAGGATGTGCCGGCGGACGGGGCCCGGAGCCCGGGACCAGTCCGGCCGGCCCTCGGGGGTCCGCGGGACCGCCGCGAGAAGTTCCTCGAAGCCCGCGTCTCCGGGGGAGCGGTGGCCGGGGGGCGCCGCGGCGTGGCCGCCGAGGTCGATGGTCTCCGCACCGTCCGCGGGCAGCAGCCCGGCGTCGGCGGTCTCCACGGCGGCGCGTAGCCGGGGGAGCGACAGCAGGGGCTCCAGCAGGTCGGCGACGAGGGTCGCGGGGTCGGCCGCCGGCAGATCCGCGGGGCCTGCTCCGGCCCGGTGCGCGTCGGGTACGAGCAGCAGCAGCGGCCGCTGGTCCCGGTTCAGCCGGTCCAGCAGCCGCGCCGGGGAGAGGGGACCGTAGCCGAGCTGGCGCCCCAGCTCCCAGGCGAAGGTCTGCGCCGTGAGCCCCTCGGCCGGGACGGTGGCGTGGACGGTCGTGCGCGGATGACCGGCCGCCCCGGCCAGGAACCAGGCGAGCAGGTGGCTCTTGCCGCTGCCCTCCGGCCCCCGGACCAGGCAGAGCCGGGGCCGGGCCCCGCCGTCGTCGGCGGCCCAGTCGAGCAACTGCTGCCCGAAGGCCCGCTTGCCCTCGTCGAGCGGCGGCCAGGAGGCGATGTCCGGCGCGGCGGCACCGACGGTCATGGCGTGCTGCTCCCCCTGTTCGTGTCTCCCGGTGTCCTACCGAGGCGGATGGTCCGCCGCCTCGCGTAGCTGCCGGATGCCCTCGGCACGGGACTCGGCCGTCTCCCCGTAGGGGAAGTTGTGGGTCAGCTGTGCGTCGGGGAAGACCTGCCCGAGCCACATCGCGCAGTAGTGGCCCGGCATGAAGCAGGCTTCCAGCTCGGTGTGGATCCGCAGTACCTGCTCCGGCCGGACGCCCGCCGCCCGCAGCCGGGACCACAGGCGCTCTTCCGGGTGGATGCCGATTCCCCCGGCCTGCGTGAGGATCTGCTTCTCGCCCCGGGCGTCGACGATCTCGAACGCGGTGAACCACTCCGCGCTCGCGGTGTCCCTGATGTCGTCGAGGACGAGGGGCCACCAGTTCTCGCGCCCCTCGAACGCCTGAGGGTCGATGGTCCGCAGCCGCCGCTCCAGCTCCGCGTACGCGGCGGAGGCGTCCTGGGGCAGGTCGGTGCCCAGGATCACGCCGAGGGCCTGGTCGAGCGCGGCGAGCGACTGGGCGAACGTCTCCGGGGCCGAGTTCACGAACCGCAGCTCCTCGGTCCAGTCGAGGAGCACGGCGCGCACCACGCCCTGGTGGTCGGCGCAGATCTCGAAGCCCTGGTCCGAGCCGAGACGCGCCCACGACCGGCACTCCTCCCGCACCACCGTGCGCCCGGCGGACCGCGCGAACTCCTGCAGCGGTACGGGGTCGGACTCGGCCGTCGCGAAGTACGGACCGACCTCCAGGGGCACGGCGATCCCCGCGAGCCGCCGCACGCTCTCGGAGGCGCCGGCCGGGTCGGTGGCCTCGGTCGTCGTACCGAAACGCCGAATACCGCCGCCGCTCATCGCCGCCAACACCCCCTGGAAGGATCCTTACCGTGCCGGGAAACTACCACATGCCCCGTCGATAACATCCATCGCTCCCAGGCGGAGCGTGAGACGCTGGGAAAGGAATCGGGGAGCGGGAGATCGCGACCGCGATCTCCTCGGTGATCCGGCGCCACGTTCTGCCGGTTCATCCGTTGCCTTCAGCGGCATGATTCGGCCTGTCGGCCACCAAATTCGACGCGCTAGCCGATGGAGTCGTACACGTTCGAAAGAACCACGTCCCAGGTCGGCATACGGGGGGCGTCCTCTGCCTCCCAGTCGAATTCCTCCGACCAGGCAGGCTCCACCCCTTCGAACGGAAGCGGATCGGCTTGCATCATCCGCTCCCGCAAAGAGATGGCCACGCCCTCCGAGTCGGGAATGTCGTCCGACACCGAGAAGTCGTAGTTGGGGCGCTCGACCTCGAGCAGGTACGTGAAATAGGCGAGGGAATCGAGGCTCTGGTTCAGCGGGACCGCCTGGTATTCGCCGTCCGGCAGGCAGTACACCGACCCGGACTCGGGGTCCAGGACCACGACGTCATAGAAGATCTCCCCGATGACGAGCCAGTTCTCCCAGCCCTTCGGCATGTCTCTGTACCGGGAGAAGTAATCCAGCTCCGCGCACCGGCGGAACCTGTTGGGGGGATTTTCTCCCTCGAAGAGCCAGCCGTCCAGCAGGAAGAAGGAGCTGCGGTCATGGGGGAGGCCCACATCGGTCAGGATCGCGCGGGCGGACTCGTGGAGTTCGGCGGGCAGCTTTTCCGGCTCCCAGGTCTGAAGTTTCTCCGGCGGGAAGACCGACTCCATCATCGAGCGGTCGACAAACTGGGGCATACTCTGTCCTGTCGGTCATTATTGGTTCTTCGCGCGGCTGATGTTATCGCCGGCGTCCGTTTTCAGTCAATTGTTATCTCTTTTTCGGGTTGATGCTGTTGAGGTACTGCTCCATTTCGTCGTTGCCCTTCTGTTTCGAGTCGGCCGTGTCGCCGTACTCGACAGTGTGGGACACCTTCACGCCTTCCGGCAGGTACTCCGACATCCAGGCGCTGCAATTCTTGGCGCCCGGCCCGGTGGTACAAGGTTCACGTTCGGTGTAGAGCTCGGTCATGCCCTTCGTCGTGTCGGCGTTGAGGAACGGTATCCCTACTTGCCGTTCAGAGTGCGCGGCGGGCCATTTGCTGCGGCCGACGAGTATGAACTCCTCCTCGGATCCCTCCTTGCCGTACCGTGCCGCGGCATAGTTCCGGCTGGAGAACTTGCCCTTTCGCGTCTGTCCGTAGTCGTTGTTGGCGTCTCGCGCCATTCGTGTGGCCTGCGACAGATCGCTGCTCCCGAAGGCGACCTGCTCCGAGGGCTTCTTCTTCCGGTCGGCCGGCTCGGGCAGGGGGTACTGACCCGCCCTTCTCTCACCGACGCTGTCACCCTGGAGCTGAAGAGGGGCGAGGCGAGCCCGGTCCTCCGCGGTCAGATCCTGGTGTCCGGCACTCGTGAGGCGAGTGACTTTGCCCTGGTCATCCACATGGTAGACATGCTTCTTGCTGATGGCCTGAAGCTCGGTAGCGGTGCTGTCGTCGTTCTCCCGGTGGTTCCTGGCCATCTTTCTCAGGCCACCGGTCATGTTCTCATCGAGGTGCTGCGCGGTCCTCTTGACGCCCTTCTCGATGCCGTCGATGACCTGGTCCAGCATCGCGTTGGCGGCGTCAGCGATTGGGTCCTTGCCCTTGGTGCGGCCGTGCGTGGACTTGGCCCGGGACAGCTTGCCGCCCGCCCCGTCGCGGATCTTGCCACCCGCGTCCTTGAGCTGGGTGCCGGCCCGGTCGTAGGAATCCAGGTCCATGCTGAACTGACCGCCGTCCCCGCCTTCCCCGCCACCCCCGGGGCCGTTCGCGCTGGCCAGTCTCATCGACCCGTCGGCGCCCTCGCTGAGCCCGTCCCGGCCCGCCTGGGCGGTCTGGCCGAGGTCGACGCCCTGCTGCACGCCCAGGGCGTTGCCGCCCAACTGCACCACCAGATCGCCCGCCATCGAGCCCAGGGACTGGTAGACCGGCCCCATCGCGACGTCGACGACCCGAGAGGCGACCTCCTCGCACACCTCCTGGAAGATGCGTTTGACCGCGATCCGGGTGGCCTGGGTACCGGCCAGTCCGCCCAGCGTCGACAGGCCCAGGGTGACCGGTGCCGCGGCGACCGCCGCCGCGATCTCGGCGGCCAGGATGCCCAACTGGGCGATGGCGGCGAGCTTGGCACCCTCGATCAGCACCGCCACCCCGTCCAGCGCGGTCGCCGCCAGACGGCCCGCTTCGGCGAGATTGGCCAGGTGGGTGCCCTTGACCTTGCTCCAGTGTCTCTCGAGCGCCTGCACGGCCAGGCCCTCATTGGTTCCGAGCAGATCCGAGATCGCCGCATGGGCGTCGGCGGTGCCGTCGTCGATGTCGTCGGCGAACTCGCGCATGGCCTGGGCCATCTCGCGGTAGTCGTCCTCGTCGACGTTCGGCCAGTTGACCCCGATCAGGTCAAGGGCCTCGTCCAGATAGCCCGGCAGGGTGACACCCACAAGAACCCCCGTTCGAACGCAACCTGAGGAAACGTAACTTCGAACGGACAGGGCAAACAAGCGGCGCACCGCTCTCGGGGACCGGTCTGTGACATGGGAGGGGTGCAGGGGTCTGGTACCCCCCCTCGGCCACCCGTCCGTCCAGGGCCCGGTAGGGGGTACGAGCGGACCGATCCCCCAGCTCCGAAATGAACGCGCCCCCTCGGTGACGACGTTCATCCGGCGATCACTTCAAGCCTCGCGCCTTGATAGGGTCACGCCAAGCAGCGGCCGCGTGAGAGTGCGCGCGCAGGAGATGACGGGGGCCAAGTGTCGACCTATTCGGTTGACTCGAGCGGGTATCAGCAGAACGTCCGGCACCTGGACGCCGCCGCCGGGGACATCGGCACGGCCGCGTCGCAGATGCCCGGCGAGCAGTGCTCCGTCTACGACGTCTACGGCGGCGAGGACGCGGGCCCGGCCTTCGAGCGGTGCGTGACCGCCTGGCACGACGAGGCGGACGTACTGCGCTCCGCCCTCGAGGAGATCGCGGACAAACTCCGGGTCACGAGCAACAACTACGGTCTCGCGGAGGACTTCGCCGCCGGGCGGGTCCACGGGGCCGCGACGGTGACCGGACGTCCGGCCCACGCGCCGGCCGCCCCCGCGTCCGACCCGTCACCGTTCGGCTGAGACGCGAGGGTTCCTTCCGATGAGTACCGAAGAGCAGATCCTGCACCTCCACCTGCCCACGCTCCTGCGCCACGGGATCGGGGCGGGCGCCGCCCAGCGCCCCGCCCTGTTCGGTGAGGGCGCCGTCGCCGCGGCCGTCACCCTGGACCGGCTGGGCATCCGGCCGCGGGCGGTGGCGTTCGTGGCCAAGACCGTGCGCAGCGGCGGTGTCCGGTACGCGGCCGGTCTGACGGAGCCGTTCCCGGGCGAGGAGGCGTCCCGTACCGCCCGGGAGTGGCTGGCGAGCGCCGCCTCCGTCGCCGTGGACACGGACGACGACGAGACCGTCGCGCGCTGGTTCGAGGCCGTCGCCGAGATCCTCGCCCTGCGGCACCGCACGTCCGCCGCGCGGCGCTAGGACACCGCGTGCGGGCGGCGCGCACCCGCGTCACCTCCACATCTGCACCACTCGCACAAGGACAGGAAAGGGAACCCGGACATGGCGGGGGAGTCCACGACGTCGCGGCGTTCCGAGCTGGCCGGCCTGAAGGGCAGCGTTCAGGGCGCCGACGACAAGAACGGCCTCATCGAGGCGATCCGGAAGTCGCTGGCCGTCAAGGCGCCGGTGGGCGACCCCGGCGCGATCGAGGCGGCGTCCCGGCAGTTCAGGCAGGCCGTCAGCACGGTCGACGAGGCGGCGGGGCGCATCGGCAAGGCGGCCTCCGGGCTGCCGGCGGTGTGGACCGGCAAGACCCAGGTCGCGGCCTCGGACGTGGTCGCCGCCGCGCGTCGCGCCGCCGATCAGATGCGCGAGGCGTTCGAGGGCAGCGCCAAGGCGCTCACCGCGCTCGCGGACGGCGTCGAGGACGCCCAGCAGCGTGACCGGGTGGGGTGCGAGGTGCTCCGCGAGGCCCTGAGCTCGCTGGGCGGCGAGGACGGCTTCTTCGACGGCATGTGGGACAGCGACGAGGAGGACGCCGCCGTACGGCGGGCCAGGACGCAGGCAGCCGAAGGCGTCGAGCGGCGCCACCAGGCGGCGGTGATAGCCGACGACGCCGCACGCAAGGCGGCCGGCGAGCTCAACCGGTGGGCCTCGGAGGCCCGTTCCGGGAAGCTGGAGGCCAGGGGGCTCACGGCGGCGGACAAGCTGATGCTGGCCGACACCAGCAGCGTGAGCGAGACCGGCCCCGACCGCGAGTACAACGAGATCCTCAGCGCGGGCGACCTCGAGCGCTCGGCCGCGTACATGAACAAGATGAGCCCCGGGGAGCGCGCCGAGCTGGAGCGGATGCTCAAGGACTCCAAGTCGCCCGAGGAGCGGGCGTACCTGATGAAGACCGTCGCCGCCGGGTACGACATGGACGCCGTCCGGGCGTTCCGCGAGAAGATCCATCCGCACGGCGACGACGAGGCGTGGCTGCGGCGGCATCTCTCGCCCGCGGTCACCGAGGCCGACAGCAAGAACCGGCCCGGGGCCTGGGACGACCTCACGTACAACGGGCAGAACTGGTCCCAGAAGGGCAGCACCTGCGTGCCCGGCTCCACGATCGGCGCGCGTGCCATGGTCGACCCCGTCTACGCCCTGGAACTCACCGGGGGACCCTCCGGCCAGGAGGACGACGGCGCCGCCTTCCGCCGGCGGCTCGACGACGAGCTGATACGGGTCCACGAGGAGGGCGACGGCAGCTACGACTCCGGCTTCTGGTGGGGAGCGCCGGACGGCATGGACAGCGACGGCCAGAACGAGGTCGCCAACGCAGAGATCAGCCCCCACACCGGCGCCGAGTACGAGTACCGCGAGCTCCGGGACGGCGCGGACGCCCGGCGCGAGGTCCTGCCCGACATCGAGAGGGCGGTCGCGGAGGGGAAGCCGGTGCCCGTCGAGGTGGAGGGCAAGGACGCCAACGGCGACCGGGTCGGCCACCAGATGATGATCATCGGGCAGGAGGGGGACATGCTCCAGGTGTACAACCCGTGGGGGCACACCACCTGGGTCAGCGAGGACGACTTCATCAACGGCCACATGGACAAGGCGTCCGACGAGCGGTTGCCCGACGCCTTCGCCGTCCACGTCCCGAAGTGACCGAGGAAGGCACCCGATGACCAGCGAGTTTCTCTCCCGGCGGGGTCGCGCCCGTCTCGTCCCGTCCCTGCTCGTACTCGGCGCGGCCGCCGCTCTGGCGGCCTGCGGAGCCGCCACCGGCCCGAAGGAGTACGGGACCGACCGGCGCACCATCGAGGCCGAGGTGGGGGAGGAGTTCGCCCTGTCCCTCCCCATGCAGCCGTCGCAGGGGGAGTGGTGGTACCGCGTCACCCCGCGTCCCGACGGCAAGGTCGTCCGCAGCGAGGGCGACCGCGAGGACTACGAGGGATCGGATCTCGCGGGCGGCGGTGACGGCACCCAGTTCTTCGATTACAAGGCGGTGGGGCCGGGGACCACCGAGATCCGCGTCCTGCACTGCCCGGTGGGCGCCTGTGTCGGCAAGGGCGAGTCGGCGTCCCCCCGGCCCGGCGCGTCCTCCACCAACTCCGACCAGGCCCGCAAGGCCCGCTACTACACCTTCACCGTCTCCGTACGACGCTGAGCACGACGCCCCGCCGAGCCGACCGCTCCGCCCCGGCGTCGACACCGCTTCTCCCTCTTCACCCGCCGCACACGTGTGCGGCGGGTGCTGCGATGCTGGCGGCACCATGCCCGGGCCGGCGGGCGCCGGTCCTCGGACGTGCCCGGCGACTGGGCGGTTCGCGGACCGTCGGCCGCAGGTGGCGGGGCCGGACTGGGCGCGCCACGGGAGACACAGCCTCACGAGCGTGGGCTCCGCGCGACTTCCGCTCCCGACGCAGCGCTCTGTGAGGACCAGGAATCCGTGAACACCCCACGCTACCGTGGCGCTTCGCAAGCGACACGGGGCCGCTTCGCTCCCCGTGTCCCGTTCGAACGCTTCGTCCGGGCTGGCGAAGGGGGTCTCATTGGGTGGGGAATTCACGGTCGATCTCGATCACCTGAAGTCGTTCGGCGACACCTTGAAGCGGTCCGTCGAGGAACTGGAGGCAGCGCGTCAAGCGCTGGCGCATGTCCGCTCCGATCAGATCGGGACAGCGCGGCTGGACGATGCCTGTGACAGGTTCCAGCACCGGTGGGAGCACGGGACCGAGCGTCTGAAGGAACTGATCAACACGGTGGGCGCAGGCGTGGAGGCGACGATGCTGAGCTACGAGAGGTTCGAGGAGGAGTTGTCGAAGGCCCTCCGGCGGATGGGGGACACGGCGGCAGCGAACGCGGCAGGGACACACTGATGTCCGGGGATCCCTATCCGCACCTGGGCTGGAACCCGGTGCCCGGTGTACCGGAAGAGGTCTCCGCGTTGCAGCGGAAGGTGGAGTCCGCGGCCGAGACGCTGGACAACTGTCACCGCCAGATCGAACGGCTGCTCGCCGCGAGTTCCAGTTGGCGGGGCGACGCGGCGAGCGCGTTCCGCGACTCCCTCGACGGTGACCTCAAGGAGTACATGAGGAACGCTGGTCGATCCCTGGGCATGGCCGCGAGCCGGCTGGCGGTGTGGGACGGCGACCTGACGTCCCACCGCGACCTGGCGAAGAAGTACGACGACGCCGCACGGGAGCAGAAGGCCGCTGTCGATACGGCCCGGCGACGACGGGACGAGGCCGGCGAGCATCCCGACCTCCGCTTGGCGGGAAAGGAATTCCCCAGCCAGGAGGAGGCCGACGCCGCGGCGGCACGCCTGCGTGCCGCCGAACGTGCGCTGAGCGAGGCCACGACACAGCTCGACAGCGCCACCACCGCGTACAACGACGTCATCGCCAAAGCCCGCGCACTGGAGGAGGAGCACAGCCGGCGAGCCGACTTCGTCGCCGGCGAGCTCGACGCGGCCGACGGCGAACTGGCTCCCAGGGAGCCGGGCTGGCTGAGCCGGGCCGTCCAAGCCATCGGGGACGTCATCGCATGGGTCGGCCGGCAGATCTGGGAGCACGCCGGAACCATCGGGGCGATCGCGGGCCTGCTCGCGTTGCTCCCGACGCCGGCCGCACCGGTCTTCGCCGCGATCGCTGTGGGCGCGAGCGCACTCGCGATGACCAAAAACCTGATGAGCGACGACTTCAGGGACGCCTTGTCGGGTCGGTACGGGGTGAAGGAACAAGCCTTCGCGCTCGGCTCCGTGGTCGGTGACGGCCTGGGCATGGTGCCTGGGGTCGGCGCCCTCGCCAAAGCGGGCAGTGAAGCCGCAACCACGGCAGCGCTCGCGCGGGAAGGCGGAGAGACGATGTCGTGGGGGTCAAGGTTCGACTCGTTCGCCTCGGAGATCGTGCCGGCCTTTCGATTCCGTGCCCTTGACGCCGCGACGGACCCCCGGGTCGGCCTGCTCCAGTACTCCATCCAGGGGGTCAATGTGCTCGGCAACACGGCATCGTCCCTGGAGACGGCCGGAGTACTGCCGAAGAACGGTCCCGGCCATGATGCCGCCGAGGTGACAAAGATCGGTGCCGCTTCCACCGGACTGCGGAGCGGAGTCACCGACCTCGTGGCCGATCTCGGTGACCTGGTGACGGGAATGCGACTGTGAACCGATTCCCGGACATCCCAGCTTCCGGGCCGAAACCGCAATTCTGGTACGGACTGCCGCACGGCTACCTGAAGGTGGATCTCGAGCCTCCGGCCGAGCGGCTGATCGAGATGGCGCGGCAGATCGACGAACTCCCCGACAGAGATTTCCGTGAACGTGCCGACCGGATGTTCCGCCTGTACGCCATCATCGTGACCATGCTGCAGAAGCAGTGGGTTCAAGGCTGCGCACTCGGAATGCACCCGGGCGGCGATGGGAGCCTCTCCCTGTCTGTTCTCACGGTTTCCACACTGTCCACGCCGGAAGCGGACCCCAAGGCCGCGCTCGCAGGCATGCTGGCAGGGGAGGAGCCGGACAGCGGAAACGGTGTCGTACCGGTCGGACTGCCCGTCGGTACGGGGTTCCTGAGGGAGGCGGAACGGCGCACAGTGGTGCCGGGTGTTCCGCTCGACGGGCAGGGAGGCACCGCGGAGGAAAGCGTCTGGCAGGGCACGATCGCGATCCCGGTCACGCGGTCCTCCTCGGTCATCACGGTGCAGTTGGTGACACCGTCGAGCCAGCTCGTCGACGACTACCGCGGAGTGCTGATGGGCGTCGCCAGAACCGTGACGTTCACCGATCCGGCGGCTTCCAGGGAGGGCGACGACAGCCCCGGGCCACTGACCGCTTCCGGCTCGGGATCCGGGGAGAGGAGTCCGTTCGGATGAGCGTGGGTGAGGGTGGAGGGACCGCCACGTCAGGCGCCGCCCACGTGCCCTATGCCACGGACGGGACGGACTTCAGCGGCGCGCTGAAATACCATTACGGCGTCGTGCTGAAGCGGTTCTTGAGATTCGGTCTTCCGTCCGCCGCCCTGTTCGGGCAGATGTACCTGTGGCCGATGGAACACCGCGGATACGTGCTGCCCGTAGCCCTCGCCGGACTCCTCGGACTCGTCTTCACATCGGTCCTCTGCTACGCGCGGGTGTCCCTGCTCCGGAGCTGTTCGCGGGTCTTTCGCACCTACCCCCTGGTGTTTCGCGGGCCACTGGAAAAGGTGAGGCTGGAAAGCCGGAAGCTGCACATCCGTCTCGGTGAGCGGGTGGAACCGTCGATGACGATGCTCGCCAAGGACCCGCTCGGGCGCCCGGGGTGGCCCGGCGGCATGTCCGACGGGCTCTGGTTCGCCGGCGACGACCCGTTCGGTGGCGCGGCCATCGTGCCGGGTACGGGCGAGGTGCTCTTCATGCAGCCCAGGGACTGGGCTGCGGCGGCCAAGGAGCGACAGAGCGCCGGAGAGGCCCGCGCCGAGCGGGCCAGGGGTGCCGGGCTCACGAAGGCTGTCGGTCACTAGTACGGTCACGGGTACTTCGGTGCGGGTGCCCCGTACTGGTACTCCGTCCGGAGCGGGCGCCCGGGACCACGCGCGAGCAGCGGAGTGGGTGGGGCGGGCCGCCGGGCGGCCGGGCCGAGGCACGGTGGGTCGTGCCGGTGGACCGGCCGGTGTCCGCTTGCCGCGACAGGCGGGACGCACCTTTGAGATTCTGTCGGCCGTCACGGTCAACGGCATCGACAGATGGGCAGTCATGAACCACAGCAGCCAGGAACGGGCTTCGCGGGGTCAGCAGCCGGGACGGCCGCAACCGACGGGACAGCCGCACCACCAGCCGCCGGCCGGTGGGCAGTACGGGCCGTCCGGGCCGTACGGGCAGAGTCCCGCGCCGGCGTCCGGACCGGGGCCCGCCGCCGCGCCTGCTGCCGAATCCGCCCCGATGATCGAAATCCGTGGCAAGCGGCTGCGCCGGTACGACCGCGTGAAGGCGGGGGAGTGGACCGAGACGATCCGGCAGGCGGGCCCCGGCGCGAAGGGGGAACCGCTCGCCTATGTCCATGTGCCCCAGGACGCGCCGAAGGGCGGGCGCACGGCCCGGCCGCCGTTCACCGTGACCGGGGTGCACGGTGAGCCGTTGTGCTCCGTCCGGCCCTCCGGTGGTGGCGTGTACGAGGTCCAGGGAGGGGACGGGGCGGTCATCGGCCGGATCGCGCGGGGCGGCGGACGGTGGCTGCCGTGGCCCCGGCGCGTGCACTGGACGGTGCAGTCCGCGCAGGGAGGCGAGGCGCTGACCGGGAAGGTGGGGAGCGGCAAGGGGTGGACGGCGATGGTCCTGCTCTCCCCGCTGTACTTCGCGTACTGGTTGATCATGGCCGCCCAGGGGCTGGTCCTCCTGCTCATCGGGGACAAGGAGGAGGCCAGGAAGGACGCCGCCTGGGAGCTGGAACCCCCCAGCTGGACCCGGTGGCGGGCGGCCGGTGAAGCCGATGTCGTGATGGAGCACGCATCCTGTGTCTACCGCTTCGGCTCCCCCCGGCTGGACCACCGGCTGGCCTACGCTCAGGCGGTGCTGCACGCGTGGGACCGGGCCTGAGCGCGTCCATGCCACAAGACGGTGACGGTTCAACCCACGCGTCTGGGACGGACGTTGACGCTTCGGTAGCCTGCACAGCGGCGGCTCGATCACGGTTACGGGGAGGCACACGGGGATGTCGGACTTCAAGATCGACGTCGATCGGATGAAGAGTCTGATCAGCAGGCTGGACCAGGTCGACGACCGTATGCGCGGTGCCCAGCAGCGGCTGAACAAGGTGGGCCCGAAGGGCCTGGGCACGGACGGCCTGGACAACGCCTGCAACGACTTCCAGGACGCCTGGGGCGACGGCATCAAGCGGATCGCCGACGCCTCCAAGCAGCTCCACGAGGGGCTCAAGAAGACCGTCGAGTCGTACCAGACGACCGACCAGGACCTGCAGAAGGGCTTCAGCCAGAAGTAGCTGGCCGACGCGGCGCTGCCCACTCGCACCACCACACGCACACAACGGGGAGAAGACATGGGGATGTTCGACGATCCCAACTGGCCCGGTCTGACGTTCAATCCGGCCAAGGGTGATCTGCACACGATCGAGTCGCTGGCGTACGACGTCAAGACGGTCGGTGACGAGCTGGACGAGCTGCGCGAGATGCTCGTGACCATCGGCAAGACGGACGGGGCGTGGGAGGGCGAGGCCGCCCAGAAGTTCCAGAGCAAGGTCGGCGAGCTTCCCAAGTACCTCCAGCAGGGCCATGAGTCGATGACCGCCTGCTCCCAGGCGCTCCGCACCTGGCACACCCAGCTCGAGGGCATGCAGCGCAAGGCCAAGACCCTCGAGGACCAGGCGGTCGAGGCCCGCAAGCGGCTGGAGCAGAAGAACGACGCGGTCGACCAGGTCAACGGAAAGATCACCCAGTCGAGGTTCCGCCAGCTCACCGAGCAGGAGGCCAAGGCGCTCACGGAGGAGGCCGACTCCGCCTCCCGCGCGGCCAAGGAAGCCGCCGCGGAGCTGGAGCGGATCATCCGTGAGGGCGAGGCACTGCGCAAGAACTGGGAGGAGCAGGCGGCGAACGCGGAGAAGGCCATCCGCGAGGCGTCGAAGAACCGGCCCCCGGACATCAGTATCTGGGACAAGATCACCGGCGGCCTGAAGGGCGCCTGGGACGGCTTCAAGAAGTTCCTCATCGACAACGCCGACCTGTTCTCCACGATCTCCGCCGCGCTGGCCGCGGCCGCCATCGTCGTCAACGTCATCCCGGTCGGCGGACAGGTCGCCTCGGCCATCCTGGGCGCCGGTTCCGTGGTGTTCGCCGGTGCGGCCATGGCGGGCCACTGGATGGGCGGCGCACCGATGTGGAAGATCGGACTCGACGCGCTCGGCGTGATCCCCGGCGTCGGTGGCGTCGCCAAGGGCCTGGTCACCGGCGGCAAGGCGCTCTTCACCGGCGGGAAGGCCGCCTCCGGCATCACGGCGGGCGCCAAGACGATGATGAACCAGATCACCAACCCCCTCAGCACCAAGATGATCAACTGGGGGCTGGGCAAGTTCGGCAAGGCCGTCGATCCGGCGCTCATCACCGTCGGGGCGAAGGGCTTCGCCACCGGATTCGGTGCCGGGAACCTCCTCTTCGGCGGAGACGACGGCGGCAAGAGCGAGCCGCCGGTGCGGACGCAGCCGGCCCCGGTCGCTCCCGGCAGTCCCGAGGACAGGCTGCGGCAGAGCAGCGAGCCGCCCGTGCGGACCCAGCCCTACCCGGTGGCCACGGGTGACAAGTTCCACCACACCCTGGCGGCCTGAGCGCGATGACCGAATCCACCACCGTGACACCCACCGCCGAGACCGAGAAACCCCGGCTGCACGTCGGGTGGGTGATGCCGCCGTTCTTCCACGAGCTCCCGCTGGACACGGACGACGGCGACGAGGCCGCCGAGCGGCTCTACGAAACGGTCCAGAAGGTCCTGGCGGGCGGCACGGACGAAGACCGGTTCCGGATGTTCGTCACCTACTCCGCGATCATCGGCGAACTGCGCGACGCCGGCGCCGTGTACGCGGGCTTCTGCACCCTGGACATGGACGGCCGCCCCAGCACCGCCAGCGTCGCCGTCTACCGCACACCGCTGCGGGACGTCACCGCCGAGGAGGCCCTGCCGCAGGCGCTCTCCGCCCTGCGCCGGGCCTACCCCGCCGACGACGTCCGGATCAGCGGCCTGCCCTGCGGCAAGGGGGATGCGCAGGCCGTCGTACGGATCGGCGACGCCCCCTTCACGCTCGCCCCCGAGGCGTCCCCCACCGGGCAGCCCCTCGAGGTGCCGCGCGGGCAGATACAGGTGTACATACCGCTGCCCAACGACGCCGAGATGCTCGTCTTCGAGCTGTCCACGCCCTGCATGGAGGACTGGGACCTCTACTCGGAGCTCTTCGCGACCATCGTCCGGACGCTGGACTGGGCCACCGAGGAGGAGGCCGAGATGGCGGCGGCCCTTTCCCAGGCCCAGCCGGTCCCGGACGTGGCACCCGACCCGGCCGTGGTCCAGGAGCTGTACGCGCACTCCAGCCGGATCCTCGACGTCCTCGCCGTCCGCGGCCGGATGGACCAGGGCAACCAGGTCTCCGCGGTCACCTGCGCCGACTGCTGGACCAAGGGCCTGCGGTCGGTGTGCACGGCCCGCCACCAGTGGCAGATCGACGACGTCGAGGACGCCCTGCTGGCCGCCGCCCTCGTACGGCTCGACGAGATCTCCCAGGGGCAGGGCTGGCTCAAACTGTCGGGCACCCCGGACCGGAGCGTCTCCCTGGCGGCGGACGGCGGCTCGGGGCATCAGATCAACGCCACGCTGGTCCCCGGCCGGCGACGGCTCGTCGTCGAGGTCGTCGCGCCGTGCACGCGCACGGTACGCGGCCCGGCGGACTCCGTTTTCGGATAGGCCCGGCCGCGGGAGGCGGCCCCACCATGGTCGACAACGCCAGAGAGCCACTGCCGGTCAGCGCGCAGGCGCTGGCCGCGGACTCCCGGCTCGGCAACGCCGTCCGGGAGTTCGGCAGCGCCTACGGTTACGACTACACCGACGACGGCACCGTCAGACGGCTGCTGGCCGAGCACGAGGCGTCGCTGCGCCGCACCGCGCGCGGGGCGACGGTGTGGGCCGCCTCCCTGGCGGGCACGGTCGGGCTCGCCTGGCTGCTGTGGGCGGTGCTCGGCAAGCCGGAGAACCCGGTGCCGGCCGTCGCACCCCCGGCCGTCCTGCTCGCCCTCGCGGCCGCCGGCTTCGTACGCGTGCACCGCCAGGCCCGGCTCAAGCTGCGCCATCCCTTCCTCGAGGGCTACCGGCACGTCCTCGCGGCGGCGCTCGCGCACGGCGCCCCGGTGGCCTACGTCCCCGCCTGGCTGACCGGCCGCGGGGGCGGCGGAGTCGAAGCGGCGCCCCTGCCGCCGTACACCGCGCCGCCCGGAGGTCCCGCCCCGGTACGGCGGCCGCGGTCCGCCGCCGGCGCCGGGACCGCCGCACCGGTGCCGCCGAAACCCGCCGCGGTGGCCGAGTACGAACGGATCGCCGAGCGCGGCGGCTGGCACGACGAGGCGGGCTGGATCCTCGTCGGTGCCGGAGCGGCGGGAGTGGCCTACGCCGTGGTCGAGGACGTGCCCGTGGCGTTCGCCGCCGCGGTGCTCGCCGTGCTCGGCATCTGGGCCTGGGTGGCCGGCCACCGGCTCGGCAAGCGGCAGCGGGAACTGTCCGCGGAGGCCCGGCGCTACGTCGACCGGCTGGCCGAGGCGCAGGCCGCGGGCGCGGCCGTCCCGGAACTCTCCCCACCGCTGCGCAGACTCGTCGACTCGCGTCTTTGACGGCGGCGACGGCGGAGGACGACGGCGGTGGCGGCACCCGGTTCGGGACGCCACCACCGCCGCCCTGTCGTACGGCCGTACGATCCCTCAGCCGGCCCGCGCGCCCGCCGCCCGGGCCCGCTCCCGTGCCTCGGGGCTGACGCCGCGCCTGCGGGCCGCCATCCGGCTGTCGACGGCCTCGCGCTGGGCCACCCGGACCAGACGCCGCGGCCCCGGCACGGCGACGACGCCCAGGAAGCGCGGGTCGCCCGCGAACCAGACCTCACCGACCTCGCCGGACCGCACCTTCCGGATCCAGAAGGTGCACCCGCTGCCCGCCCAGTTGCCGTACGCGAGCGACACGTGCCTGCCCGCCGGATGCTCGGGATCGGGAAAGGAGAACCGGGTGGTGCCGTTCTTCGCGGTCGTGGCGGCTCCCGGGAACGCCCGCCACGGATAGACCCGCAGGACCCGGCGCAGCGACAGGATCCCCGAGACCTTGGCGGTGGTCAGCATGGCCACGTAGATCAGCACGAACAGCACCGGCATGAGCACCCACAGGGTCCACACCGGTGTCAGCAGCACCACGCACAACCAGACCACGAAGGAAGCGAGCGACAGCAGGAAGGCGCACAGCCGGTACATGGCGGTGCGCCGCCAGGCCGCCCGGGTGGCCGCGTCGTCGTACGCCGCCTTCGTCAGAGGAACGTTCATCGCATTCACTCCAAAGGGTCAGCCGAAGACTGCGCGTACGGACGCTTCGACCTCGGACTCGGGAATCCGGGCCCTGAACTGAACAGGAAGCGGGTTGTCGAAGCTCACCATCTCCGCCATTCCACAATGGATGGCACGGTAGTGCTCGCGGGCGTCCACGGCCGTGGTGGTCAGGGTGAGGATGGCGAGGTTCCGCCCGTCCGGGAAAGGCAGGTACGCGGTCGCCTCATACAGGGACCGCCGCTGCGCGTCGGCCTCCGCGGGAAGCTCCACCACTGCCTCGATGAACGCGCCGGGCCCACAGGGCAGGTCCGCCACATCGACGGGCAACGCGTTCCTGCGCGCTGTCGCCGCCCGTACCGCCGCGAGCTTGGGCGGAGTCCACGGGATTTCGCGTCGGGCGAGAGTGATGACCGATTCCAGCATGGCGCCGCCGTCGGCCTTGTGGGCACCGATGGCGAAACTCACCACCCCTTCCCGCTGCATCTCCAGGGTCAGCCCTCGCGCCTGGGCGAGCTGTGCCAGGAGGCCGGCCTGCCTCTCCCTCGGTACCGACTTCAGCAGCCAACCGACCACTTCGTCCACCCGGCCGCCCTCAGGAGAATCGGGCCGGGTGAAGAGATCTCGGAAGGGGACCTCCACGTAACCGGGTGGCAGCGCGAACCACAGGTCGCAGGTGCGCCCCAGAGCCGACTCGTCGATGGCGTACTCGTACGCATCCTCGGCGTCGATCACGAGTTCAAGCCCTTCAGTGCGCTGCGCCGAACAGGATCTTCATGGTCTTCAGGGCCGTCGCGCCGTGGCCGCCTGCGTCGAAACTCCCGGCGCGGAAGCCGTCCATCCCGGCGGCGGTGTTCTCCGCCCCGGGGTGCTCGATGTCGTCCCAGAGGTTCTTGGCCACGCCGTACGTACCGGTGAGCGCACCGGCTCCGGCGACCGAGCCGTCGACGGCCTTGCCCCATGTGGACGGGTTGGCCGTGCCTTTTACCAACCAGGTGGTCAGCGGGTTCTCGGCGGCGTGGATCCGTTGCGCGGCCAGCCAGGTCTTGCCGCCCGCGCTGCTGAGCTTCTGCCCGAGGGTGAGCGCCTCCGCGCCGGCGTTCGCCGACCGCACGGCGCCGTTGACGCCGCGGGCCACGGCACCGACACCCGGGACAACACCGAGGGTGTCGCCGACCACGCCCACCGCGTTGTTCCAGAAGTCGGCGTCGAACTCCCCCTTCGTGAAACCGTCCTCGAGCGAGGCCCGCACCACCGGATTCGACAAGCGGCTGGTCAATGTGGCCGCGCCGGCCGCCGCGGCCACCAGCAGCAGGACGGGCCCTACCGGCACGGTGAAGAACAGGGCCGCGAGACCTGCGATCGCCGCCACCGCGCCGAGGACGTCCGTCAGGTTCTCCCCGACCCAGTCCATGCTCTTCTCGAACCAGTTCGGCTCCTCGGGCGCCAGCTTGTCCGTGGAGTCCCGCAGGAGGCGGGCCTTGCCGCGGGCGTCGGTGGAGTGGTCCTCCTCCAGCTCCTTCGCACGCTTGATGACGTCGTTGTACGCGGTCTTGGCGTCGTTCACCGCCTCCCGCGCCGCGTTGAGCTCCTCGGTCGCCCTGTCCAGCCGGGCCTGGGCGTCCTTCAGCGACGCTTCGTCGGTGAACGCCTTGCCCGTGAGCCTGAGATCGGGGTCGGCTGAGGCCGACCTCTCACGACCCTCGGCTGCTTCGATCCTGCCCTTCGCTTCCTCGGCCCGGCCGTCGAGGGCCCGGGCCCGGTCCTGGTAGCCGTCGAGTGCTTTCTGCCAGTCGGTGAGCGCCGCGGCGGCCTTGGTGAGGGAGGTGTGGGCGTTCTTCAGATTCACTGGCAGGGCGCCGTTCAACTGCTCGCGGAAGGCGACCGCCGCGTCCCCCTGCCAGGAACTTCCCGAGCGCAGGTTCTCGATCATCCTGTGCGCGTCGGCGATGGCCTGTGCAGACTTCCGCAGCCTGGCTGTCAGGTCCGAGACGATCGAGACATCGCCCGGTACCGGGTCGAATCCCAAGTGCGGGTACGGAGTCGCCGTCACTGCCCGTCTCCCTGCCCCGCCGCCTTGCGGAAGCCTTCCTCGAGTGCCTTGTCGACCTCTTCATAACTGGCCTTGGTCTGGTCGACGTTCTCCGCAAAACTGCCGGTCAGCTCGGCGAGCTGCTGCGAGCCGTACCTCCAGTGCTCGTAGAAGCCGGCACAGGCGGCGTCCAGTTCCCTGGTCCCGATGCCCTCGACGGACACGTCCCGCATCCATGCGCGGACGTTGTCGAGTTCGGCCCTGGCGTTCTCCAGCGTCGTCCGGAAGCGTCCCAGCTCTTCGGTATCGGTCTTGAAATAGTCGGTCACAAGCTCCCTCTCAGGTGCCCGGCCCTGTCGGCCGACATGTCGTTCGGTAAACATGTCGTCCGTTCATCCGGTCACGGGACCGAGGCCCGGCCTGGTACCGAAAGCACGAAGGGGGCGGGCCGTGGCACGGCCCGCCCCCCCCCAGGGGCCGGAGAGGACTCAGCTCTCCGGCAGGTATGCCGTCTGGACCAACTGGCCGCTGGACCGGCGGGAGATGAACTGGCCGCGTCCGGGCGGCATCGGAGCGGCCTTGACGTTGTTGAACACCGGGCCCTCCGACGGGTCACCGGAGAGCACGATGCCCTGCGCGCCCAGCTCCTTGATCCGGGTGAGCACCGGCTCGAAGGACGACCGGGAGGCACCCGAGGTGGTGCGGGCCAGGACGATGCGCAGGCCCAGGTCGCGCGCGAACGGCAGGTACTCCATGAGCACCGACAGAGGGTTGCCCATCGACGTGGCCACCAGGTCGTAGTCGTCGATGAAGATGAACGCGTCGGGCTCGCTGTACCAGCTGCGGTTGCGCAACTGCTCGGGTGTCACGTCCGGGCCGGGCATGCGGCGGCTCATCGAGCCGGCCAGCGACTCCATGACCTCCTGGAGCTGCGGACCCGAGGCGCAGTACTTGTACATGTGGCTCTCGGGGACCTGGCCGAGCAGCGCGCGCCGGAAGTCCGAGACCACGAACAGTGCCTTGCTGGGCTCGTACCGCTCCGAGACCTGCTTGGCGATGAACCGCAGCAGCGAGGACTTGCCGGACTCGCTCTCGCCGTAGATGACGAACAGCGGGTCGGTCTCGAAGTCCACGAAGACCGGCGACAGCGTGAGCTCGTCGACGCCGATGGCGATGCCCCGGCTGGCGAAGTCGCCGCCGGCCGGCAGCTCGGAGGCGTGCAGCATCGTCGGCAGCATCCGCACCTTGGGCGCGGTCGGGCCCTGCCAGGCGCTGTTGACGCTGCTGACGAGGTTCGCCATGCCGTCGGCCAGATCCTCCACCGTGGCCGACCCGTCGATACGGGGCGTGGCGGCGAGGAAGTCCAGCTTGTCCGGGGACAGACCGCGGCCGGGCTTGCCCACCGGCACGTTCTCGGCCCGCTTGCGGTCGAACTCCGACTCCATCGCGTCACCGAGTCGCAGCTCCAGGCGGCTGAGGATCTGGTCACGCAGGGCCGGCCGCATCTCGGTGTACCGGGTGGCGGTGACGATCAGGTGGATGCCGAAGCCGAGACCGCGGGTCGCGATGTCCGCGATGACCGGGTCGAGCAGCTCGTAGTCGTTCTTGAACGTCCCCCAGCCGTCGATGATCAGGAAGACGTCACCCCACGGCTGGTCGGGGTAGTGCCCCTGCGCCCGGCGGTTGCGGAAGGTCGCCATGGAGTCGATGTTGTTGGCGCGGAAGAACTCCTCGCGGGCGTTGAGGATGCCGTGCACCTCCGCCACCGTACGCCGGACCTTCTCCTGGTCCAGGCGGGAGGCGGCCCCGCCCACATGGGCCAGCCCCTCCATGGCGAGCATGCCGCCGCCGCCGAAGTCGAGGGCGTAGAACTGCACCTCGGCGGGGGTGTGGGTGAGCGCGAAGGCCGCGATCATCGTGCGTACCAGCGTCGACTTGCCGGACTGCGGACCACCCACGATCAGCGCGTGACCGGCGGAGCCGGACAGATCCGCGTACATCACGTCGCGGCGCTGCTCGAAGGGCTTGTCGACCAGGCCGACGGGGACGACGAGCTTGCTCTGGGCGTGGTAGCCCTCGGCATGCAGACCGCGCTCCGCGCTGATGTTGAGCGCCGGCAGCACCTGGTCCAGGCTGAACGGCTCGTCCAGCGGCGGCAGCCACACCTGGTGGGCGGGCGGACCCTGGCCCTCCAGGCGGCTGACGATGACGTCCAGCACGGTGTCGGCGAGCGCGTCGTCGATCTGCTCCCGGCGGGTCTCCGGCTCGGGCTCGGCCAGGATGCGCACCGGCACCGGCGCGGCGGTGAACAGCACCGGCGAGCGGTCGATCCGGCCGCCGCCCTCGGCCACCGGCCCGTTCGGCCGGTAGGTGCCCGACACATAGGCGGCCTTGAACTGCACCATCGTGTCGGTGCCGTACTTCAGGATGCCCGCGCCGGGGACGTTGGGCAGGTGGTAGGCGTCGGGCACGCCGATCGCCGTACGGGACTCCGCCGCGGAGAAGGTCCGCAGACCGATCCGGTACGACAGGAACGTGTCCAGGCCGCGCAGCTTGCCCTCCTCCAGGCGCTGCGAGGCGAGCAGCATGTGCACACCCAGCGAACGGCCGATGCGGCCGATCTGGATGAACATCTCGATGAAGTCCGGCTTGGCGGCAAGCAGTTCGCTGAACTCGTCGATGATCAGGACGAGCGAGGGCAGCGGGTCGAGCGGGGCGCCCGCCGCGCGCGCCTTCTCGTAGTCGGTGATGTTGGCGTAGTTGCCCGCCTGCCGCAGCAGTTCCTGACGACGGGTCAGCTCACCGGTGATGGAGTCGCGCATGCGGTCCACCAGCGTGAGCTCGTCCGCCAGGTTGGTGATCACCGCGGAGACGTGCGGCATGGAACCCATGCCGGTGAAGGTGGCACCGCCCTTGAAGTCCGCGAGGACGAAGTTGAGCGTCTCGGAGGAGTGGGTCACCGCCAGGCCCAGCACCAGGGTCCGCAGCAGCTCCGACTTGCCGGAACCGGTGGCGCCGACGCACAGGCCGTGCGGGCCCATGCCCTCCTGCGAGGCTTCCTTGATGTCCAGCATGACCGGCTCGCCGTTCTCGCCGAGACCGATCGGCACGCGCAGCCGCTCGTGCAGCGTGCGCGGCCGCCAGGTGCGCGAGACGTCCACGCTCGCCGCGTCGCCGATCTGCATCAGGTCGGTGAAGTCCAGGTTCGCCAGCAGCGGTTCGTCGGCGTCCGCCGCGCCCAGCCGCAGCGGCGCGAGCTGACGGGCCAGCGACTCCGCCTGCGCCTGCGACAGCACGTCGGGCTGCCCGGTGAAGACGCCCGTGCCCGCCTCCAGCTCCATGCCGTCGGGCCACACCCGTACCGACAGCGAGCCGCGCGGCTCGTCGAGTTCACCCGGCACCACCTCGATGATGGTCACGCCCTGGAGGCCCTCCGCGGAGGCGAGCACCGAGTCCGGCGGCACGCTGCCGCCGTCCAGGACGACGACCACGTGCGGCTGGTCCAGCACCGGCTGGCCCTCCCGGCTCCACCGGGGCCGGCCCTCGAGCTGGTGGGCGATCATCTCCTCGAGCTCGCCGAGGTCGTGGCAGAGCAGCCGGCGCGTACCGGCGCCGTCGGACTCCTTGTGCTGCAGGTGCGGCAGCCACTTGGTCCACTCCCACTCCACCGCCGCGCCCGGCGCGGCCACGACCGCGACCACCACGTCCTCGGGCGAGTGCAGCGAGGCAAGCTGACCGATCACCGCGCGGGTCTGGCCGTAGACCGTCTCCGTGTCACCGGAGATCGTCACGTGGTAGAAGGAGCGCAGCCCGATGGCGAGCGGAAGGTCGTTCAGCGTGCCGTGACCGGCGATGAACTGCTGCATCGCGTGGGCGGTCAGCGGCTCCAGCTCGTCCACCGGCGCGGTCTCGGGCGCGACCAGCGGCGTCGCCAGCTGCTGCGGCCCCAGGCCGATGCGCACCTGGACGAAGTCCTGGTCGGTGGAGCGCCGCTCCCACAGCCGCGACCCCTCGGCGACCAGCGCCCACAACTGCTCGGGCGCCGGGTGGAGGTAGTGCTGGGCGTCGCGCTGCTTGTGCGCCGTGCGCCGCACCTCGCGCCGCTTCTGCGCCAGGTACTTGAGGTAGTCCCGCCGGGCCTCGGCCATCTGGCCGGACGGCCCCTTCCGGGCCCGCACGATCTGGGCTATCACCATGGCGACCGTGGAGGCCATCATGAGCATGCCCATGATCTTCATGAAGCCCTGGGCGCCCGGCATGAAGAAGAACGCGGCCGACGAACCCATGCCCAGCATGGGCAGCAGGTTCATCAGCAGGCTGTCGTCCTCCGTGCGCGGGAGTTCGGGAGGGGATTCGAGCTTGACCTCCTCACTCGGCACCTCCGGCGGGTATACCCGCGGCGGGCGCTTGACGATGACGACGCTCACCGATCCACCAGTCCTTCACGCAATCGCAATCCTGAACCGCCCCCGTCGTGACGGCCCCCGTACGTACGTCAACTCTCCGGTCTTCGCCGGGCCCATGAGTCGGGGCGTTGATCCTACTGTTCTGCGGGCCCGTTGAGCCGGTAGGGGATGAGGAGATGACGGGTGGGGGCGGTAGGGTGACGCACCGAACGAGGCGCGCAGCGGGAATCGCCCGGGCAAACCGCGCCGGATCACCGAGTACTGGACGAGGGGGAACCGTCAGGTGAGTACGGTTTCAGCAACCGGATTCTGCAGAGTCACGGTGGCGGCACCGAACAGCCGGATCGATGTCGCACTTCCGGAGGACGTGCCGCTCTCTGACGTGTACCCGGAGATCCTGCGGCTGTCGGGGCAGACGCCCGAGGAAGCCGCGCCCACCGGGTACAACCTGGTACGCCGGGACGGTTCCGTCCTGGACGACGGCCGTTCGCTGGCCGAACAGCAGATCCGCGACGGCGAACTGCTGCTCCTGCGGCCGTTCGCGGACTCCCTGCCGCCCGCCGTCTTCGACGACGTCGTGGACGCCGTCGCCGCCGCCGTCGAGACCGACCGCCGTAGCTGGAACGACGGCATGATGCGCGTCGTCGGCCTGGCCGCCGGCGCGCTGCTGCTGATCATGATGGCGCTGGTGCTGTGGTTCTCGGAGCCGCTCGCCCACGACATGCACGGACTGCCGGGCGTGATCGCCGGCGTCACCGGCGTCGTCCTCGTCGCGCTGGCGGCCGTACGCGCCCGCGTCTACGACGACCACCACGCGGCCGCCGCCCTCGGCCTGGCCTCGCTGCCGCACCTGATGGTGGGCGGCTCGGGCGTCGTGGGCGTTCCCTCGGGCGAGGGACCCGGCCGTCTGCACCTGCTCATCGGCTTCGCCGTCGTCCTCGTCGCCGCGGTGCTGCTGGTACTGCTGCTGCCCCGCAACGACGCGCCCTTCGTCGCCGCCGCGTTCGCCGCCGCCGCCGGGGTCCTCGCCACCTTCGCCGCGATCGTCGGCGAGGCCGAGCCGCGCCACGCCGCCGCCGTCACCGCCGTGGTGATGGTCGCCGTGATCGGCTTCCTCCCCGGCTGGTCCGCCCGGTTCGCCAAGCTCCCCATCGGCTTCCGCTCGCCCGACCAGATCGCCAAGCGCGGCCGCGCCGAGGACCAGCAGGAGCAGGAGCCGGTCGACTTCCAGACCATCGCCGACCAGGCGCGCCGCGGGCACGAGCTGCTGCTCGGCCTCGTCGGCGGCTGCGCGGCCGCGGGCGTCGCCTCCGCCGGTGTGGTGCTCGGCTTCTCCACCAGCGGCTGGGCCCAGCTCCTGTCGCTGGCGGTCGGTCTCGCCATGCTGATGCGGGCCCGCCTCTTCCTGTACACGGCCCAGGTCGTGACCCTGATCATGTCGGGCATCGTCACGATCTGCCTGCTGGTGCTCGGCCTCGCCCTGAACCCGCCGGCCGACATCATCAAGGAACTCGTCTTCAACGGGAACAGCGCCCCGCTGGACATCCGCACCGTCTGGCTCTCCGCCGCCGTCGCCCTGGGCGCCGTGCTCCTGGTGGCCATCGCCCTGATCGTGCCGCGCAAGGGCGTCACCCCGTTCTGGGGCCGCATGCTCGACCTGAGCGAGGGCGCGGTCCTGCTCTCGCTCGTCCCGCTCTGCCTCGCCGTGCTCGACCTGTACGCGGCCGCCCGGGGCATGACGAGCTGAGTCCGGCCGCTCACGGGCGGTCACGGCGCGGCGGCCTCACCTCGCCCGGTGGCGGCCGCCGCGCCGTGCCGGGACCGCCGGCCTGCGGCGGCACCGCCCGCGCGCACCCGGGCAGGCCCGCCCTGCCGGACTGGTAGGGTGGGCGATGGCCGTTTGTGTACGCACCCCCGGAATCCCTGGCGAGAGCCGGATCTGGAGGTCGCGCCCAGCGGATCCCCGCCTCCCGAGTTACGGAAGTCCCCCCGAGAAGCAGACCGGGGGCACTCGGTGGCCATGCGCAGAGAATCAGAGGAGTACGCGTGTCGCTCGACGCCGCTACGAAGAAGCAGATCATCGCCGAGTTCGGTACCAAGGAGGGTGACACCGGCTCCCCCGAGGTCCAGGTCGCTCTGCTGTCCCGTCGGATCTCCGACCTGACCGAGCACCTCAAGACCCACAAGCACGACCACCACTCCCGTCGTGGTCTGCTGATCCTGGTCGGTCAGCGCCGTCGCCTGCTGCAGTACCTCGCCAAGAAGGACATCCAGCGCTTCCGTGCGCTGGTCGACCGCCTCGGCATCCGCCGCGGTGCGGCGGGCGCCAAGTAAGACGCCGTGGAGGGAGCGGTTCCCATCGTTCGGGGGCCGCTCCCTTTGCTGTACGTGCGCGGTGTCACCGCGGCTTTGTAGTGTGGTAGCACCACGCGTGGAAACACTGCGTGTGGTGGTACGGCGCACGACGTACGACCCCGCGTGAGAGGCCCGCCCGAACGGGGTAGCCGGTCACCACGCACAACCGAACGAGGAGGAGCGCACCTCACCGCCGCCGGTCCTCGGTAGTGGCCCCCGGGGCACGAGCCCCCGGGTGCTTCGATCGAAGACCGGCCCGCAACCGGACGGCGCGCTTCTCCGCCCCGTCCCCCCGCCACACGGGCGAGGAGGGACAAAAGACGACAAGTAACGGAGAAAACGCTGGTGGAGAACGAGACCCACTACGCCGAGGCCGTCATCGACAACGGCGCCTTCGGCACCCGCACCATCCGCTTCGAGACGGGCCGCCTGGCCAAGCAGGCCGCCGGTTCCGCCGTGGCCTACCTGGACGACGACACCATGGTGCTGTCGGCCACCACGGCCTCCAAGCAGCCCAAGGACCAGCTCGACTTCTTCCCGCTGACGGTGGACGTCGAGGAGCGGATGTACGCCGCCGGCAAGATCCCGGGCAGCTTCTTCCGCCGGGAGGGCCGCCCCTCCGAGGACGCGATCCTCACCTGCCGCCTGATCGACCGCCCGCTGCGCCCGTCCTTCAAGAAGGGCCTGCGCAACGAGATCCAGGTCGTCTGCACGGTCATGGCGCTCAACCCCGACCACCTGTACGACGTCGTGGCGATCAACGCCGCCTCCGCGTCCACGCAGCTGGCCGGCCTGCCCTTCTCCGGCCCGATCGGCGGCGTCCGCGTCGCGCTGATCCGCGGCCAGTGGGTGGCCTTCCCGACCCACACCGAGCTCGAGGACGCCGTCTTCGACATGGTCGTCGCGGGCCGCGTCCTGGAGGACGGCGACGTCGCGATCATGATGGTCGAGGCCGAGGCCACCGAGAAGACCGTCAAGCTGGTCGAGGGCGGCGCCGAGGCGCCGACCGAGGAGGTCGTCGCCGCCGGTCTGGAGGCCGCCAAGCCCTTCATCAAGGTGCTGTGCAAGGCCCAGTCGGACCTCGCCGCCAAGGCCGCCAAGCCGGTCGGCGAGTTCCCGATCTTCCTCGACTACCAGGACGACGTCCTGGAGGCCCTGACGGCCGCCGTCAAGCCCGAGCTCGCCCAGGCGCTCACCATCGCCGGCAAGCAGGAGCGCGAGGCCGAGCTGGACCGCGTCAAGCAGCTCGCCGCCGAGAAGCTCCTGCCGGAGTTCGAGGGCCGCGAGAAGGAGATCTCCGCCGCGTACCGCTCGCTCACCAAGCAGCTGGTCCGCGAGCGCGTGATCAAGGAGAAGAAGCGCATCGACGGCCGTGGCGTGACGGACATCCGTACGCTCGCCGCCGAGGTCGAGGCGATCCCGCGGGTCCACGGTTCGGCCCTGTTCGAGCGCGGCGAGACCCAGATCCTGGGTGTCACCACGCTGAACATGCTCCGCATGGAGCAGCAGCTCGACACCCTGTCGCCGGTGACGCGCAAGCGCTACATGCACAACTACAACTTCCCGCCGTACTCCACCGGTGAGACCGGCCGCGTCGGCTCCCCCAAGCGCCGCGAGATCGGCCACGGCGCCCTCGCCGAGCGCGCCCTCGTGCCGGTGCTGCCCACGCGCGAGGAGTTCCCCTACGCGATCCGCCAGGTGTCCGAGGCCCTCGGCTCCAACGGCTCGACGTCCATGGGCTCGGTCTGCGCCTCCACCATGTCGCTGCTGAACGCCGGTGTGCCGCTGAAGGCCCCGGTCGCCGGTATCGCCATGGGTCTGATCTCCCAGGAGATCGAGGGCGAGACGCACTACGTCACCCTCACCGACATCCTCGGTGCGGAGGACGCCTTCGGCGACATGGACTTCAAGGTCGCCGGCACCAAGGAGTTCGTGACCGCCCTCCAGCTCGACACCAAGCTGGACGGCATCCCGGCCTCCGTCCTGGCCGCCGCCCTCAAGCAGGCCCGCGACGCCCGTCTCCACATCCTCGACGTGATGATGGAGGCCATCGACCGGCCCGACGAGATGTCCCCCAACGCGCCGCGGATCATCACCGTGAAGATCCCGGTCGACAAGATCGGCGAGGTCATCGGCCCCAAGGGCAAGATGATCAACCAGATCCAGGAGGACACGGGCGCCGAGATCACCATCGAGGACGACGGCACGATCTACATCGGCGCCGCCGACGGCCCGTCCGCCGAGGCCGCCCGCGCCACGATCAACGGCATCGCCAACCCGACGATGCCCGAGGTCGGCGAGCGCTACCTGGGCACGGTCGTGAAGACCACCACCTTCGGTGCCTTCGTCTCCCTGCTGCCCGGCAAGGACGGCCTGCTGCACATCTCGCAGATCCGCAAGCTGGCCGGCGGCAAGCGCGTGGAGAACGTCGAGGACGTCCTCGGCGTGGGCCAGAAGGTCCAGGTCGAGATCGCCGAGATCGACTCCCGCGGCAAGCTCTCCCTCATCCCCGTGATCGAGGGCGAGGAAGGCTCCTCCACCGACGAGACCAAGAAGGACGACGCCGACCAGTGACGTCCCGTGGCTCCAAGGCGACGGCCCGCATCTCCTCGGAGGCGCGGGCCGTCGCCCGTACCCAAACCCTCATCCAGGGCGAGAACGGCATCGGCACGGTCCGCAAGACCACCCTCCCCGGCGGCCTGCGCATCGTCACCGAGACCCTGCCCTCCGTCCGCTCCGCCACCTTCGGCATCTGGGCGCACGTCGGCTCCCGCGACGAGACCCCGGCGCTCAACGGCGCGACGCACTACCTCGAGCACCTGCTCTTCAAGGGCACCCACCGCAGGTCCGCCCTGGACATCTCCGCCGCCCTCGACGCCGTCGGCGGGGAGATGAACGCGTTCACGGCGAAGGAGTACACGTGCTACTACGCGCGTGTGCTCGACACCGACCTGCCGCTCGCCATCGACGTCGTCTGCGACATGCTGACCGGCTCCCGCATCCTGGAGGAGGACGTCGACGTCGAGCGCGGCGCCATCCTCGAAGAGATCGCGATGACCGAGGACGACCCGGGCGACTGCGTGCACGACCTGTTCGCGCACACCATGTTCGGCGACAACCCCCTCGGCCGTCCCGTCCTCGGCACCGTCGACACGGTCAACGCCCTCACCGCCGACCGCATCCGCCGCTTCTACAAGAAGCACTACGACCCGACCCACCTCGTGGTCGCCTGCGCCGGCAACATCGACCACGACAAGGTCGTCCGCCAGGTCCGGGCCGCCTTCGAGAAGGCGGGCGCCCTCAAGGACCCCGGTGCCCGGCCCATCGCCCCGCGCGGCGGCCGGCGCACCATCCGCACCGCCGGCCGGCTGGAGCTGATCGGCCGCAAGACCGAGCAGGCCCACGTCGTGCTCGGCATGCCGGGCCTGGCCCGCACCGACGAGCGCCGCTGGGCCATGGGCGTCCTCAACACCGCCCTGGGCGGCGGGATGTCCTCCCGCCTCTTCCAGGAGGTCCGCGAGAAGCGCGGCCTGGCCTACAGCGTGTACTCCTACACCTCCGGCTTCGCCGACTGCGGCCTGTTCGGCGTGTACGCGGGCTGCCGCCCGAGCCAGGTGCACGACGTGCTGAAGATCTGCCGCGACGAACTCGGCCACGTCGCCGAGCACGGCCTGTCCGACGACGAGATCGGCCGCGCCATCGGCCAGCTCCAGGGCTCCACCGTCCTCGGCCTGGAGGACACCGGCGCGCTGATGAACCGTATCGGCAAGAGCGAGCTGTGCTGGGGCGAGCAGATGTCCGTCGACGACATGCTGGCCCGGATAGCCGCGGTCACGCCCGACGACGTCCGGGAGGTCGCCCGCGACGTGCTGGGCCGCCGTCCCTCCCTGTCGGTCATCGGCCCGCTGAAGGACAAGCAGGCCGCCCGGCTGCACGACGCCGTCGCCTGATCCCCTCGGTCGAACCCCTTCGGTTAAGGAAACAGAACATGAGCAAGCTGCGCGTGGCGGTCCTCGGTGCCAAGGGCCGGATCGGCTCGGAGGCCGTCCGGGCGGTCGAGGCCGCCGAGGACATGGAACTGGTCGCCGCCCTCGGCCGGGACGACAAGCTGGAGACGCTGGCCGAGACCGGCGCCCAGGTCGCGGTCGAGCTGACCACCCCCGCCTCCGTCATGGGCAACCTCGACTTCTGCGTACGCCACGGCATCCACGCCGTCGTCGGTACGACGGGCTGGACCGACGAGCGCCTCGCGCAGCTGGAGGGCTGGCTGGCCCGGTCCCCGGAGGCCGGCGTGCTCATCGCCCCGAACTTCTCCATCGGGGCCGTGCTGACCATGAAGTTCGCGCAGATCGCCGCCCCGTACTTCGAGTCCGTCGAGGTCGTCGAGCTGCACCACCCGAACAAGGTCGACGCCCCCTCCGGCACCGCCACCCGCACCGCCCAGCTCATCGCCGAGGCCCGCCGCCGGGCCGGCAGCGCCCCGGCGCCGGACGCCACGGTCACCGCCCTGGACGGCGCCCGCGGCGCGGACGTCGACGGCGTCCCCGTGCACGCGGTCCGTCTGCGCGGTCTCCTCGCCCACCAGGAGGTCCTGCTCGGCGGCGAGGGCGAGACCCTCACCGTCCGCCACGACTCCCTGCACCACAGCAGCTTCATGCCGGGCATCCTGCTGGGCGTGCGCCGCGTGGTGACGACCCCGGGCCTGACCTTCGGCCTGGAACACTTCCTGGACCTGAACTGAGCCCTGACGTCATGCGCGCGAAGATCTCCTACGTCATCACGGCCGCCGTCCTGGTCTTCTACTTCGTCCTGGTCGGCAGCCGCGGCGTGCTGCTGATCGAGACGGGCACGCCCGTCACCGTGGCCTTCGGCGCCGCGGTGCTGGTGCTGCCGGTGATCGGCCTGTGGTTCCTGTGGAAGAACACCCAGTTCGTCCGCAGGGCCAACCAGCTCGCCGCCGAACTCGACGCCGAGGGCGGCCTGCCGGCCGACGAGCTCAGGCGCACCCCGAGCGGCCGGATCGACCGCGACTCGGCCGACGAGGTCTTCGCCCGGCGCAAGGCCGAGACGGAGGCGGCGCCCGGCGACTGGCGGAGCTGGTTCCGGCTCGCCGTGGCCTACCACGACGCCCGGGACACCCCGCGCGCCCGCAAGGCGATGCAGCGGGCGATCGCCCTGCACGACGGAAAGCGGACGGAAACCGTCTGAGGCAGGCACGCGCACAGGGGTGGGGCCGGACCGCACGCGGTCCGGCCCCACCCCTGTCGGGCGCGTGTGTCAGCCGCGGCGGTACTCGTCCGCCCACGCCTCCACGGAGTCCGCGGCCCGGTCGAAGGCGTCCGGGCGGGCGAGGAAGTCCGCGTTGTGCGTCGTCAGCAGCGGCGGCGGGCTGTCCGCCGCCCGCCCCTGCCGCAGGAGGACCAGCGCCTGGCCCTGCACCGTGCGCGGCAGCCCCAGCCAGCGCACCGGCTGCTGCACCGTCCGCACCTGCGCGACCTGGCCCCAGGGAGCCGTCCGCGTGCCGAAGAAGGTCACGTGCCGCAGCCCCTGCGCGCTCACCCACACGCCCATCCGCAGCAGCCGCAGCGCGCAGACGATGACGACGGCGGCCACGGCGAAGACCGCGCCGGCGGAGGCGAGGGGGGCCGTCGCGGCGATGACGACCGCCGCGAACAGCACGAACGAGGCGAGCAGCAGCATGACCGCCGCCGTCCCCACGCGCCACGGACCCGGCCGGTAGGGACGGCGCCAGCGATCGCGGTCGTGGTACGGCAGCGCTGCGTCGTCGGCTGCCTCGAAGGCGCGGTCGGCCGTCAGGAAGGGCAGGGGCACGGCGGGTCCTCACTCGTCCAGGGCGTGGGCTGTGCCCGGTGAGGCTACCTACCTGTGGCCCCCGTCACCACTACCGGGGGCCGGACGGAGTCGGGGCGGGGCGCGCCGCGCCCTCAGCGGTCGTCGGACGCCTGCGACTGGGAGCTCTGCGGCCCGGAGTGGTCCAGCGACAGGGCGGGCATCCCGATGACCAGGGAGCCCACGAGGGCGGCGACGATGGTCAGGCCCAGCAGCCAGCGCCCGGCCAGTTGGCCGAAGGACGCCCGCTCACGGGGCGGGGGAGTGACATTGCTGCGGAACCTGTCGGCCTCGGCGAGGAAGGCGAAGGGGACGGGCTCACGCCGGCGGAACATCAGGACTGCATCTCCTCTCGGGTTCGAACAAAACCAGTGCCATCGGTACAGACGAATGAATCCCCCCGCAGGTGCCCGGTTTCGCCGACTTCATCGCACCGTGTCCGGAGCCCCGCCGGGCGGGCCGTAGAGTGGCGTCGCCACACGACGAAAATGGGAAGGCCCTGCTAACCGTGACCCAGACCCCTGACGACGACTTCAAGATCGATCTGCGCAGCGACGTCACCGTCGAGCTGGTGAAGCACAGCGCGTCCGACGCCGACGTGCTGTTCGCGGCCCGGGTCTCGACCGTCGGCGAGCAGTCCCTCGACGAGCTGAACAAGGACCCGGAGCGCTCCAGGGGGCTGATCAACTACCTGATGCGGGACCGGCACGGAAGCCCCTTCGAGCACAACTCGATGACCTTCTTCGTCAGCGCGCCGATCTTCGTCTTCCGGGAGTTCATGCGGCACCGCGTGGGCTGGTCCTACAACGAGGAATCCGGCCGCTACCGGGAGCTCCAGCCGGTCTTCTACGTGCCCGACGAGTCCCGCAAGCTGGTCCAGCAGGGGCGCCCGGGCAAGTACGTCTTCGTCGAGGGCACCCCCGCCCAGCACGAGCTCGTGGGGCGCGCCATGGAGGACTCCTACCGCCAGGCGTACCAGACCTACCGGCAGATGCTCGCCGCCGGCGTCGCCCGCGAGGTCGCCCGCTCGGTCCTCCCGGTCGGCCTGTACTCGTCGATGTACGCCACCTGCAACGCCCGCTCGCTGATGCACTTCCTCGGCCTGCGCACCCAGCACGAGCTGGCGAAGGTGCCCTCCTTCCCGCAGCGGGAGATCGAGATGGTCGGCGAGAAGATGGAGGCGGAGTGGGCCAGGCTCATGCCCCTCACGTACGCCGCCTTCAACGCCAACGGCCGCGTCGCCCCGTAGGGCC
>NZ_WYCT01000140.1 GCF_011008945.1 Streptomyces harenosi
GCCGTCCACCACCGACTCGGCCAGCGGCCCCGCCCCCAGCGCCTCCGCCACCACGGCGAGCGCGCCGGCCGGCGGCGGAGCGCCGGGCTCCGTGACGGGCACCCTCATCTGACCCGGCGCCGGCGACCGCCCCGGCGAGCCCGGGCCACGACACGAGGGAGGGCCGGGTCCGTCCGACGGACCCGGCCCTCCCGGTGTTCCCGGCGCTTGTGCCCGTGCCGGTCAGAACAACCGCAGCTTGTCGTCCTCGATGCCGCGCAGGGCGTCGTAGTCCAGCACCTGGCAGCCGATCCCGCGGTCGGTGGCCAGCACCCGGGCCTGGGGCTTGATCTCCTGCGCGGCGAAGATGCCGCGCACCGGGGCCAGGCGGGGATCGCGGTTCAGCAGGTCCAGGTAGCGGGTGAGCTGCTCCACGCCGTCGATCTCCCCGCGCCGCTTGATCTCGACGGCGACGGTCTGCCCGTCGGCGTCCCGGCACAGGATGTCGACCGGGCCGATGGCCGTCGGGTACTCGCGGCGGATGAGGGTGTAGCCCTCGCCGAGCGTCTCGATGCGGTCGGCGAGCAGCTCCTGGAGGTGCGCTTCCACGCCGTCCTTGATCAGGCCGGGGTCCACGCCCAGCTCGTGCGTGGAGTCGTGGAGGATTTCCTCCATCGTGATGATGAGCTTCTCGCCCGCCTTGTTGACGACGGTCCACACACCCTCGTCGTCGCCGGTGCCCACCTTCAGCGTGCAGGGCGGCGACATCCAGTTGAGGGGCTTGTAGGCCCGGTCGTCGGCGTGGATCGAGACGCTGCCGTCCGCCTTGACCAGGATCAGGCGGGGCGCCGAGGGAAGGTGGGCGGTGAGCCGCCCGGCGTAGTCGACGGAGCAGCGGGCAATGACGAGACGCATGGTCGGCAACGCTACTCGACACGCCCGCCCCGACGCGATTCGCATCCCTGAACCGGCCCGGCCGGGCCGCCGGCGGGGTGTCCCGCTTTTCCCAATGGCCCCACCTTGCCCACTGGCCGATTGTGGGCCTACGGGTTGGTGCCCATCTGGGCATTCTCCTGGTGCGGCCCCGTTCAGATGTTTACGGTATTGAACGGGAGGTCGCGGGACGTGTACGCAGCGTGTTCGTCTTCGGGGGCTCCCCTTACTGTCCGGCAACCCCTGCTGGTCGGGGGTGCGAGAGGAGAACCCATGTCGCTCGACGTCTCACCGGCCCTACTCGAACAGGCCGAGCGAGGCGAGGTCGACGAAGCCGACTTCGTCGACTGCGTCCGGACCTCCCTGCCCTACGCATGGGAGATGATCAGCTCCCTGGTGGCACAGCTGAAGGTCGACGGCGGTGCCTTCGCCGACAACCAGACGCCCCCGCCGGACGAGCAGGCACGCGGCCAGTTGCTGCGTGCGCTTGCGAGTGACGCGATCCGCGGCGCACTGCAACGGCACTTCGGTGTGCGGCTGGCCTTCCAGAACTGCCACCGGGTGGCGGTCTTCCCGTTGGACTCCTCCGTCGACGAGACGCTGGCCCGTTTCACCTCGGTACGCAGTCAGTTGCTCAACCAGTCGCCGGAGCTCCGCGACTGCTGACGCGGTGATCGTCAGCTTGCCGCTCCGTGCGTAGGAGGCGCAGCGTGTCCCGGAGCGGCAAGCTCCCCGTGAGGACCGGCGGTTCAGCGCAGTTGGGGCAGCACCTCGGTCCCGAGCCGTCGCAGATTCTCCTCGGTCGCCGCCAGATCGCCGGAGCCCTCGGCCAGCAGCGCGAAACGGGTGATCCCGGTCCGCTCGCTGGTCGCCGAGAGCCGGTCGGCACACAGCCGCGGCGTGCCCACCGGATGCAGCCCGCAGAGCAGTTCCGTGTACGCCAGCGGGTCCCGCATCTGCCGGGCCCGGCCGTCCACCGTGACATGGGCCTCGAGCCCCTGCCGCAGCCAGCCCGGCATGGACTTCAGCAGCGCCTCGGCCGCGTCCGCGCGCCGGTCCGCGATCTGGCAGACACCGGCCGAGACATGGGCCGCGCCGTGGACCTCCTCCCACGGCTGCCCGCAGTCCTGCGCGTGCCGCTGCCACAGGCCGACCATCTCGGCCTTCTCCTCGTCACCGACGTGCATGCCGAGCAGCATCGGCAGTCCCCGCTCGGCCGCCAGGCGCACGCTCGCCGGTGAGGTGCAGGCGACGACGACCTCCGGTCCGGGGGTGTCCGTCAACGACTCCGACGGGCGGGGGACGACGGGGACTTCGCGGAAGCGGAAGCGCTCGCCATCCGCCGACACGGACGGTTCGCGCAGCCAGCGCATCAGCAGGTCGAGCGACTCCGGGAACCCCCGCTCGTACGCCTCCAGTCCGGCGCCGAACACCTCCAGGTCGACCCAGGGACCGCCGCGGCCCACCCCCAGCGAGAACCGCCCGCCGCTGGTGACGTGGAGCAGCGCGGCCTGTTCGCCGAGGGCGACGGGGTGGGTGGCGGGCAGCACGCTGACCGCCGTACCGACCCGGATGCGGCGGGTGCGGCCCAGCAGCAAAGCGGCGAGGGTGACGGCAGAGGGGCACGTGCCGTACGGCACGAAGTGGTGCTCGGCCAGCCAGACCGAGTCGAGCCCGGCCTCCTCGGCGACCTCGGCCGAGCGGACCGCGCGGTGCAGCGGCTCCCCCTGGCCCTGGCCCGGGAACTGGGCCGCCAACACGAAACTTCCCACACGCATTGCTTTCCTGCTTCCTGGCTCCGACGCGGAGCTCCCCCATCGGGCATAACCGCCTGACACGTGCCGAGGACACGGTCGGCAGGGGGAGATTTGCGGATTGTCTGCAGAATCGGGGCTCAGTGGAGGGCGGTGCGCCGTGCCGCGGACCCCGCGGCGGGAGACGGAGAGGTGCGCCGTACGCCTACCCGGTTGCGCGCCGCGTAGGCTGGATGCGGCCCTTACTTCCTGTATAGCCCCGTGAGGTGTGCTGTGTCCCCGCGTCGCAACCGACCCAAGGGAGCCGGTTCCTCAGGCCGGAGCGCCGAGGACGACCGCCCCGGCCGCTACGGCGGCTGGCAGTCCAGCGAGAGCTGGCAGGGCGAGGAGTGGAGCGTGCGGCACGTGGCGGGGGCGAGCGCACGGGGCAAGGCCTACCGCTGCCCCGGCTGCGACCAGTTGATCCCCGACAACGTCCCGCACGTGGTGGCGTGGGCGCAGCACGCGGGGGTCGACGACCGGCGTCACTGGCACCGGGCCTGCTGGAACGCGAAGGACCGCCGCACCACGCGGGTGCAGCGGTCCCGTAACGCGCCGCGGTTCTGAGACCGGGCCGGCGGATCACACGTCGCGCTTCTCCAGCAGGGCACAGGCGCCGGCGAAGACGACGGCCGTCACGCCCAGCGCGATCCACAGCGGGTCCCAGCCGGACGGGCCGGATTCGCTGAGGGACTGGGTGTAGAAGACGCTGAGCTGGTTGGGGATGGAGTACTCCAGCAGGGCCTGGCGCACGCCCGCCAGCGACTGGGCGAACATGAACAGCGCGATCACCAGCGGGGCGAGCACCGCGCCGATCATGAGGGTGATGGCACCCGCCGAGTGCCGGACGATCGAGCCCACGGCGAGCGACAGCAGGCCGAGCAGGGCGATGTAGAGCGAGATCCCCACCGTGGCCTTCAGCCACTCGCCGCCGGTCGGGTCCTCCGCGCCGTTGCCCTCCAGCAGGGCGACGTGCGCGACGGCCACCAGCGAGGACGACACCAGCGTCACGACGAACGCCACCAGGAAGAACACCACCGCCTTCGCGGCCAGCACCCGGCCGCGGCTGGGGCAGGCCGTCATGGTGGTGCGGACCATGCCGGTGCCGTACTCGGAGGCCGTGGTCAGCACGCCGAGCGTGATGATGCACATGCTGCCGAGCAGCAGCCCGAACAGGCCGAGGGAGAGCGCGTTCTCACCGGACAGGTCGGACGGGGAACCCGCCACCACCGCGCCGGCCAGCAGACCGATGCCGACCACCAGGAGCACGAACACGCCCAGCGTCCACATGGTGGAGCGCACCGACTTCATCTTCGTCCACTCGGAGGCGATCGCGTGCCCGAGGTGCGTGCGCACCACCGGGATCGGCGAGGCGTAGGAGGGGAACGACGGACCGGGCGCCGCGGGCCGGTCGGGCGCGGCCTGCGGCATCGGGGGCTGGGGCGTGCTCATCGGGCGTCCTCGGACTTGGTCGGGTCGGTGACGGGCGCGGGGGAGACGGAGGAAGGAGCGGAGGCCGCGGGGGCGGCGGCGGGCACCGCCGGGGCCGGGGCGCCGGCGGGCGGCTGCGCCGGGGCGGCCTGGCCCTGCGGCACCGGCTGGGCGTACGGCTGGGGCGCCGCGCCCGGGCCGCCGTACGGGTGCGCCCCCGCGTGCTGGGGCGGCGGCGGGGCGTACCAGCCCGGCTGGCCCTGGCCGGGCACGGGCACCGGCGGCTGGGCGCCGGGCGGCAGGGGCTGCTGGAGACCGGCCTTCTGGTCGGCCGTCGACCGGTAGTCGACGACGCCCTGGGTCATGCGCATGTACGCCTCTTCCAGGGACGCCTGGTGCGGCGACAGCTCCCACAGCCGTACCCCGGCCTCGTGCGCGAGGTCGCTGATGCGGGGCAGCGCCAGCCCCGTCACCCGCAGCGCGCCGTCCTGCTCCGGCAGCACCTGCCCGCCCGCCTCGGTGAGGGCGAGGCTCAGCTTCTCGCGCAGATGCGGCTCGGTGTCCGGCGTGCGGACCCGGGCGAAGCCGGCGGAATTGGCCGAGATGAAGTCCCTCACGCTCATGTCGGCGAGCAGCTGACCGCGTCCGATGACGATCAGATGGTCGGCGGTCAGCGCCATCTCGCTCATCAGGTGGGAGGAGACGAAGACCGTGCGGCCCTCCGCGGCGAGCGCCTTCATCAGATTGCGCACCCAGAGGATGCCCTCGGGGTCGAGACCGTTGACCGGCTCGTCGAAGAGCAGGACCTGGGGGTCGCCCAGGAGCGCGGCGGCGATGCCGAGCCGCTGGCCCATGCCGAGGGAGAAGCCCCTGGACCGCTTGCGGGCCACGTCCTGGAGGCCGACCACGCCGAGCACCTCGTCCACCCGCCGGGCCGGGATGCCGGAGAGCTGGGCGAGGCTCAGCAGGTGGTTGCGGGCCGAGCGGCCCCCGTGCACGGCCTTGGCGTCGATCAGGGCGCCGACCTGCCGGGGCGCGTTGGGCAGCTTGCGGTACGGGTAGCCGCCGATCGTCACCCGTCCCGAGGTGGGGTTGTCCAGGCCGAGGATCATGCGCATCGTCGTCGACTTGCCCGAGCCGTTCGGCCCCAGGAAGCCGGTGACGGCACCCGGCCGCACCTGGAAGGACAGGTTGTACACAGCGGTCTTGTCGCCGTAGCGCTTGGTCAGGCCGACTGCTTCGATCATGCTCCGCACCCATCGAAAGGTTCAGGACAGCGGGGCACACGCCCCCGTAAGGGTTAGGAGCATATCCAGCCGCTGACGGTTCCCGTCAGGGACGAGCATCACCCTCCGTCACTAGGCATCGCGGCGTTTGAGCACCACATAGCCGCCGATCAGCGCCGCCACCACCCACAGCACCATGATGCCGAGGCCGCCCCACGGGCCGTACGGAGTGTCGTCACCGACCGGGGGAACCACCTGCATGATCTTGCTGCCGGCCTGGTCGGGCAGGAACCGGCCCACCTTCTGGGTGGCGTCGACCGCGCCGAGGATGCTCGAGATCAGGAAGAAGAACGGCATCAGGATGCCGAGCGACAGCATCGGCGAGCGCAGCATCGCGGCGACGCCCATCGAGAACATCGCGATCAGCGTCATGTACAGCCCGCCGCCGAAGACCGCCCGCAGCACGCCGGGGTCGCCGAGCGACGCCTTCAGGTCGCCGAGCATCGCCTGGCCGAGGAAGAAGGCGGCGAAGCTGGTGGCCATGCCCACCACCAGCGCCAGCAGGGTGGCGACCGCGATCTTCCCGAACAGGAACGCGCCGCGCTGCGGCACCGCTGCCAGCGAGGTGCGGATCATCCCGGTGCTGTACTCGTTCGCCACCACGAGCACCCCGAACACGATCATCGCGAGCTGCCCGAGGCTCGTCCCGGCGAAGCTGGTGAAGGTCGGGTCGAAGGAGAGCCGGTCCTGGGCGCTCATGTTGTCGTACTCGCTCTTCGACAGCGCCGAGATCAGCATGCCGAGGGCGATCGTGACGACCACGGCCAGGGAGAGCGTCCACACCGTGGACGCCACCGACCGGATCTTGGTCCATTCGGACCGGACCACCTGTGCCATGGCCATGCTCAGCCCCTCCTCCACTCGGCGCCCCACTCCTGCTGCGCCCCCTGCTGCCCGGCGGGCTGCCCGCCGTGGGCGTGGTACTCCACCGACTCCGCCGTCAGCCGCATGAACGCCTCCTCCAGCGACGCCTGCTGAGGCGACAGTTCGTGCAGCACGATCCGGTGCTGTGCGGCCAGCTCGCCGATCCGCTCCGACTTGTCGCCCTCCACCTCCAGCACCTCGGAGCCGCTCCCGGCGACCGTGATCCCCGCCTCGTGCAGCACGTCGAGCAACTGTTCGCGCTGCGGGGTGCGGACGCGCACGTAACTGCGCGAGTTCTGCGCGATGAAGTCGGCCATCGAGGTGTCGGCGAGCAACCGGCCCTGCCCGATGACGACCAGGTGGTCGGCGGTCAGCGCCATCTCGCTCATCAGGTGGGAGGAGACGAAGACCGTGCGGCCCTGCGCGGCCAGCGCCTTCATCAGATTGCGGATCCAGTGGATGCCCTCGGGGTCGAGGCCGTTGACGGGCTCGTCGAACATCAGGATCCGCGGATCACCCAGCAATGCCGCGGCGATGCCCAGCCGCTGGCCCATGCCCAGCGAGAACCCCTTGGCCTTCTTCTTCGCGACCGCCGTCAGACCGACGACGTCCAGCACCTCGTGGACCCGTTTGGCCGGAATACCGTTGGCCTGGGCCAGACACAGCAGGTGATGGTAGGCACTGCGCCCGCCGTGCACCGCCTTGGCGTCCAGCAGGGCGCCGATGTACTTCAGCGGGTCCTTCAGTTCGTCGTAGTGCTTGCCGTCGATCCGCACATCCCCCGCGGTGGGCCGGTCGAGCCCCAGCACCATCCGCATCGTGGTCGACTTGCCCGCGCCGTTGGGCCCGAGAAAGCCCGTGATGATGCCGGGTCTGACGGCAAAAGTGAGATTGTTGACCGCCACCTTCTCGCCGTACCGCTTGGTCAGCCCCTCGAGCTCGATCATGCCGCCCACGCTAGAACGGGACGGAGCCCTCTGCCACCGCAGTGACAGGGGGCTCCGTAGGTTTTCGGCCGGTGTCCGCCGGGCCGTTACCGGGTCTGCTGCGCGGGCACCCCGCGGGAGGTCGACTCGTCGTCCGTGGACGGCGAGCCCGCGGCGGCCACCGCGGCACCGGTCAGCGTCGCCAGCATCTCACGCACGTTGGTGAGCTGCGCGTTGATGGAGTCGCGGCGGTTGGTGAGCGCCGCCAGCTCGCGCTCGGACTCCGAACGGATGCGGTCGGCCTTGGCGTTGGCGTCGGCCACGATGTCCTCGGCCTGGCGCTGCGCCGTCTCGACGGTCTGGCGGGCACGGCGCTCGGCGTCCGTGCGCAGCTTCTCCGCCTCCAGCCGGAGCTGCTCCGCCCGGTGCTCGATCTCCGCCAGCCGCTTCTCCGCCTTGGCCTGACGGGAGGCCAGGTCCCGCTCGGACTGCTCGCGCCGCTTGGCGAGATTCGTCTCGAAGTCCGCGGCGGCCTGCGCGGCCTTGGCCCGGGTCTCCTCGAAGAGGGCCTCCGCCTCCTCACGCTTGGACTGCGCGTCCTTCTGCGCCTCGGCGCGCAGCTGGGCGGCGTCACTCTTGGCCTTCTCGACGATCCGTACGCCCTCGTCCTCGGCCTTCGCCTTGCGCTCGGCGGCGTACGACTCGGCGTCGTTGCGCACCTGCTGGGCCGCCGACTCGGCGAGCTCGCGGTGCTGCTCGGCCGCGCGCCGGGCTTCCTCGCGCACGTCCTTCGCCTCTTCCTCGGCGAGCCGCAGGATCTTCTCGACCCGTGCGCCGAGACCCGCGTACGACGGCTCGGCCTCGCTGATCTGGGCCTGAGCGTTCTGGGTCTCGAGGTGGAGCTCCTCGATGCGCTTTTCCAGAGCGGTGATGCGGGCGAGAGCACTGTCACGGTCGGAGACGAGCTTGGAGATACGTTCGTCCACCTGAGCGCGGTCGTACCCACGCCGCACAAGCTCGAAGCCGTAGGGGGAAGTGTCGCTCATGGGGTTCCTGTCGAAAGAGACCGGTGAGGTGATATCTGGAATCCTAGGGGTCCAGGCGGCGTGTCATCGAGCAGAAGCCCGATTGGCCGTGAGTATGACACCCCTTTCGAGTGGCTAGCCGTTGGACGGCTTGCCAAACATAGGGTCAAAGGCCCTAGCAGACACCGGAATCGCGCCTCCTCGCTAGCTGTCGGACGACTTGCCACCCGATCGGGGGGCCCCCACGGCAGCGCCCGCCTTGACGCCGCCGTCCTTGCCGGACGCCGGCGCCTCGAAGGACTCCAGGGCCTCCAGGACGTCCTGGACCCGCGAGATCTCCGCGTTGATGTCCTCGCGGCGGCGCACCAGGATGTCCAGCTCGCGCTGGCCCTCCTCGACCGTGCGCCGGGCCTCCCGCACCGCCTCGGCCTTGATCTGCTCGGCCTCCTTGACGAGCGTGGCCTTCTTCTGCTCGGCCTCCTTCAGCAGCCCCTCGGCCTTCTTGACGGCGGCGATGCGCACCTTCCCGGCCTCGGAGTTGGCCTCCGAGACGATCTCCTTGGCCTTCGCCTCCGCCTCGGCGAGCTGCTCCTCGGCGGCCTTGACGAGCGCGTCGCACCGGTCGCCGGCCGACTTCATCGCCTCGGCGGCCTCCCGGCGGGCCCGCTCGTGCAGCTCCTCGATCTCGCTGGTGACGCGGTCGCGCAGCTCCTCGGCGCGCTCCCTTATCTGGGTGGCGTCCCGGCGGGCGCCCACGAGCAGCTCGTCCGCGTCCGCACGGGCCTTCTCCACCAGGGTGTTGCCCTGGACGGTCGCCTCGGCGACGATCCGCTCGGCCTCCTTGCGGGCCACGCCCACCATCTGGTCCGCCTGCGCCTCGGCGTCCGCGGTCGTCTTCAGGGCCTTCTGCTGGGCCTCGGTGAGCAGCTTGTCGGCCTCGGCCGTGGTCTCGGAGATGAGCTTGTCGACCTGCTCGGCCGCCTCCGAACGCCGCTTGTTGGCCTCCGTGCGGGCCTCGTCCAGGGTCCGCTCGGCCTCCTCGCGGGCGGCCGTGGTCATCCGCTCGGCCTCCGCCGCCGCCTCGGCCTTGACCCGCTCCGCCTCCGTGCGGATCCGCTCGGCGTGCCGCTGCGCGGAGCCGACCGTCTCGGCGGCCTCGGCACGCAGCCGCTCCGCCTCGCCGGTGGCGTCCGCCACCAGCTTCTCCGCCTGGGCGGCGGCCTCGCCGCGCACCCGCTCGGCCTCGGCGGCCGTCTCGGCGCGCAGCCGCTCCGTCTCGGTGGCCGCCTCCGTGCGGAGCCGCTCGGCCTCCTGCTCGGCCTCGGTGCGCAGCCGCTCGGCCTCGGCGGCCGTCTCGGTGCGGATCCGCTCCGTCTCGGCGGCCGTCTCCGTGGTCAGCCGCTCGGCCTCGGCCCGCGCCTCGGTGATGAGCGTGTCCGCCTGCGTCGCCGCGTCCGACCGGATGCGGTTGGCGTCCTCGCGGGCGTCCGCCCGGGTGCGCGCCGCCGCCTGGTCGGCCTCCGCGAGCGCGTCCGACGCCTCCGTGCGCACCCGCTGGGCGTGCTCGGCGACATCCGTACGGATCCGCTCGGCCTCGGACATCGCCTCGGACACCGTGCGCTCGGCGAGCGCCTTGGCCGCCTCGGCCTCCTCCTGCGCCTCGCGCCGCAGACGGGTGGCGTCCTCGCTCGCCCGGTCCCGCTCCGCGTAGGCGTCGGAGCGGACGCGGTCCGCCTCCTCCTCGGCCTCCCGGCGGGTACGCTCCGCCGCGTGCTCGGCGGCGCTGCGCAGCCCGGCGATCTCCTCCTGCGCCTGCTCGTGCAGCCCGGCCACCGAGTCGCGCACCTGCTGGGCGTGCTGCTCGGCCGCCGACACCATCTCCGTGGCGCGGCGGTCGGCCTCCTCCACCAGACGGGTCGCCTCGGTCTGCGCCTCCTCCACGCGCTTGCGCGCGGAGGCCAGCAGCTCCTCGCTCTGCTCCCGGGCCCGCTCGCGCTCCTGGTCGGCCTCCTGCCGGGCGGCGCCCACCAGCTCCTCGGCCTCGCGCCGGCGCCGGGCGGCCTCCTCCTGGGCCGCGGCCAGCGTCTCCGACGCCTCCGCGGCGATCCGCTCGGCGGCGGCCTGCGCCTCCGCGCGCACCCGGTCGGCGCTCTCCTGCGCCTCCGACTTCAGCCGCTCCGCCTCGGCCGCGGCTTCCGAACGCAGGCGTACGGCGACGGCCTCGCCCTCCGCGCGGGAGGCGGACGCGTCGGAGGCGGCCTCGGTCCGCAGCCGCTCGGCCTCCGCCTCGGCCTGCTGCCGCAGCGTGCGGATCCGCTCGGCGGACTCCGTGCGCAGCCGCTCGGCCTCCTCGGCGGCCTCCCGGCGCAGCCGCGCGGCCTCCTCGCGGGCCTCGGTCAGCGCCTGCTCGGCGGCGGCGAGCCGCTCCTCGGCCTCCGCCTTCTGCCGCGCCAGCTCCTCGGCGGCCTCCGACCGGCGGGCCGCCATGGCCTGCTCGGTCTCCTCGCGCAGCTCGCGCGCGGCCCGCTCGGCCTCCTCCTTGAGCGCCTCGGTCTGCTCCAGGACCTCCGTGCGGTGCCGCTCCGCCTCGGCGCGGGTGCGCTCCAGGGTCTCCTCGGCCTGCCGGCGCAGCGCGGTGGCCCGCTCGATGGCCTCGGTGCGCACCTTCTCGCTGTCCGCGGTCGCCGTCCGCCGCAGCTCGTCCGCGTCCGCCTTGGCCTTGGTCAGCAGCTCCTCGGCGGTCTTGGCCGCCTCCTCGATCTGCGTCACGGCCTCGCGCCGGGCCTCCGCGCGGATCCGGTCGCCCTCGTCGACGGCGTCGGCGCGGAGCTGCTCGGCCTCGCCGCGCAGCCGGCGGGCCTCCTCCTGCAGCTCGACCGTCTTGGCGCGGTACTCCTTGGTGTCGTCCTTCGCCGCGCCCTTGAGCTGCTCGGCGATGTCGTGCGCCTCGGCGCGCAGCCGGTCCGCCTCGGCCTCGGCCTCCTTGCGGATCCGCTCGGCCTCCTCGGCGGCGGCCTTGGTGGTCTTCTTGGCCTCCTCGGACGCCTTGTTCAGGACGTCCTCGGCGGTCTTGGCGGCCTTCGAGAGCTGCGTCGCCGTCTCCTCGGCGGCGAGCGCGCGGGCCTTCTCGGCGGCCTCGGCGACGATCTTCTCGGCCTGGGCGCGGGCGTCGGCGACGAGCTGCTCGGCCTCGGCCCTGGTGGACTCGGCCTCCTTGGTCGCCTCGCCGACCAGCCGGGCGACCTGCTCCTTGGCCACCCGGGTGCGCTGCTCGTTGGCCGACTCGGCGCTCGCCAGCGCCTTGGCGGCGGCCTCCTTCGCCTCGGCCACCAGCTTCTCGGCCTCGGCGCGGGCCTCGCGCAGCGCCGTGTCGGCCTCGGCGATGCGCTGCTCGGCGGCCCGGCTCAGCTCCTGGGCCTGGCGGCGGGCGGCCTCGGACTCGGTGGCGGTGGTGGTGCGGAGCTGCTCGGCGTGGTCGGTGGCCTCCTGGGCCTGGGCCGAGGCGGCGTTCAGCAGCCGCTCGGCGTCCGCGCGGGCACGGCGCAGCAACTGCTCGGCCTCCGCGCGGGCGGCCTCCGCCTCGCCCTGGAGGCGCTGGCGGGCCTCGGCGGTCAGCCGCTCGGCCTCCGCGCGGGCGGCGTTCAGGGACTGCTCGGCCTCCGCGCGGGACTCCTCGAGCAGCCGGCGGGCCTGCTGCTCGGTGCGGGCGCGCAGCTGCTCCGCCCAGGCCACGTTCTCGTTGACGTGCGACTCGACGGTCCGGCGGCGCTCGGCGAGCTCCTGGTCGAGCTGCTGGCGGCGCGTCACCGCCTCCTGGTGCAGCTCCGCCTGGAGGCGGGCCGCCTGCTCGGCGTGCTCCTGGAGGATGCGCTGGGTCTGCGCCCGGGCCTGGCTCAGCTCGCGCTCGGCGTCGGCGCGGATCTGGTCGGCCTGCATCTGCGCGTTGCGCAGCAACTGCTCGGCCTGGTAGCCGAGGTCGGCGCTGTCGTAGGCGGGCCGGGACATGATGGTGCGGCGCGCCTCGTGCAGCTTGGCGCGCAGCACCTCGACCTGGTAGCCGAGGTCCTCGGCGTGCTGGATCGCCTTTTCCCGCTCGGTCCTCAGCCGCTTCATCTCGGCCTCGAACCGAGAGAGGTGGTCGACGTCAGCCGCCGGCTCTGGCTCCTGGCTCTCGTAGCCCCGCACTGCGCGGTCCCATCCGTCCCCTGGTCGCAAATCTCTCCGAACGAGCCGCCGTCCGTCCGCCGGACGGGGCTCCCGGGGAATGGTGTCAGATCGACGGCGGGGCATGGGCTGCTGCCCCGGCGCCCGTCCCCCGAAACCCGGTCCCCGGCGGTCCTGTCACCTGGCGGCGGCAGGACCGGGTCACCCTGGATTGAGCGGCGACCGCACCCAACCCTACCGGCCCCTTTGTACGAGGGTCAGTGCTCAGGTGCCTCAACGGGCGCCGAAGTGACCAGTTCTGTCAGGACGCCATGACAGTCCTTGGGGTGCAGGAAGGTGATCCGCGACCCCATGGAACCCCGGCGCGGCTCGTCGTACAGGACGCGTACGCCCTTGTCGCGGACGGCCGCGGCGTCGCCGTCCACGTCCGCCGTGCCGAAGGCGATGTGGTGGACGCCCTCGCCGTTCTTGGCGAGCCACTTGGCGACGGCGCTGTCCTCCCGGATGGGCTCCAGCAGCTGGAGGTAGGAGGCACCCCCGTCCGACGTATCGTTGATCTTGAGCATGGCCTCGCGCACGCCCTGCTCCTCGTTGACCTCGGTGTGGAACACCTCGAAGCCGTAGGTGGCACGGTAGAACTCGACGGTCGTGTCGAGGTCGTGGCAGGCGATCCCGATGTGGTCGATTCGCGTCAGCATGGACTCAGTGCAGCGCTCCGGAGGTGGTTACGCAACGTGCGCGCGATCACACCGACAGCCCGATGACGGGCGGGATACCGCTCAGTACATTCGAGTAAACCCTCGTTCACTCCTCGGCCGTCCCAGGCCGGTAAGGGGATCGCAGCTCATGTCTTCTGCAACGAACGGCACGACGTCCGTCATCGTCGCGGGTGCCCGCACCCCGATGGGGCGGCTGCTCGGCTCGCTGAAGTCCTTCTCCGGAGCCGACCTCGGCGGCTTCGCGATCAAGGCCGCCCTCGACCGTGCGGGGATCGGGGGCGACCAGGTGCAGTACGTGATCATGGGCCAGGTGCTCCAGGCCGGGGCGGGGCAGATCCCGGCGCGGCAGGCCGCGGTCAAGGCGGGCATCCCGATGAACGTGCCCGCCCTGACGATCAACAAGGTGTGCCTGTCCGGCCTGGACGCGATCGCCCTGGCCGACCAGCTCATTCGCGCCGGCGAATTCGACATCGTCGTCGCCGGCGGCCAGGAGTCCATGACCAACGCCCCGCACCTGCTGCCCAAGTCCCGCGAGGGCTTCAAGTACGGCGCGGTGCAGATGCTCGACGCCATGGCGTACGACGGGCTGACCGACTCCTTCGAGGGCATCGCCATGGGCGAGTCGACCGAGAAGCACAACGCCCGCCTCGGCATCAGCCGCGAGGCGCAGGACGAGATCGCCGCCCTGTCCCACCAGCGGGCCGCCGCCGCGCAGAAGAACGGCATCTTCGAGGCCGAGATCACGCCGGTGGAGATCCCGCAGCGCAAGGGCGACCCGGTGCTCTTCAGCAAGGACGAGGGCATCCGCGCGGACACGACGGCGGAGTCGCTCGCCAAGCTGCGCCCGGCCTTCTCCAAGGACGGCACGATCACCGCCGGGTCCTCCTCGCAGATCTCCGACGGCGCCGCGGCCGTCGTCGTGATGAGCAAGGCCAAGGCGCAGGAGCTGGGCCTGGACTGGATCGCCGAGATCGGCGCCCACGGCAACGTGGCCGGGCCGGACAACTCGTTGCAGTCGCAGCCGTCGAACGCGATCGCGCACGCGCTGAAGAAGGAGGGGCTGGAGGTCTCGGATCTCGATCTCATCGAGATCAACGAGGCGTTCGCGGCCGTTGCCGTGCAGTCAATGAAGGACCTCGGTGTTTCCTCCGAAAAGGTGAATGTCAATGGCGGTGCCATTGCCCTGGGTCACCCGATCGGGATGTCCGGGGCACGGCTCGTCCTCCATCTGGCGCTGGAGCTCAAGCGGCGCGGCGGCGGAGTCGGCGCGGCGGCGCTGTGCGGCGGCGGCGGCCAGGGTGACGCGCTGATCGTGCGGGTACCGAAGGCGTGACGGCGCTTTCACCCGGCCACTGTTGTTGACCTTCTCGGGAACGGAGCTGTGATGCAGGACGTCTCCACGCTGGTGGCCCAGGCCAGGGAGGGCCGGCCGCGGGCCGTGGCCCGGCTGATCTCGCTGGTGGAGGGGGCGTCCCCGCAGCTCAGGGAGGTCATGGCGGCGCTGGCACCGCTGACCGGCGGGGCGTACGTGGTGGGGCTGACCGGGTCGCCGGGCGTGGGGAAGTCCACCTCGACGTCGGCGCTGGTGACCGCGTACCGCAAGCAGGGCAAGCGGGTCGGCGTGCTCGCCGTGGACCCGTCGTCGCCGTTCTCCGGCGGCGCGCTCCTCGGCGACCGGGTGCGGATGTCGGAGCACGCCTCCGACCCCGGCGTCTACATCCGGTCCATGGCGACCCGGGGGCACCTGGGCGGTCTCGCGTGGGCCGCGCCCCAGGCGATCCGGGTGCTGGACGCGGCCGGATGCGACGTGATCCTCGTCGAGACCGTCGGCGTCGGGCAGTCGGAGGTGGAGATCGCCGCGCAGGCCGACACCTCCGTGGTGCTGCTGGCGCCGGGGATGGGCGACGGGATCCAGGCGGCCAAGGCCGGGATCCTGGAGATCGGTGACGTGTACGTGGTGAACAAGGCCGACCGGGACGGGGCGGACGCCACCGCCCGCGAGCTCAACCACATGCTGGGGCTGGGGGAGGCGCGCGGGCCCGGCGACTGGCGTCCGCCGATCGTCAAGACGGTCGCGGCGCGCGGCGAGGGGGTCGACGAGGTCGTCGAGGCGCTGGAGAAGCACCGGGCGTGGATGGAGGAGCGGGGCGTACTGGCGGAACGCCGGCTGGCGCGGGCCGCGCGCGAGGTCGAGACGATCGCGGTGACGGCCCTGCGGGAGCGGATCGGCGATCTGCACGGGGACCGGCGCCTGGGGGCACTGGCGGAGCGCATCGTGGCGGGCGAACTGGACCCGTACCGGGCGGCCGACGAACTGGTGACGGGGCTGACCCGGGGCTGACTCTCGGCCGGCACGGGGTGGGATCCGGGGTGTTCAGGTCCCGGACCATGCCGGGAGGGGCCTGAGGCTGTCGTGGCCGGTACCGGCCGGGGGCTGAGGCGGGTGCGGCTCGTATCGGCCCGGAGGGGGCCCTGCGGCGTCGCAGTCCGTACCGGGCCGGATGAGTGGCCCGGCGCGGTCGCGGCGGCGGCGGCGCCGGTGCCGGGAGACGGCCGGGGGAAGGGCACCGGGCCACGGCGCGCGGGCGACGACGGGGCCCCCGCCCGGCAGGAGAGCCGGGCGGGGGCGCCGAACGCGTGACAGCGGCGGCCGTCAGTCGTCGTCGCCGTCCTCGCCCCCGTCGTCGGCCGAGTCGCCGTCGTCCGAGCGGTCCGCCGTGACCTTGCCCGTGCCCGCGTCGACCGTCCAGTCCCGCTCCGCCGTGCCGCCGGAGCGGGTCTCGACCTCCCACACCGCCGAGCTCCTGTCGTCGTCGTCCAGGTCCACGGAGGTCACCGTGCCCCGGGCGGACGCCGCCCGCGCCGCCTCGGCCGCATCGACGGACGCGCCCTTCAGGGCCGCGCGCACCGCGGCGGTGCCGTCGTCCCCGTCGTCCTCGTCGTCGGCGTGGGAGCCGAGGACCTTGCCGGTGGCCGGGTCGACGCGGACGCTGCGCCAGGTGCCGCCGCCGGAGAGGACGTCGACGTCCCAGGCCGCCTTCTCGCCCTCGTCGTCCGCGTCGTCCAGGTCGGCGGAGACGGCCGTGCCCGGGGTGTGGCGCAGGGCGGCGGCGATGGCCTCGGCCGCCGTCACCCTGGAGGCGACGGCACGCCCGTCGTCGCGGTCCCCGTCGTCCCGCGCATCCCCGCCCCGGACCGTGTCGTCGTCCGGCACCCGGCTCTCGCCCTGCCGCGGCGCGTCCCCGTCGTCCCCGGAGACCGCGAGGGCCGTCGCCGTACCGCCGGTGATCAGGGCGGCGGCCGTGACGGCGGCGATGACGATGTTGCGCTTCATGCGGGTTCCTCCCGAGTCGTTTCGTTCTCGACGCTCCCCACTGTCACCGACCGACGCTGAGGCCAGCCTGAAGCCACCTGAAGGGTTCTTCAGGTGCCGTTTGCCACCCTGGACGCATGCGCCCGCCCGTCACCCGCCACCACCCTCCCGGAGTCGCCCCGCGCCGTCCCTCCCGCCTTCTGATCGTGGAGGACGAGAAGCGGCTGGCCCTCTCCCTCGCCCGGGGACTGACCGCCGAGGGGTACGCCGTGGACGTCGTCCACGACGGCCGGGAGGGCCTGCACCGGGCCGGGGAGGGCGGGTACGACCTGGTGATCCTCGACATCATGCTGCCCGGCCTGAACGGCTACCGGGTCTGCGCCGCCCTGCGCGCCGCCGGGCACGACGTGCCGATCCTCATGCTCACCGCCAAGGACGGCGAGTACGACGAGGCCGAGGGGCTGGACACGGGCGCCGACGACTACCTCACCAAGCCGTTCTCGTACGTCGTCCTCGTCGCCCGCGTCAAGGCGCTGCTGCGGCGCCGGGCGCAGGGCGCCGGGGCCTCGCCCGTGGTGGTGCACGGGGACCTGCGGGTCGACACCGCGGCCCGGCGCGTCTTCCTCGGCGAGGACGAGGTGACGCTCACCGCGAAGGAGTTCGCCGTGCTGGAGCAGCTCGTGGTGCGGGCCGGCGCCGTGGTGTCCAAGAGCGAGATCCTGGAGCACGTCTGGGACTTCGCCTACGACGGCGACCCCAACATCGTCGAGGTGTACGTCAGCGCGCTGCGCCGCAAGCTGCGGCCCGGGCTGATCGGGACCGTCCGCGGCGCCGGGTACCGGCTGGAGACCGACCGGTGAGGCGGCTGTTCGGTTCCGTCCGGGCCCGCGCGACCCTCGCGGCCACGCTCGTCGTCGCCGTGGCGCTCGTCGCGGCGGGCACCGCCGTGCTGCTGTCCCTGAGGTCGAACCTGCTCGGGGAGGCCGGCACCCAGGCGGAGCGCTCCGCGCGGGCCGTCGCCTCCGAACTGGCCGCCGGGACGCCGTACGGCAAGCTGACGCTGGACGACGACGACCGGCCGGTGCAGGTCGTCGACGAGGCCGGCCGCCTGGTGGCCGCCAGCGAGGACCTGGAGCGGATCAGCGGCACCGGCACCGGCGCGGTCACGCCCCGGGCGGACGCCGCCGGGCGCGGCGACGCCGAGGACGACGACGCGGGCGAGGAGCTGGAGCCGGGGGAGATCGGGGAGCTGACCACCGCCGGGGACGGCTCCGCGACGATCGACGGCGACGCGGCCGACTACCGGTTCGTCCAGGTGCCCGTGGAGACCCCGGACCGGGGCACGCTCACCGTGTACGCCGGGGCCCCGCTCTCCGCCGAGCACGGCGCGGTGCGCACCGCGCTGACCGTGATGCTGATCGGCTTCCCGCTGCTGCTCGCCGTGGTCGCCGTCGTGACCTGGCTGGTCACCCGGCGCGCGCTGCGCCCGGTGGAGGGCATCCGGCGGGAGATGGCGGAGATCACCCGCTCCGAGGACCTGGCCCGCCGGGTGCCGGTGCCGGACACCCACGACGAGGTCGCCCGGCTCGCCCTGACCACCAACGAGACGCTGGCGGCGCTGGAGACCTCCGTGGAGCGGCAGCGGCGGTTCGTCGCCGACGCCTCGCACGAGCTGCGCAGCCCGATCGCCTCCCTGCGCACCCAGCTCGAGGTGGGCGCGGCCCACCCGGAGCTGCTCGACCTGGACGGCGCCGTGGAGGACACCGTACGGCTCCAGCGGCTCGCCGCCGACCTGCTGCTGCTCGCCCGGCTGGACGCGGGGGAGCGGCCCGGGGAGGCACGGGTCGACCTCGGCGCGCTGGCGCGGGAGGAGGCCGGGGGG
>NZ_WYCT01000141.1 GCF_011008945.1 Streptomyces harenosi
TACACTTCTAGCTTCGTCGGCAGCGTCAGATGTGTATAAGAGCCAGCCCCGGCCGAGCAGGCCGCCCGCACGGCCGCCGCCGCCCGGCTGATGGCGCCCCTGCTCCCCGAGCCGCTGGACCACGTGCTGCTCCAGGCGGACCTGACGGCGGTGGCGCCCGGGCCGCTGCGCAGGCCGCTCGCGGACCTGCTGGGCGTCCTCGCGGACGTGGAGTCCAAGGGCGGGGCCACCGTCTACCGGTTCACCCCCGGTTCGGTGCGGCGCGCGCTGGACTCCGGGCGGACCGCCGCCGACCTGCACGCCTTTCTCGCCGCGCACTCCCGCACGCCGGTGCCGCAGCCGCTGGCGTACCTGATCGACGACGTGGCCCGCCGGCACGGGCACCTGCGGGTGGGCGCGGCCTCGGCGTACGTGCGCTGCGACGACGACGCGATGCTCAGCGAGATCCTCGCCGACCGGCGGGCGGCCGGGCTGGGCCTGCGCCGCCTCGCGCCGACCGTGCTGGCCGCGCAGGCCGACCCGGCGGGGCTGCTGGAGGGGCTGCGCGCGATGGGGTTCGCCCCGGCCGCCGAGTCCGCCGAGGGCGATGTGCTGATCACCCGCGCCGACGCCCACCGCACCCCGCCGCGCACACCCCCGGAGCCGGTCCCCGACGGCCCGCCGGTCCCCGACGACACGCTGCTGAGCGCCGCGATCCGCGCCATCCGGGCCGGTGACCTGGCCTCGACCGCGCCGCGCAAGCCGAGCCCGGGCGCCGGTGCGCCGGTCCCCGGCGAGCTGCCCCGCACCAGCCCCGCCGAGACCCTCGCCACCGTGCAGGCCGCGGTGCTGACCGGCGAGGCGCTGTGGATCGGGTACGTCAACGCCGAGGGCGCCGCCAGCCAGCGGGTCATCGCGCCGGTCCGGGTGGAGGGCGGCTTCGTCACGGCCTACGACCACACCGCGGACGAGGTCCGCACCTATCCGCTGCACCGGATCACGGGGGTCGCCGAGCTGGCGGACGAAGCCGGCTGACGCAAGCCGGTCGCGCGAACTGCCCCCTTTCGGGCGTACCGGCGCGTTCATGCGCGCCACGCCGTGGATGTCGCCCGGTCGGGGGAGCTTGGCGGGGCATTCGCATCGCCATGTGAACCGCCGGGCAGCCACCCGGTGTCCCCGACCGGGCCCGGGCGAGCGGAGACGCGAGCGGAAAGCCGGGCCCGTTCAGCGCAACAGAGAGGAAGTGCCATGCGTGCCGTTCGCCGTGTCGCCGCCGTCCTGACCTCCACCGCCGTGCTGATCGGCGTCTTCGCCGGCCAGGCCGCCGCCTTCAGCATCGACATCGCCGGGCTGGTCCTGGAGACACCGCAGATCTGAGACGCGCCCGCCGACGCCTCGGGCCGGTCCCGGCGACCCCGGTACCGGCCCGTTCGCGGCGCGCACGCCCGCTCACCGTCCGCGCTCACCGTCCGCGAAAGGTCCTGGTTGCCTCATGCGTCACAAGCTCCCCGCCCGTACCCGCGCCGCGCTCGTCGTCACCGGCGCCGTCCTGCTGTCCTCGGGCCTCGTCGCCGCGCTCTCCCCCGTGGCCGCGGCGGCAGCGGCGGCACCGGCGCTGCCGCTGCCGCTCCCCCTGCCGCTGCCGGCCGCCGCCGACCCGCTGGTCAGCGAGGGCATCACCATCGAGGGGCCGCTGATCAACACCATCAGTCTGCCCATGCTGAAGTAGCGCGGCGCATCCGGTAGCTGTCCCCCTCGATCCGCACGATCTCGGCGCGGTGCACCAGCCGGTCCACCAGCGCGGGGCCGGCCGGACCGGCGAAGACCTCCCCGAAGCGGGCGGGCGGCCGGTCCCCGGTCACCAGCAGCGAGCCGCGCTCGTAGCGGTGGGCGACCAACTGGAACAGAAGCCGGGAGGCGTCCGCGTCGAAGGGGACGTACCCGACCTCGTCGACGATCAGCAGCGGGTAGGCGTCGAGCGCGGCCAGCTCCTCGGCGAGCCGCCCCGCCGCCTGCGCCTCCGCCAGCCGCGCGGCCCACTGGGCGGCGGTCGCGAAGAGCACCCGGTGCCCGGCCTGGCAGGCGCGCACGCCCAGGCCGACGGCCAGGTGGGTCTTGCCGGTGCCGGGCGGGCCGGACAGGACGGCGTTGCGGCGGTCGGCGACGAAGTCCAGCTTGCCGAGCCGGGCCACCGTCTCCCGGTCGAAGTCGCGGGGGTGGCCGGTGTCGAAGTCCTCCAGCAGCTTGCGGGAGGGGAAGCCCGCGGCCTGGACACGGGCCTCGGCGCCGCTCTCCCGGGCGGGGGCGCCGGCCTGCCGCGGGATCGGCACCGGCTCGGTGGGGACCTCCTGGGGGCGGCGGGTCCCGGACGGCGGGGTGTGCTCCGGGTCCGTCTCGCCCTCGCGGGGCGCGGGGTGCTTGGCGTGTCCGCCGTGGTCGGCCATCGGCCCGGACATGTACGCCAGGATCGCGGCGGAGACGATGAACGCCATGTGGATCACCGTGCCCCACAGCAGGGCGTGGCGGGAGGTGTGGTGGACGTCCACGAACATCTGGAGCAGATGGACGGAGGAGATGCCCACGATGGCGGTGGCCAGCTTCACCTTCAGCACGTTGGAATTGACGTGGGAGAGCCATTCCGGCTGGTCGCGGTGGCCTTGGAGTCCGATGCGCGAGACGAAGGTCTCGTAGCCGCCGACGATCACCATGATCAGCAGGTTCGCGATCATGACGACGTCGACCAGCTTGAGGACGGCGAGCATGACGTACGTCTCGGTCGCCTGTCCGGTCACACAGCGGAGGATTAACGCCCACAGCTCGTTGAAGAACTTGTAGACGTAGACGCCTTGGGCGGCGACCAGACCGAAGTACAGCGGGGCCTGGAGCCAGCGGGTGGCGAAGAGCGCGTATCCGAGCGTCGTGGTCGGCGTATTCTGCACGGTTCGTCATTCTTCGGGTTTTCTTCCGGAAAGACGAACCACACCACACGATGGAATGAAAAGGCATTCTGTAGGACAAGGTGCACGGAACAGTGCGTCCCACTTCAGCGATCAGGCACACTGGACGTTTGGCCGAGCCGTCCGGCCGCGCTAGCGAAAGGGTGCCGCGCGTGAATGGTCCGCTGATCGTCCAGTCCGACAAGACCCTGCTCCTGGAAGTCGACCACGAGCGGGCCGACGACTGCCGTCGTGCCATCGCGCCCTTCGCCGAGCTGGAACGGGCGCCGGAGCACATCCACACCTACCGGGTGACCCCGCTCGGGCTGTGGAACGCGCGCGCCGCCGGGCACGACGCCGAGCAGGTCGTGGACGCGCTGGTGGAGTACAGCCGCTACCCGGTGCCGCACGCGCTGCTCGTCGACATCGCCGAGACGATGGACCGCTACGGCCGCCTCACCCTCTCCAAGCACCCCGCGCACGGACTGGTGCTGACCACCACCGACCGCCCGGTGCTGGAGGAGGTCCTGAAGTCCAAGCGGATCGCGCCGCTGGTCGGCGCCCGCATCGACGCCGACACGGTGGCCGTGCACCCCTCCGAGCGCGGCCAGATCAAGCAGGTGCTGCTGAAGCTGGGCTGGCCCGCCGAGGACCTCGCCGGGTACGTCGACGGCGAGGCGCACCCGATCGAGCTGCGCGAGGACGGCTGGGCGCTGCGGCCCTACCAGAAGCAGGCGGTGGAGAACTTCTGGCACGGCGGCTCCGGCGTCGTCGTCCTGCCCTGCGGCGCCGGGAAGACGCTGGTCGGCGCCGGGTCCATGGCCCAGGCCAAGTCGACCACCCTGATCCTGGTCACCAACACCGTCTCGGCCCGGCAGTGGAAGCACGAGCTGGTCAAGCGGACCTCGCTGACCGAGGACGAGATCGGCGAGTACAGCGGGACCAAGAAGGAGATCCGGCCCGTCACCATCGCCACGTACCAGGTGCTGACCACCAGGCGCAAGGGCGTCTACCCGCACCTGGAGCTGTTCGACTCCCGCGACTGGGGCCTGATCGTCTACGACGAGGTGCACCTGCTGCCCGCGCCGGTCTTCAAGTTCACCGCCGACCTCCAGGCGCGGCGGCGGCTCGGGCTCACGGCCACCCTGGTCCGCGAGGACGGCCGGGAGTCGGATGTGTTCTCCCTGATCGGGCCGAAGCGGTTCGACGCGCCGTGGAAGGAGATCGAGGCGCAGGGCTACATCGCGCCCGCCGACTGCGTCGAGGTCCGGGTCAACCTCACCGACTCCGAGCGGCTGGCGTACGCCACCGCCGAGGCCGAGGAGAAGTACCGCTTCTGCGCGACCACCGCCACCAAGCGGAAGGTCACGGAGGCGATCGTCCGCCGCTTCGCCGGGCAGCAGGTCCTCGTCATCGGCCAGTACATCGACCAGCTCGACGAGCTGGGCGAGCACCTGGGCGCGCCGGTGATCAAGGGCGAGACGTCCAACGCCCAGCGGGAGAGGCTCTTCGACGCCTTCCGGCAGGGCGAGCTCAGCGTCCTGGTCGTCTCCAAGGTCGCCAACTTCTCCATCGACCTGCCCGAGGCCACGGTCGCCATCCAGGTGTCGGGGACCTTCGGCTCCCGCCAGGAGGAGGCCCAGCGTCTGGGCCGGGTGCTGCGGCCCAAGGCCGACGGCCACCAGGCGCACTTCTACTCGGTGGTCGCCCGGGACACGATCGACCAGGACTTCGCCGCCCACCGCCAGCGCTTCCTGGCCGAGCAGGGATACGCGTACCGGATCATGGACGCGGACGAACTGCTGGCGGAGAGCTGACCGGGGCGGCCTGCCGCCCCGGTCGCGGCCCCGGCGAGCAGGCGGGGAAGCGGGCCTTGAGGGAGATGGGAGAGGCACGTCGCGCGGTGTGCCTCCGGGCCACGGCGTGACCCGGGGGCCTCACCGGCGGCGCACGCCCGCCTCCTCGCCGTACTCACCGAGGACGATCACGCCGAACGCGGCGCCCGCGAACACCCGCACGGCGCGCAGGGCGCCGACCGGGCGGGGCCGGTGACGGCCGGCCGCGGCCGTGGCACCGGGCGGGAGGCCCGGCGCCGGGACGGGGGAGATGGTTGCCGCGCTCATGTCTCCAGGGTGACGTTCCGGGCATACCGCAGGCATCGGCCTACGGGGCGAACCGGACCCCCGGCCGCCTACGCCTGTGGGGGGACCCCTACCCCTCCGGGTGGAGACGGCGTCCCCTAGGGGCTCTCGTTCGGATGACCGGCCGCGCGGAAATCATTGGCCTTCGCTCGTCCCGCTCCCCTAGAATCCCGCTCTTGCCCCGCCTCCCTCCCGGAGTGCCGCCGCCCGGACGGAAACCGGCCGGCACCGCGACCCGGCCGCCGGCCGGCGCGGCCCACACACCAGCAGGACCTTCCGGAGGCACCCCCTTGTCCACGCAGCCCGCGCCGCCCGCGCAGCCGGCGCCGTCCGCACCGACCGCCCCGTCCGCGTCCCTGGGCGACGACCCGCTGTCCCGGGAGCGCGCCCACCTCGCCGCGTCCCGCGCCGCCCTGCGCGCGATGCGCGCGGACGCCGAGTCCCTCGACATCAGCGACGTCACCGCCAACTGGGTCAACGCCCAGGTCCTGGAGCGGCAGATCCAGGAGCGCGTCAAGGCGCTGGCCGACCTCGGCGACACCCCGCTCTTCTTCGGCCGCCTCGACTACCAGCACGCGCCCGGCGCCGACCGGGCCGAAGGGGCGGCGGGGGAACGCTTCTACATCGGGCGGCGGCACGTCCACGACGCCGACGGCGACCCCATGGTGATCGACTGGCGCGCGCCCGTCTCGCAGCCGTTCTACCGGGCCTCCAGGAAGGACCCGATGGACGTCGGGCTGCGCCGCCGCTTCGGCTACACCGGCGGCGACCTCACCGCGTACGAGGACGAGCACCTGTCCGACCCGGCCGAGACGGCGAGCGCGGGCCGGCTCCTCCAGCAGGAGATCGAGCGGCCCCGCGTCGGCCCGATGCGGGACATCGTGGCGACCATCCAGCCCGAGCAGGACGAGATCGTGCGCTCGGGACTGACGGGCACGGTCTGCGTCCAGGGCGGCCCCGGCACCGGAAAGACGGCGGTCGGCCTGCACCGGGTCGCCTACCTGCTGTACGCCCACCGGGAGCGGCTGGCCCGCACCGGCACCCTCGTCATCGGGCCCAACCGCTCCTTCCTCCACTACATCGAGCAGGTGCTGCCCGCGCTGGGCGAGCTGGCGGTGGCGCAGGCCACGGTCGACGACCTGGTGGCGCACGTGGAGGTGCGCGCCGCCGACGACGCCCGCGCCGCCACCGTCAAGGGCGACGCCCGGATGGCGGAGGTGCTGCGCCGGGCGCTGTACTCCCATGTGACGCCGCCCACCGAGCCGGTCGTGGTGGTGCGCGGATCGCGCCGCTGGCGGGTCCCGGCGTACGAACTGGAGGAGATCGTCCGGGAGTTGCTGGTGCGCGGCATCCGCTACGGCGCCGCCCGCGAGGCCCTGCCGCAGCGCATCGCGCACGCGGTGCTGGTGCAGATGGAACGGGCGGGCGAGGCCCCGGACGACCGGGTGCAGAACGCGGTGGCCCGCAACGGCGCGGTCAAGGCGGCGGTGAAGGCGATCTGGCCCGCCGTCGACCCGGCCCGGCTGGTGCTGCGGCTGCTGACGGACGCGGACTTCCTCGGTGCGCACGCCGAGGGCGTCCTCACCGCCGAGGAGCAGAAGGCGATCCTGTGGGCCAGGCCCGCGCGGTCGGTGAAGTCGGCGGCGTGGTCCCCCGCGGACGCCGTGCTGATCGACGAGGCCGCCGACCTGATCGAGCGCACGCCCTCCCTCGGCCACGTCGTCCTCGACGAGGCGCAGGACCTGTCCCCCATGCAGTACCGGGCGGTCGGCCGCCGCTGCACCACCGGCTCGGCGACCGTGCTGGGCGACCTGGCGCAGGGCACCACGCCCTGGGCGACGCGCGACTGGCGCGAGGCGCTGGCCCACCTCGGCAAGGACGACGCGGTGATCGAGGAGCTGACGGCCGGCTTCCGCGTGCCGACGGACGTCATCGCCTACGCCTCCCGGCTGCTGCCGCACATCGCGCCGGGCCTGGCACCGGTGCGGTCGATCCGCGAGAACCCCGGCTTCTTCGAGATCCGGGACGCCGCCGGGACCGCCGACGTGGTCGGCGCCTGCCGGGAGCTGCTGGGCCGCGAGGGCTCGGTCGGCCTGATCGCCGCCGACGCCCGCGTCCCGGAGCTGGCGCGGGCCCTGGCCGAGGCGGGCATCGCCCACCTCGGCCCCGGCGAGGAGACCACCCGGGACACCCGTCTGACGCTGGTCCCGGCGTCGCTCGCCAAGGGCCTGGAGTACGACTACGTGGTGCTGGACGAGCCGCAGGCCGTGGTGGACGGCGAACCGGACGAGCGCACCGGCCTGCGCCGCCTGTACGTGACGCTGACCCGAGCCGTCTCCGGCCTGATCGTCACCCACGCGGCGCCGCTGCCGCCGCAGCTCGCGTGAGCGGCGCGGGCGCGGAGACCGGAGGCCCGTACGGGTCCCGTCGGCGGCGTACCGCGACCGGGCGCCGCCGCCCAGCCGTCGGCCGGCCGCAGCTCATGCGCAGCTCAGCCGTCGATCGCCGCCCGCCAGCGGGCGACCGCCTGCGCCGACACCGGCCCGGCCCAGCCCTCCGGCCGGGCCGCGCCGCCGATGTGGAAGGCGTCGATCCCGGCCTCGCGCAGCGCCGGCACATGGTCCAGGCGCAGGCCGCCGCCGACCAGGAGCTGCTGCTCGTACCCCGGCTCCCCGCGCCGCCGGGCCTCCGTGCACAGGACCCCGAGCCCCTCGTCGACGCCGCCGGCCGCCCCGGCCGTCAGGTAGGTGTCCAGTCCGGGCAGGTCGGCGAGCTGCTTGCGCAGGGCGTCGCGGTCGGCGGCCCGGTCGACCGCCCGGTGGAACGTCCACCGGCAGCCCTCCAGCACACCGGCGACCCGCTCCACCGCGGCGAGGTCCACACCGCCGTGCGGGTCGAGGAACCCGAGCACGAACTGGTCCGCGCCGGCCTCCCGCAGCTCTTCCGCGACCCCCACCAGCCGCTCGACGTCCCCGGCGGCGAAGCCGTCCGCCAGCCGCAGCATCACCCGGGTGTCGATGTCGACGGCGGCCCGGATCGCGGCCACGGTCCGGGCCGACGGGGTGAGCCCGTCGGCCGCCATGTCGGTGACCAGTTCGAGGCGGTCCGCGCCTCCGGCCTGAGCGGCGACCGCGTCCTCGGCGTCGAGGGCGATCACCTCCAGGACTGCACGCTTGCTCATGGGACCCCATTCGTCGGATACGTTCGCCGGGTACGACGGCGGCTACAGGTCTAGTCCAATCTGGTCCAAGACTACGCCCCCGGGGCCCCGCGAACCCCCCGGATCACGCCGGAAAACGCCCGATCAGCGCCTGTCCCACCGGCCACCGGCGCCCGCCGGCGGCTCACCCGAAGATGTTCAGCTCCCTCTCCTCCACTCCCGCCAGCTCGTACGCCGCCCCGTCCACCCGCCGCCCCGCGTAGAGCCGTACGAGCGTGGCGGCGTCGCCGATGAAACGGCCCGGGGGCCGCTCGCCGCGGGCCTCGCCCAGCTTCAGCGGCTCGTCCCGGTCGTCGAGGTCGGCGTGGAGCGGCACATGGCCCCGGGCACGGGTGACGGTGGCCAGCAGCGTCAGCGCCTCCGGCAGCCCGCGCCCCGCGTACGCCCCGGGCTCCCCGAGCGCCTCGCGCACGTCCCCGGCGTGCACCCACTCCCCGAGCGCCACCTGGTCCAGGACGCCGTCCGCGCGGGCGATCACCGGACCGGCCTCGGTCATGCCGCGCTCCAGCTCGTCGACGACCTTCTGGTGCGACCACCCGGCCCGCTCGGCGATGTCGCGGGCGTTGGACTCGGGCGAGAAGACGCCCTCCTCGAAGCGCCGCTCCACCACCCGGATCAGCGCGGCCGAACAGTGCGCCAGCACATCCCGCACCGTCCAGCCGGGACAGGCGGCGACCGGCAGCGCGAAGTCCTCCTCGGGCCGGGAGCGCAGCAGCGGCACGAACGCGTCCCGCTCGACGGTCAGCAGCCGCCCGGGCAGCTCGGGATCGCGGACCTCGTTCACATCGGCAGGTGTCGTCATGGTCTCCACGCTAGCCCTCGTGCTTCTCCCGCACACGGATCGGCGATTCCCCCCGGAAAACACTCGGGCCGCCCCCGAAGGGGCGGCCCCAGGACCCGGCGCAGCCGTGTGCACCTTGTTCTGTCTGCCGTGTCGGTTCCCAGGTCAGCAACGACGGCCGGCGTGGCCGACGAAGGCGGACCAGGAGGCGGGCGACACGGTCAGGGACCCCCGGCCGGTGTCCTTGGAGTCGCGGATGTGGACGGAGTGGGGGAGAGCGGCGATCTCGAGGCACTCACCACCTGCGCCACCGCTGTAGCTGGACTTGAACCAGTGGAGCGACTGTGCCTGGGACTGCTCGGTGTTCATAGCTCTCCTTGCAGCAACTTCTCGATGTGACACGGATTCGGCAGGGGACAGCGCCTGCGAATTCCATATCGGACGGCATGGCCGGCAAAGTCGCGTACATCCCCGGCGTGCACCCACTTGCCGAGCGCCACCTGGTCCGGGGCGCCGTCCGCGCGGGCGATCTTGTTGTGTTTGCTATGCCGCTTTCCGGTCAGCGACGACGGCCGGCGTGGCCGACGAAGGCGGTCCAGGCGGCGGGGGACACGGTCAGAGAGCCTCGGCCGGTGTCCTTGGAGTCGCGGATGTGGACGGAAGAACAAGCGGTGGCAACCTCAACACAGTCGCCGCCAGATCCACCGCTGTAGCTGGACTTGAACCAGTGGAGCGACTGGCTCGTGGACTGCTCGCTTGTCATGAGTCTCCTTGCAGCAGCTTCTCGATGCGGCGCACGGATTCCCTCGGGGACAGCGCCTGAGCCCGGATGATTCCATACCGCGCCGCGATGCCACGCACGATTTCCCTGTCGGTGATGACCCGGCCGCTGCCCTGGCTCTCCAGGTAGGCGACCTGTTCTCCTCCTTCGGGCACCATGAGTGTGAAGGGGCCGTCCACACAGGCGTGGTCGGTTGCCAGAGTCGGCATCACCTGGATCTCCACGTTCGGATTCTGCGTCGTGAGGAGCAGGTGCTCAAGCTGTCCCCGCAGCACCTTTGCACCCCCGATGGGTCGTTGGAGGACCGCCTCTTCCAGAACGAAGCTGAGGACAGGGGACGGCCTGCGGCTGAAGAGCTTGTGCCGGGCCAGGCGGGCAGCCACCATCTGCTCGATCTCCGCCTCGTGACGGCGCGGGCGCCAGACCGCGAACATCGTCCTGGCGTACTCCTCCGTCTGGAGCATGCCGGGCACGATCAGTGGCGCGTACTGATGGAACTCGACCGCGGTCTCTTCGATGCGGGCCGCGTCCCGGAAGAATGCGGGGTACCGCGCCAAGGCGATGGCCTGCTTCATGGCGAGGAGCATCCCTCCACCGTCCAGCAGACTGTCGAGCCTGTCGATGGCCTCCGGCCGTGGAATCCGCCGTCCCTGTTCGATCGCGGCGATCTGGGCCTCGCTGTAACCGAGCTGCTGGGCCAGTGCGGCCTGGGTGAGTCCGGCCCGCTCGCGGAGGATCTTCACCTGCCTGCCGAAGCACCGCAGGAGTTCGTCGGCGGAGTCCGCTTCCCGCGCCGCCGACGGCCCCGGAACCTGCGCCATCAACCGTCCCCTTCCCTGCCCCGACAGTTACGTGCAACGCCCCCCACAGCAGCCCTGTGTAAGGGCGTAGTGACTGGTCACCGTACGGGTGGGGCACGAAGCTGCCCGGCATGACGACCGAAATTCCCCCGTTCGGGAAGACGGGGCACACCGCCGGCACCGAGGCGCAGTTCGACATGACCTTCACCTCCACGCCGCGCGGGGCCCGCCTGGCCCGGCGGCTCGCCTCCCACCGCCTGGACGCCTGGGGCTTCCCGTACGACTCGGAAGTGAACGAGACGCTGACCCTGGTCGTGGCGGAACTCGCCGCGAACGCGGTGACCCATGGCCGGGTCCCCGGCCGCGACTTCCGTCTGAGCCTGACGCTGACCGCCGCACGCGATCGCGTACGCGTCGAGGTCACCGACACCCGGGGCGACCGCTTGCCGCCGGCCCGGCCGTGCGCCCCCGGGAATCCCGAGGTGGAGGCGGGCCGTGGTCTGTGGTTGGTGGTCCGCCTGGCGAGCCGGCTGTCCGTCGAGCCACGGAGAGGGGGCGGTCCGGGGAAGACGGTGCGAGCCGAGGTGGATCTCCGCGGCGACGTGCACGGGGCCGAGGGGGCCCCGGGCTGACCGCATCCCGCCGCCCGGGGAAGCACCGCGGACCGGCCCGCCCCGGGGACAATGGCCCCATGGCCGATCTCGACGCCCTGCGTTCCCGCTTCGCCCGTGCTCTGGAGGCGGCCCGGGGACCCGGCCCCGGTCCCGATCCGGTGCCGTACGCCGACAACCTGCTGGCCCGGTGGCAGGAGCCGCAGCGCCGCTACCACACGCTCACGCACCTCACCGCGGTCCTGGACCACATCGACGTCCTCCAGGAGTACGCCGGCGATCCGGATCTGGTCCGGCTCGCCGGCTGGTTCCACGACGCCGTGTACCTGCCGGAGCGGTCCGAGAACGAGGAGCGGTCGGCCCGTCTGGCCGAGCGGGCGCTGCCCGAGGCCGGGGTGTCCGAGGAGAAGGCGGCCGAGGTCGCCCGCCTGGTCCGGCTCACCGTCACCCACGACCCGGCCGAGGACGACCGCGACGGGCAGGTGCTGTGCGACGCGGACCTGGCGATCCTGGCCGCGCCGCCGTCCGCGTACGCCGCCTACACCGCGGCCGTCCGCGAGGAGTACCACTTCGTGCCCGGCGACGCCTTCCGCGAGGGCCGGGCCGCGGTCCTGCGCCACCTGCTGGACCTCCCCCGGCTGTTCCGCACGCCGTACGGGCACGAGAAGTGGGAGGCGACGGCCCGCTACAACCTCACCTCCGAACTGGAGCTGCTGGCCGTGCGGTGACCGGCTCCGGTCGGTCCGGCTCCCGGCCGGTGCGCCGCCCGGTGTCCCTGACCGGCCTGGTCACCTGCTTGGCCAGGCACGCCGGCATCCCCGTCGTGGCGCGGGCCGCCTCGCGCCGGTAGACGCTGGGCGGTACGCCGACCAGCTCCCGGAAGCGCGTGCTGAAGGTGCCCAGCGACGCGCAGCCGACCGCGAAGCAGACCTCGGTGACGCTGAGCTCGCCCTGGCGCAGCAGCGCCATCGCGCGCTCGATGCGCCGCGTCATCAGATAGCTGTACGGCGATTCGCCGAAGGCGGCCTTGAACGCGCGGCTGAGGTGCCCGGCCGACATGTGCACGCCGCGGGCGAGCGCCTCGACGTCCAGCGGCCGGGCGTACTCCCGGTCGATCCGGTCGCGGACCCGGCGCAACCGGACGAGGTCGCGCAGGTGATCGGTTTCGGTGGATCTACTGGCCACACGGGCGATGGTGCCACGCCGGGCGGGCGGCGGACACCCGCCGCCGGCCGGCGGCCGGACGGGCACCGCCGGAAATGCGCTCGCCCCGCGGGCCCGCGCCCCGTAGCCTGCCGCCCATGCGGAACGTGGGCGGGGAACGGGTGGAAGAGGCCGTCGCGAGCGCCGTGGCGCTGCTGCGGACGGCGGTGGACCGGGACTGGGAGGGGCCACGCGCCCACGGGCTGGAGTGGAGCTGCCGCGCGACGGCGGTGCACGTCGCGGAGTGCCTCGTCGGCTACGCGGCCCAGCTCACCGGGCGGGCGGCCGAGGACTACGTCCCCTTCGAGCTCCGGCTGGAGGAGGGCGCCGGCAACGAGGGCGCGCTGCGGGTGATCGAGGCGACGGGCGGCCTGCTCGCCGCGGTCGTCCGCACCACCCCGCGCGAGATCCGCGCCTACCACTCCTACCCCTTCCGCAGCGCGAACCGCGAGGGCTTCGCCGCGATGGGCATCACCGAGGTGCTGCTGCACACCCACGACATCGCCCGGGGCCTCGGGCTGTCCTACGAGCCGCCCGCCGAGGTGGTCTCCTACGCGCTGACCCGGATCTTCCCGGCCGTCCGGCCGGGCCCCGCCCCCTGGCCCACCCTGCTGTGGGCCACCGGCCGCGGCGAGCTGCCCGGCCGCCCGCCGGTCACCGAGTGGCGCTGGTCGAACAACCTGGTGATCCCGGGCGACCGGCTCACCCTGGAAGGCGTGACCCCCGCGGCCGCCGCCGACCTGGGCGCGGGCGGCGGCGGCGGGTTCGCCTGGGCCGGGAACGGGCCGCTGGAGGGGACCCGCGAGGGGGCCGGCATCGTGGTGAAGCAGTACGAGGAGGGCGTGCTGCGGCCCGAGTGGGGGATGTTCGCGCTGGTCCGGCGCGAGGACGGGCGGGCGGTCGGCGCCATGGGCTTCCACGGGCCGCCGGACGAGGAGGGCCGCGTCGAGATCGGCTACGACCTCGTCGAGGCCGCCCGTGGCCACGGCTACGCCACCGAGGCGCTGCGCGCGCTGTCGGGGTGGGCGCTGGCCCGCGAGGACGTGAGCGTCGTGTGCGCGACGACCGAGCCCGGCAACCTCGCCTCCCAGGCCGTCCTGGACCGGGCCGGTTTCACGCGCGTCGCCGGGGACGGCGAGCAGCCCGCCTACGAACTGCGCGGCTGAGCACGCCCCTTGGGCCGCCGCAGGCCGGCCGCGCGCAGCAGCCGCACCACCTCGCGGCTGCCGACCTCCACGGCACCGGCCCGCACGGCGTCGGCGTAGCGGTGCTCGGGGATGTCGTAGTGGTCGCGCTCGAAGGCCCGCCGGGGGACGCCCAGCCGGGCGGCGAAGGCGTGCAGCTCGTCGAAGGAGGCGTCGCTGACGAGGTGCGACCACATCCGGCCGTGGCCCGGCCAGGCCGGCGGATCGATGTAGACCGTCACGGGAGCCTCACGAGGTGGGTGCGCCGCCGGTGGCGGCGCCCAGCGAGCCCACCGCCGCGACCTTCACCCCGGCCTTGTGGCACACCCAGTGCGGGTCGGGCCCCAGTTCGGGCTCGACGTCCAGGGCGTGCGGGTCGCCGGAACCGCACACCGGGCACAGGGGCCAGCGGCCGTACCGCTCCAGCAGCGCGTCCTGCACGTCCTGCGCGACCAGGCCGGCGACGTACCCGGCGCCGTCCGGCCACTGTTCGACCCACCACCGCCGCTGCGCCACGGAGTCCTCGACCAGGGACACCACGTCCGCCTCGGCGACCTCGCCCGCGACCAGATCGGCGAGCACGAGGGCGCGCGCCGCGTGCAACGCCTGCTCCAGGGGGCTGATGGGGTCCATGCACCCATTGTGCGCACTCTTGACCCCGGCGCCGAACCAAAAATATCTTTCAGATGTGACCGAGAAAGTGAAGGAAACTTTCGCACCGGCCACCGGCCGTGCGGGCGGGCGGAGTTCGGTCCCCGCGCCCGCCGCGCTGGTGGCCAAGGTGCGCACGCTGGCCCCCACGATGACCCGGTCCGTGCAGCGCGTCGCCGAGGCCGTCGCGGGCGACCCGGCCGGCTGTGCCGCCCTCACGGTCACCGGCCTGGCCGAGCGCACCGGCACCAGCGAGGCCACCGTGGTGCGCACCGCCCGGCTGCTCGGCTATCCCGGCTACCGCGATCTGCGCCTGGCGCTGGCCGGGCTCGCCGCCCAGCAGCAGTCCGGCGGCTCCCCCGCGATCACGACCGACATCGCGGTCGACGACCCCATCGCCGACGTGGTCGCCAAACTCGCCTACGACGAGCAGCAGACCCTCGCCGACACCGCCGCCGGGCTGGACACCGTCCAGCTCGGCGCGGCCGTCACCGCGCTGGCCGCCGCCCGCCGCACCGACGTGTACGGCATCGGCGCCTCCGGCCTGGTCGCCCAGGACCTCACCCAGAAACTGCTGCGCATAGGGCTGATAGCCCACGCCCCCGGCGATCCGCACCTCGCCGTCACCAACGCCGTGCAGTTGCGCGCCGGGGACGTGGCCGTCGCCATCACGCACTCCGGTTCGACCGGCGACGTCATCGAGCCGCTGCGCGTCGCCTTCGAGCACGGCGCCACCACCGTCGCGATCACCGCCCGCCCCGACAGCCCCGTCACCCAGTACGCCGACCACGTGCTCACCACCGCCACCTCCCGGGAGACCGAACTGCGCCCGGCGGCGATGTCGTCCCGCACCAGCCAGCTCCTCGTCGTGGACTGCCTGTTCGTCGGAGTGGCGCAGCGGACGTACGACACGGCGGGGCCCGCGCTGGCGGCCTCGTACGAGGCGCTGGCCCACCGGCACGGGGCGCACCGCGCGCGACCGTAGCGCCGCCCCGCCGCGGCGGACCGCGGACGGCGCACGGCCGGCCGCGCCCCGCTCCCGTGCTCCCGGACACCTCGCACCAGCCCCCCACCGGACGTCACCGAAGAGAGCCGCCCGCCATGACCCTGCCCTCCCACCACCCCGAACTCCGCGCCCAGCTGGAGCAGTTGGCCACCGAGGCGTTCCGCCCCGAGCTGTCCGGGATCGACCGCCTGCCCACCCTGGAGATCGCGCGGCTGATGAACGGCGAGGACGCCACCGTGCCCGCCGCGGTCGCCGAGCGGCTCCCCGAGATCGCCGCCGCGATCGACGCCGTGGCCGCCCGCATGGCCCGCGGCGGACGGCTGGTCTACGCGGGCGCCGGCACGGCCGGGCGGCTCGGCGTGCTGGACGCCTCCGAGTGCCCGCCCACCTTCAACACCGCCCCCGGCCAGGTCACCGGAGTGATCGCGGGCGGCCCCGAGGCCATGGTGGCGGCGGTCGAGGGCGCGGAGGACTCCCGGGACCTGGCGCGGGCGGACCTGGACGCGCTGGGGATCGCCCCCGACGACACGGTGGTCGGCATCTCGGCCTCCGGGCGCACCCCGTACGCGGTCGGCGCGGTCGAGCACGCCCGCGCGCGGGGCGCCCTCACCATCGGCCTGTCCTGCAACGCGGGCAGCGCCCTGGCGGCCGCCGCCGACCACGGCATCGAGGTCGTCACCGGCCCGGAGCTCGTCACCGGCTCCACCCGGCTGAAGGCGGGCACGGCCCAGAAGCTCGTCCTCAACATGATCTCGACGATCACGATGATCCGGCTGGGCAAGACCTACGGGAACCTGATGGTCGACGTCCGCGCCTCCAACGACAAACTGCGCGCCCGCTCCCGCCGGATCGTCGCCCTGGCCACGGGCGCCGGGGACGAGGAGATCGAACGCGCCCTGGCCGCCGCGGACGGCGAGGTGAAGCACGCCATCCTGATCCTGCTGGCGGACGTCGACGGCCCGGCGGCGGCCCGCCTTCTGGAGGACTCCGGCGGCCATCTGCGTGCCGCGCTCGCCGCGGCGGAGGGCTGACCCGCACGCTCGGGGAGTGCACACCGACCCCCGCGCCCTCGCCGCCGCCCTCCTGCCCCTGGTCGGCGGAGCCGCCAACGTCGTCTCCGCCGCCCCCTGCATGACCCGCCTGCGCCTGGCCCTGGCCGACCGCTCCCGCGTCGACGGGGCGGCCCTGCGGGCGCTGCCCGGGGTCCTGGGCGTGGTGGAGGACGGCGAGTCGTACCAGATCGTGCTCGGCCCCGGGGTGGTGGGCCGGGTGACGGAGGAATTCCAGCGGCTGCTGCCGGCCCCTCCGGGCGCCGCCCCGCCCCCCACCACCACGGCGGCCGAACTGGCTGCGCGCGGCGCGGAGTTGAGGGAGCGGCACAAGCGGCGCCACGCGACCCCCGGCAGGGCGGCCCTGCGCCGCGTCGCCGACGTGTTCGTGCCCCTCATCCCGGCCCTGATCGGCTGCGGCATCCTCGCGGGCGTCGCCGGCCTGCTGGCCAACCTCGGGTGGCTGCCCGCCCTCACCCCCGCCCTGTCCGCCCTCGCCTCCGCCTTCATGGCGCTGATCGCGGTCTTCGTCGGCCACAACACCGCCCGGGAGTTCGGCGGCACCCCGGTACTGGGCGCGGCGGTGGCCGCCGTCGTGGTCTATCCGGGCGTGGCGGAGGTGACGGCGTTCGGCTCGGCGCTCACCCCCGGTCAGGGCGGCGTGCTGGGCGCGCTGGCGGCGGCGCTGCTGGGGACGTACGTGGAGAAGTGGTGCCGCGCCCGCTTCCCCGGCACCCTCGACGTGCTGCTCACCCCGGCCCTGACCGTCCTCGTCCCCGGCCTGGTCACGCTCTACGTCCTCATGTACGCGGCCGGGCAGGTCGCCTCGGCGACCGGCACCGCGGCGACCTGGCTGCTCGGCCACACCGGGGTGCTGGCCGGCCTGCTGCTCGGCGGGCTCTTCCTGCCGCTGGTGATGCTGGGCCTGCACCAGGCGCTCATCCCGCTGCACACCACCCTCATCGAACAGCAGGGCCACACCGTGCTGCTGCCGCTGCTCGCCATGGCCGGCGCGGGCCAGGTCGGCGCCGCGGCGGCGGTCTACGTCCGTCTGCGCCACGACACCTCCCTGCGTACGACGATCAGATCGGCGCTCCCGGCCGGACTGCTCGGCGTCGGCGAACCGCTGATCTACGGCGTCTCCCTCCCGCTGGGCCGCCCGTTCCTCACCGCCTGTGCGGGCGGGGCGGCGGGCGGCGCCTTCGTCGGCGCGTTCGCGATGCGCGGCGCGGAGGTGGGGGCCACCGCGATCGGCCCCTCGGGCTGGGCCCTGTTCCCGCTGCTGGCGGGCGACGCGGGCCCGGCCGTGGCGGCGGCGGTGTACGGCGGCGGGCTGCTGACCGGGTACGCGGTCGGGTTCCTGGCCACCTACTGCTTCGGCCTGAGCGGCACGGCAGCGGTGTCTGTCGGTGCCGTGTGCGACCCTGAGGGACATGAACCACGCCCAGCTGACCGCCCTGGGCCGCGCCCTGCGCCTCCTCGGTGAGCACGGCGAGGCCCTCACCGCCGACACCCCGGACGCCCGGCTGCACGAGGTCAAGGCGGACCTGAAACGGGCGCTGGACCTGCTGGAGGACAGCGTCACCACGGCGGCCCCGGCCACCCGCTGCCCCGAGCACCCCAACGGCCCGGTGGACACCGCCGCCCCCGACCTGTGCCTGCTGTGCGAGACCCGCCGCCGCGCCGCCCGCCGCGCGGAGTACGGCGGCGGGTCTCGCACAGCAGGCACAGGTC
>NZ_WYCT01000142.1 GCF_011008945.1 Streptomyces harenosi
GAAGGGGAGGGAGTGCGGCGGGCGGGGTGCGCCGGGTGGGTGACGTTCCCCGGGGGCCGGGCGTTGGTCGCGGTGGTGAGATCTTCTGGCCGGTTTCGGCGCGCCGTGTCGGCTCAGGGGTGTCGGTTCATGTCTTCTCATATCGGCTGATCAAAAGCATGCCGGTCATGATCCGATACCGACCGTCCTGTAACGGTGGGCGCTATCGGTGATCGAAACGTGACCGGATACGCTGACTTGAGTGATGGCAGCGACCTATCGACAAACCGTGTAAGCGGCAGTAGACACCAGCAGACAGGAGACCCCTCGTGACCGTCGTCGGGCCGTTCGGGCTGAGCGTGCGGGACCAGGCACTGGAAGCCGATGTCCAGGCCGGACTGGCGGCTGTCGAGGAAGGGTTGTTTGAGGCAACCAAAAGTGAAGTGCCGTTCATCACAGAGGCCGCCCAGCACCTGGTGCGGGCGGGCGGGAAGCGCTTCCGTCCGCTGCTGGTGATGCTCGCGGCCCAGTTCGGCGACCCGTACGCCCCGGGCATCGTGCCCTCGGCCGTCGTCGTCGAGCTGACCCATCTGGCGACGCTGTACCACGACGACGTGATGGACGAGGCCGCGGTGCGGCGCGGGGTCGCCAGCGCCAACACCCGCTGGGGCAACTCGGTGGCGGTCCTCACCGGCGACTTCCTCTTCGCGCGGGCCTCGCAGATCCTCGCCGACCTCGGCCCGGAGGCGGTCCGCGTCCAGGCCCTGGCCTTCGAGCGGCTGGTCACCGGGCAGATCCTGGAGACGGCCGGCCCGCAGGACGGCCGGGACCCGGTCGAGCACTACCTCGACGTCCTCGGCGGCAAGACGGGGTCGCTGGTGGCCGTCTCCTGCCGGTTCGGCGCGATGATGTCCGGCGCCGACGAGACGCACGTGGACGTGCTGACCCAGTACGGCGAGCGGCTCGGCGTCGCCTTCCAGCTCGCGGACGACGTGCTGGACATCGCCTCCGACTCCCACGAGTCGGGCAAGACGCCGGGGACGGACCTGCGCGAGGGCATCGCGACCCTGCCCGTGCTCCGGCTGCGGGAGCGGGCGGCCCGGCTGGGGCTGGCCGAGGACCGCTCCCTGTGCGAGCTGCTCGACTCCGACCTGACCGACGACGAGCGGCACGCGGAGGCGCTGCGCCTGCTGCGCGCCCACCCGGCGCTGGAGCAGGCCCGCCGGGACACCGTGCGCTACGCCGAGGACGCGCGCTCCGCGCTCGCCCCGCTGCCGGAGTGCGAGGCGAAGGCGGCGCTGGTGGAGCTGTGCGACGCGGTGGTGCACCGGGCCGGGTAGCCGGGACCGGGCCGGCCGGGCGGCGCGTCCCCTACTGGACGGGGGTGCCGGGGCCCTCTCGTGTCATACCGCAGCAGTAGGCGGAGTTGAGTCCGCAGTCTGACGAATCCGCTTGTCCTCTTTGGTCAGATGGGATCGCGGACATCACCACTCCTCACCGATTCGGGTGAGAATGGCGGCTCATGGTGAGACCGGTGCGAGGACACACGACGCGAGGACACGACACGGCCAGCCGCCGCCGGCCACGGAGGTAGGGCACACATGGCACCGTACGCATCCGACGACAGCACGACCGCGGCCCAGGCGCGGGAACCGGGTACCCGGCGGCGCAGGGCCGCGCGGTACGCCGTCCCGGTCGCCGTGACGGGGGTCGCGGCGGCGACGATCGGGCTGGTCCCGGCGCTCGCCGACTCCGGCGACCCCGATCTCCCGGACATCACGGCGCAGCAGCTCATCGAGAAGACGGTGGCGTCGGACACCCAGCGGCTGTCCGGCACGGTGAAGATCAGCACCGACCTCGGGCTGCCGGACCTGGGCGGCCTCGCGGGCGGGATGGCGGGCGGCCTGGCCTCCGGCTCCCCGGGGCGGGGCGAGGGCGGCTCCGCCGCGGACCCGTCGGCCAAGCTCACGGAACTGGTGTCCGGCACGCACACGCTGCGGGTCGCGGTCGACGGGCCGGACCGGCAGAAGCTGTCGGTGCTGGAGAACGCGGCCGAGTACAGCCTGATACGCGACGGGGAGGACGTCTGGGGGTACGACAGCGCGTCCAACGAGGTCTACCACGCCACCGTCCCCCGGTCCGCCGACGAGCGGACGAAGGAGCACCGGACCGTCCCGGCCACCCCCCGGGAGCTCGCCGAGGAGGCGCTGAAGGCGGTCGACGACACCACGTCCGTGACCGTCGACGGCACCGCCCAGGTCGCCGGCCGGGACGCCTACAAGCTGCTGATCGAGCCCCGGCAGGAAGGCTCCACGGTCGGCGCGATCAGCATCGCCGTGGACGCGAGGACCGGGGTGCCGCTGAAGTTCACCCTCACCCCGGCCGGGGGCGGCGCCGCCGTCGTGGACGCCGGGTTCACCCAGGTCAGCTTCGCCGAGCCGGCCGCCTCGACCTTCGACTTCACCCCGCCCGAGGGCGCGAAGATCACCGAGGCCGACGAGGCGGCCGGGGCGCCGGAGCGGGCTCCGGGCCGGGCGCCGGAGTCCGGGAAGGAGCCGGCCGGGGGGCCCGGCGGTCCGACGGTCGTCGGCGAGGGCTGGAACGCGGTCGCCGCCTTCGACACCGGCGGCGGGGGCCTGCCCACGGGGTCCGCGGGCGGTGACCTCGGCGGCTTCCTGGGCTCCTTCGGCGACCGGGTCAAGGGCGACTTCGGCACGGGCACGGTCTTCACGACCCGCCTGGTCAACGCCCTGATCACCGAGGACGGCAAGGTCTACGCGGGCGCCGTCACCAAGGAGGCGCTGGTGAAGGCGGCCGACGCCGCGCGGTAGGCGGCCGGGGACCCGTACGGGGAGCCGGGGGACCAAGGCGGCGGGGCAGCGAGGAAACGGGGGAGCCGATGGACGAACCGTCCGTCACGGAGCCGGGACGCCCGGAGCGCCTGGAGCGTCCCGAGCGCTCGGAGCGTCCGGTGCGGGCAAGCGCCGAGGGCGCCGAGGTGGCGGGGGACGCCGTGGCGGCCGAGGAAGCCGTGGCGGCGGGGGACGCCGTCATCGCCACCCGGGCGCTCACCAAGCGCTACCGCGGCGGACAGCTCGCCGTCGACGGTCTCGACCTGACCGTCCCGGCGGGCAGCGTCTTCGGCTTCCTCGGCCCGAACGGGTCCGGGAAGACCACCACCATCCGCATGCTCATGGGCCTGATCGAACCCACCTCGGGCACCGCCCGGGTCCTCGGCCGGCCCATGCCGCGCGCCGCCCGTGCCGTACTGCCCCGGGTCGGCGCCCTCATCGAGGGCCCGGCCCTGTACGGCTTCCTCTCCGGCCGCGACAACCTGCTGCGCTACGACGCCGCCGACCCCACCGCCGACCCCCGCACCCGGCGCGCGCGGGTCGCCGCGGCGCTGGACCGGGTCGGTCTGGCGGCGGCGGCCGGGAAGAAGGCGAAGGCGTACTCGCTCGGCATGAAACAGCGGCTCGGCCTCGCGGCGGCCCTGCTCCAGCCCCGCCGCCTGCTGGTGCTGGACGAGCCCACCAACGGCCTCGACCCCCAGGGCATGCGGGAGATCCGGACGCTGGTGCGCGAGCTGGCCGGTGACGGCACGACCGTCTTCCTCTCCTCGCACCTGCTGGACGAGATCGAGCAGGTCTGCACGCACGCCGCCGTGATGGCGCGCGGACGGCTGATCACCCAGGGCCCGGTCGCCGAGCTGGCGGCGGGGCGGCGCGGGCGGCTGGTGGTCACCACCCCGGACACCGGGGACGCGGCCCGGGTGCTCAAGGAGCGGGGGGCCGCCGGCATCGTGATCGCCGGGGACCGGGTGACGGCACAGCCGCCGGACGGCGACCTCGCCGACCTGAACGCCGCGCTGGTCGCGGCCGGCGTCCGGGTCAGGGGCTTCGGGACGGAACGGGCCTCCCTGGAGGACGCGTTCGTGGCACTGACGGGGGAGGGGTTCGATGTCGCGGGCTGAAACGGCGGCCGCCGTCCGCACGCCACGGCCGCTGTGGACCTTCGGGCTGCTGCGCAGCGAGCTGCTGACCACCTTCCGGCGCTGGCGCACCCTCGCCCTGCTGGGGGTGCTGGCCGCCGTGCCGGTGCTGGTCGGGATCGCGGTCCGGATCGAGACGGGCGACGGAGGGTCGTTCGGCGGCCCGGGCGGCGGGGGAGAGGCCGGCGGCGGGGGCCCGGCGTTCATCTCGCAGGTCAGCAACAACGGGCTCTTCCTGGTCTTCACCGCGCTCGCCGCGACCCTCCCGTTCTTCCTGCCGATGGCCGTCGGTGTCGTCGCGGGCGACGCGATCGCGGGCGAGGCGGGCGCCGGCACCCTGCGCTATCTGCTGGTCGCGCCGGCCGGCCGTACCCGCCTGCTGCTCACCAAGTACGCCGCCGTGCTCGCCTTCTGCCTGGCCGCCACCCTCGTGGTCGCCCTCTCGGCGCTCGCGGTCGGGGCGCTGCTGTTCCCGCTCGGCGACCTGACGACGATCTCCGGCACCCGGATCGGCTATGCCGAGGGCCTGGGGCGGGCGCTGCTCATCGCCCTGACCGTCGCCGCGTCACTGGTCGGCCTCGCGGCCCTCGGCCTGTTCGTCTCGACGCTGACGGGCAGCGGCATCGCGGCGATGGCGACCACCGTGGGACTGCTGATCACGGTCCAGATCCTCGACCAGATCCCGCAGCTCCACGCGGTCCAGCCGTACTTCTTCTCCCACTACTGGCTGTCCTTCGCCGACCTGATGCGCGAACCGGTCTACTGGGACGACCTGGTGCGCAACCTGGGTCTCCAGGCCCTGTACGCGGCCGTCTTCGGCTCGGCTGCCTGGGCGCGGTTCACGGCGAAGGACATCACGGCGTGACGTCCCCGGCGGGCGCGCCGTCCTCTTCGTAGGGGAAGCGGGCGAGGGGCGCCTCCTGGGCGAAGAACGTCTTGGCCCGGGTCAGCGCCTCGGTGTCGCGCAGGACGTCACCGGGCTTGCTGCCGTTGCCGAGCAGGACACCGCCGAAGCGCATGCCCATGTACGCCGCGGAGTTGCGCAGGGTGCCGACGAGCGGGTCGGCGACCACCTGCTCCTCGTGCGCGAGCGCGGTGACGCCCCAGAGGGTGCGCCCGGCCATCGCCGCCTTGAACTCCAGGCCCGGGACGCGCAGCCAGCCCGCCCAGTGGTCGAGGTAGCGCTTGGTGGAGGCGGAGACCGAGTACCAGTACAGCGGTGAGGCGATCACGACGTCCGTGGCGGCGAGCGTGGCGTCCAGCAGCTCGGCGGCGGCGCCCTCCCGGGGGCGGACGTGGTCGCTGTCGTGCCGCAGGTCCTCGTAGTCGGGCAGCGGGTGCTCGGCGAGGCTGATCCACCGCTGCGCGGTGCCTTCCGGCAACTGCTCGGCGGCTCGGCGGGCCAGCAGTTCGGTGTTGCCGCCCGTGCGGCTGCTGCCCAGCAGGAAGAGGAAGCGACGGTTCATGGTGATCCCCCAGTAGGTCGTCCGTCCGGCGCGACGTTCGATTCGTGTGCATCATATGCACTTGCATGCAACACTCCAAGGGGTCTCCGTCTTCCCGTCCGGGCGACGGAGGCCCGGCGCGGCACCTCGACGTCCGTTTTCCGCCGGTCCTCGCGATCTCCGGTGGTCACTGTGAAGTCCATGACCACTGCGCACACCGGCCCCGTCCCGGCCCATCTGCCGCCGTCCGCCGCCATCGAGCCGGGCATCCTCTACTTCGGAACCCCGGTCGTCCTGCTCTCCACGGCCAACGAGGACGGCACGCCCAACCTCGCCCCCATGTCGTCCGCGTTCTGGCTGGGCTGGCGGGGCGTGCTGGGGCTGGGGGCCGCCTCCCAGACCGCCCGGAACCTGCTGCGCACCCGCGAGTGCGTCCTCAACCTGCCCTCCGACGCGCTCGCCGCCGCCGTCGACCGGCTGGCGCTGACCACCGGTTCCGCTCCGGTGCCGCCGCGCAAGTACGCGCGCGGTTACCGGCACGTCGCGGACAAGTTCGCCCGGGCGGGGCTGACCCCGGTGCCGTCCGAGACGGTGGAGCCGCCCCGCGCGGGGGAGTGCCCGGTGGCGATGGAGGCCGTGGTGGAGGCGGTCCACTCGATCGGCGAGGACGACGAGGCGCTGCGCGGGAAGATCCTCACCTTCGAGGTGCGGGTGCAGCGGGTTCATGTGCACGAGGACATCCGGGCCGAGGGCACGGCGGACCGGATCGACCCGGACCGCTGGCGGCCGCTCATCATGAGCTTCCAGCACTTCTACGGTCTGGGCCCCCGTGTCCACCCCTCCACCCTCGCCTCCATCCCGGAGCGGCTGTACCGAGGCCCGGACATCGACCGGGCCCGGCAGGCCCCGCAGCGGCCCTGACGACCGTTCGGGGGCGGCGGGGCGTTCGGGTCGCCCCGGCCACCCCGGTTGTTCCGGCCACCCCGGTTGCCCCGGCCGCCGGGGTTGCCCGTGCCGTCCGGGCCGCCCGGCAGCCCACTCCGGGCAGCCCGAGCTGTCCGCGCCGCCCGCGCACCCGCGCCGTCCGGGCAGCCCGGGCCGTCCGGGCCGTCCGCGCCACCCGGGCGGGACCGGTGTCCCCCGGCGTCCACGTCAACCGCATCGGACCGCATGACCCGCGTGCGTCGCCCTTCGGGGGGCATACGCATGGCGACCGGCGGGTGCGGGAAGGAGCGGGCCGGCGGACGTGGCACCATGCGGGGCGAGGTCTTCGGGACGAGCCTGTGACAGCGCGGTGACGTGAGAAGGGCGGGCGAGCGGAGAGACTCGACGGTGGGGAGACGACTGCTCTCCACGGTTCTTCACGGTGCGCAGCCGAACGCACCCGGCGCTCAACCGCCGAGGCCCGAGTGAGGGGACGATGGCTCGACTCAGCCGCGACAGCAAGCGGAACCGCCAGGACACGGAGCCGGCGGCCGGTCCGCCGGCGGCCCCGGTGGACGTCCGGGTGCCCGGCGCGGTGAGCGCTGCCGCCCCCGGCACCGCGCCCGGCGCCACCGCCGACGGCGTGCCCATCGTCGCCGCGCCCGGCCAGGAGATCCAGCACGCCGTACTGGCCCACCTGCACCGTCTCGCCCTCGCCGCCGCGGCTCCGGTCCGCGCCACGGTGCACGACGACCGCATCGGTTACGTCGTCCCCATCCGCGTCGACCCCGACGGCTCCAGCCGCTTCACCGCCGAACCGGTACGGACGGCTCCGCCGGAAGAGGCGGTACCGCCCGCCCCGTCCGCGTGCCCGCCCCCGCGCGCCGTACCCGGTGCCGGCGACGGCAGGCCGCCCGGCACGGTGGCACCGCCGACAGGGGTGTTCGGACCGCCGCCGCGGCTGGACGCCGGTCCGGGTGGTGGGCAGGCCCCGGCCCGGCCGATGGTGCCGTTCGTCCCCGCGGAGCCGGAAGAGGCCGCGGACCGCGGACCCGCGCCGGTCCGGGGGTTCGACGCCGTGGCCGAGGCCGTCCTCGGCGACGATCCGCGCGTCACCCCCGGCGAGGGAACCGCCCCCGCCCGCCTCGCCGAGCCCACGGCCCGCATCAACGAGGCGGTCAGGACGGGACGGACGGACGCCGCGGCGCTGCTCGCGGAGCGGACGGTGGCGCGGGCGTCGGAAACGCTGGGGCCCGAGCACCCCGAGGTGCTCAGGCTGCGCGAGCTCACCGCGTACATCGCCTACCTGTCCGACGACCCGGTCCGCGCCCTGCGCATCTCCCTCGACCTGGCCCGCATCCACCGCCGCGCGGGCGACGCGGAGGCCGCGTACGGCAGCCTCCACGGCGCGGTCACCGCCTGGCGCGCCATACGCGACCCGGAGCGGGGGATGGAACTCGGCCACGACCTGATCGGGCTGTGGGCCGCCCTGGTCGCCGAGGGCGGCCCGGCGGCCGACGAGGCCGAACGGCTGGAGTCGGCCCGCGCCCGCATGGGCCGCCTGGCCCAGCGCGCCCGCGCCGGACAGCCGGAGAAAGGTTCACCCCGCCCTCACGCGGAGACCGGTGCCGCGATGGCGCGGTGATCCGGTGACCCGGCGCCGTCATGGCCCGGGGTCTCGGTGATCCGGTGATCCGGTGATCGGGCGCCGTCATGGCCCGGGGTCTCGGTGATCCGGTGATCGGGCGCCGTCATGGCCCGGGGTCTCGGTGGCCCGGTGATCGGGCGCCGTCATGGCCCGGGGTCTCGGTGGCCCGGTGATCGGGCGCCGTCATGGCCCGGGGTCTCGGTGACCCGATATCGCGCCGGCCGAGGTTTCGGTGACCCGGTACCGCGCCGCCCGGGGTCTCGGTGACCCGGTGATCCGGTGTCGCGCCGGCCCGGGCCCGGGCGATCCCCTAGTGGACGCAGAACTCGTTGCCCTCCGGGTCCGCCATCACCACCCACTCCCCGCCCGGCTCCCGCACGTGCCGCAGCACGCTCGCCCCCAGCTCTTCCAGCCGGGCGACCTCCTGCGCGCGCCGGTCCCCGCCCGGGTGCAGGTCCAGATGGAGCCGGTTCTTGCCGGTCTTGGCCTCGGGGACGCGCTGGAACAGCAGCCGCCGCCCCAGCCCGGTGCCGCTCCCCTCCTCGTACGGGTCCTCGGGGTGCCGCACGGCGATCAGGTCGCGCCAGGCGCGCCGCCCGTGCGACTCGACGGTCAGCTCGGCGGGTACGGCCCCCGCGGCCAGCAGCTTCTCGATGAGCGCGCTGTTGTCCTCCACCTCGTAGCCGAGGGCGGCGGCCCAGAAGTCCGCCTGGGCGTGCGGGTCGGTGGCGTCGACGACGAGCTTCCAGTGCACGGGTGCGGGTGCGGGTGCGGACGCGGACGCGGATGGCTGAGTCATGTGACCAGTCATACACGGCCGCCCGACGCCGTCCCACCGCCGCCGCATCGCCGGCCCGTACGCCGGCCGGGCGGCTACGGCCGGGTGTCCAGCGGTTCCGGCTCCGCGGGCCCCGAGGCGCCCGGGGCCGCGCCGCGCGCCACCGGCGCGCCGGCCGCGCCGCTCTTCGGCGGGGTGGCGGCCATCCGGTGCGCCTCGGCCCGGAGCGCTCGCGCGGAGCGGCGGGCGGTGCGCAGGGCGTTCCAGGTGAGCAGGGCGAGCGCCAGCCACACCAGCGCGAAGCCGGCCCAGCGCTCGGGCGGCATGGCCTCGTGGAAGTAGAGGATGCCGAGCAGGAACTGGAAGACCGGGGCCAGGTACTGGAGCAGCCCCAGCGTGGACAGCGGTACCCGGATGGCCGCCGCGCCGAAGCAGACCAGGGGCAGCGCGGTGACCAGGCCGGTCGCGGCGAGCAGGGCCGCGTGACCGGGGCCCTCGGAGGTGAAGGTCGAGTCCCCTTGCGCGGAGAGCCACACCAGATAGCCGAGGGCGGGCAGGAACTGGACCGCGGTCTCGGCGGCCAGCGACTCGACGCCGCCGAGGTTGACCTTCTTCTTCACCAGGCCGTACGTGGCGAAGGAGAAGGCGAGGACGAGCGAGATCCACGGCGGACGGCCGTAGCCGACGGTCAGGACCACCACGGCGGCGAAGCCGACGCCGACCGCGACCCACTGCACGGGCCGCAGCCGCTCCTTCAGCAGCAGCACACCCATGGCGATGGTGACCAGGGGGTTGATGAAGTAACCGAGGGACGCCTCGACGACATGGCCGCTGTTCACGGCCCAGATGTAGACGCCCCAGTTGACCGTGATGACGGCGGCGGCCACCGTGATCAGGGCCAGCCTGCGCGGCTGCCGCAGCAGCTCGCCGGCCCACGCCCAGCGCCGCGTGAACAGCAGCGCGACGGCGACGAGGGCGAGGGACCACACCATCCGGTGGGCGAGGATCTCCATCGCCCCGGCCGGCTTGAGCAGCGGCCAGAAGAGCGGGACGAGCCCCCACATGCCATACGCCGCGAAGCCGTTCAGCAGACCTATGCGCTGCTCACCCCTGGACGTCCCGGCCACGGGTCCCTCCTTCTGCGACGGTGTCGTGCTCGCCTGCACGAAGGTAGCGCCGGACCACCCCGTCTGTCATGTCCGTACCGCTATACGGTCATGACAGACGGGGCGGGAGGGACGGACCGGCGTGGACGGCAGGGGCGTGGACGGCGGCGGGGGGCGTGCCGCTCAGTTCCCGAGCGCGGCGGCGACGGCCTCGGCCAGCGGGGTGGTGGGGCGGCCGATCAGGCGGGAGAGGTCGCCGGTGGAGACGACCAGCTCCCCCTTCTCGATGGAGGCGTCCACGCCGGCCAGGATGCGGGCCAGCGGTTCGGGCAGCCCGGCGCCGGTGAGGATGCCGGCGTACTCCTCGACGGAGACGGCCCGGTAGGCGATCTCCCGGCCGGTCTGCCGGCCCACCTCGGCGGCGTACTCCGCGAAGCTCCACGCCTCGTCGCCGCCCAGCTCGTACGTCGCGTTCTCGTGGCCCTCGCCGGTGAGGACGGCGACCGCCGCGGCCGCGTAGTCGGCGCGCGAGGCCGAGGAGAGGCGGCCCTCGCCGGCGGCCTGCACCACGGCGCCGTGCTCCAGGACCGGCGCCAGGTTCTCGGTGTAGTTCTCGTGGTACCAGCCGTTGCGCAGCAGCGTGTACGGCAGGCCGGAGTCCAGCAGGATCTCCTCGGTGGCGCGGTGGTCGTCGGCGAGCGCGGCCGTCAGGGTGCCGGGGGCGCTGGTGTAGGCGAGCAGGGCGACACCGGCGGCCTTCGCCGCGTCGATGACGGCCTTGTGCTGCCCGGGCCGCCCCTTGTCGAACTCGTTGCCGGAGATCAGCAGCACCCGGTCCCCGGAGGCGAACAGGCCGTCGAGGGTCTCGGGGGCGTTGTAGTCGGCGACCGCGATCCGGACCCCGCGGGCGGCGAGGTCCGCGGCCTTCCCGGGCGAGCGGACGACGGCCGTGACCTGGTCGGCCGGCACCTTCTCCAGCAACTGGCCGACGACGTGGCGGCCGAGGTGTCCGGTGGCTCCGGTGACGACGATGCTCATGGTGGCTACTCCTCGGGGGATCGGAACGATGACACCCACCCTAGAGAAAGCGCTAACTAAAAGAAAGTACCCACTTTGAAGTAAGGTACTGGCATGCCCGTAAGTCAGCAGGAAAGCCGGCCGGACGACCGCGTGGGCGCCGCCGACGCCCCTCGTGAACCCCATGACTCTCGGGTCCCCACGGCCCCTGACGCCCCTGGGACCTCGGGCGCCCGTGCCTCGGGCGACGAGTCGCTGTGCCCGTACCGCCTCGTCCTGGAGCACGTCACCAGCCGCTGGGGCGTCCTGATCCTCATCGCCCTGCTCGACCGCCCGTACCGCTTCAGCGAACTGCGCCGGGAGGTCGGCCGGAGCGGGCGGGAGGTCAGCGAGAAGATGCTGGCCCAGACCCTCCAGACCCTGCAGCGCGACGGCCTGGTCCACCGGGAGGCCCGGCCGGTCATCCCGCCCCGCGTCGACTACTCCCTGACCGGCCTCGGCCGGGAGGCCGCCGAACAGGTGCGGGGGCTGGCCCGCTGGACCGAGCGGCGTATGCCGGACGTGGAGCGGGCCCGCCGGGCATACGACGAGGCCCGGGCACAGTCGTCCCGGGCCTCGTGAGTCAGTCTCGCCGGTCTCAGCCGACGACCGTCCAGGTGTCCCCGCCGGCCAGCAGCGCGGCCAGGTCGCCCTTGCCGGTCCGCTCGACGGCGGTGTCGAGCTGCTCGGCCATCAGCGTGTCGTAGACCGGCCGCTCCACGGAGCGGAAGACGCCGATCGGGGTGCGGTACAGGGTGTCCGGATCGGCGAGGCGCGAGAGGGCGAAGGCGGTGGTCGGGGACGCGGCGTGCGCGTCGTGGACCAGGACGTCCGCCTCGTTCTCCGGGGTGACGGTGACCACTTCCAGGTCGCCCGTCCGCCGGTTCCGTACGACGCCCTGGGAGCCGTCGGCGCCGAAGCGGATCGGACGGCCGTGCTCCAGCCGGATCACCGCGTCCTCGGCCCGCTGCTTGTCCTTGAGGGCGTCGAAGGCGCCGTCGTTGAAGATGTTGCAGTTCTGGTAGATCTCGATCAGGGCCGTGCCGGGGTGGGCCGCGGCCTGCCGCAGCACCTCGGTGAGGTGCTTGCGGTCGGAGTCGACGGTGCGGGCGACGAAGGACGCCTCCGCGCCGAGCGCCAGGGACACCGGGTTGAACGGCGCGTCCAGCGACCCCATCGGCGTCGACTTGGTGATCTTCCCGACCTCGGAGGTCGGCGAGTACTGGCCCTTGGTCAGCCCGTAGATCCGGTTGTTGAACAGCAGGATCTTGAGGTTCACATTGCGGCGCAGGGCGTGGATGAGGTGGTTGCCGCCGATGGACAGCGCGTCGCCGTCACCGGTGACCACCCACACGGACAGGTCGCGGCGGGAGGTCGCCAGCCCGGTGGCGATCGCGGGCGCCCGGCCGTGGATGGAGTGCATCCCGTAGGTGTTCATGTAGTACGGGAAGCGGGAGGAGCAGCCGATGCCGGAGACGAAGACGATGTTCTCCCTCGCCAGGCCCAGCTCGGGCATGAAGCCCTGCACGGCGGCGAGGATGGCGTAGTCCCCGCACCCCGGGCACCAGCGCACTTCCTGATCGGACTTGAAGTCCTTCATGGACTGCCGGGCCTCGGCCTTCGGGACGAGGGAGAGCGCCTCGACCGTGCTCGGGCCCGATGTGGACGTCTCAGCCATCGATGGCCTCCTTGAGCGCCGTGGCGAGCTGCTCCGCCTTGAACGGCATGCCATTGACCTGGTTGTACGAGTGGGCGTCGACCAGGTACTTCGCCCGGATGAGGGTGGCGAGCTGACCGAGGTTCATCTCGGGGATCACCACCTTGTCGTACTGCTTGAGGACGGACCCCAGATTGCCCGGGAAGGGGTTGAGGTGCCGCAGGTGGGCCTGGGCGATCGGCCTCCCGTCCGCGCGCAGCCGCCGCACCGCGGCCGTGATCGGCCCGTACGTCGATCCCCAGCCCAGCACCAGCGTGCGCGCCCGGTCCGGGTCGTCGACCTCCAGGTCCGGGACGGTGATGCCGTCGACCTTGGCCTGGCGGGTGCGGACCATAAGGTCGTGGTTGGCGGGGGCGTAGGAGATGTTGCCCGTGCCGTCCTCTTTCTCGATGCCGCCGATGCGGTGCTCCAGGCCCGGCGTGCCCGGGACCGCCCACGGGCGGGCGAGGGTCTGCGGGTCGCGCTTGTAGGGCCAGAAGACCTCGGTGCCGTCGTCCAGCGTGTGGTTCGGGCCCTGCGCGAACCGGACGCGCAGGTCCGGCAGCTCGTCCAGCTCGGGGATGCGCCACGGCTCGGAACCGTTGGCCAGGTAACCGTCGGACAGCAGGAAGACCGGGGTGCGGTAGGCCAGCGCGATACGGGCGGCCTCCAGCGCGGCGTCGAAGCAGTCCGCGGGCGTCCTCGGCGCGACCACCGGCACCGGGGCCTCGCCGTTGCGGCCGTACATCGCCTGCAACAGGTCCGCCTGCTCGGTCTTGGTGGGCAGACCGGTCGACGGGCCGCCGCGCTGGATGTCGACGATCAGCAGCGGCAGCTCCAGCGAGACCGCCAGGCCGATGGTCTCCGACTTCAGCGCCACACCGGGGCCGGAGGTCGTGGTCACCGCCAGCGATCCGCCGAAGGCCGCGCCGAGGGCGGCACCGATGCCGGCGATCTCGTCCTCCGCCTGGAACGTGCGCACGCCGAAGTTCTTGTGCCGGCTGAGCTCGTGCAGGATGTCGGAGGCCGGGGTGATCGGGTACGAGCCCAGGTACAGCGGCAGATCGGCCTGCCGGGAGGCGGCGACCAGGCCGTAGGCCAGGGCGAGGTTCCCGGAGATGTTGCGGTACACGCCCGGCGGGAAGGCCTTCGCCGCCGGCGCCACCTCGTAGGAGACCGCGAAGTCCTCGGTGGTCTCGCCGAAGTTCCAGCCCGCGCGGAACGCGGCGATGTTCGCCTCCGCGATGCCCGGCTTCTTCGCGAACTTCTTCCGCAGGAACTTCTCCGTGCCCTCCGTGGGCCGGTGGTACATCCAGCTCAGCAGGCCCAGCGCGAACATGTTCTTGCTGCGCTCGGCCTCCTTGCGGGTGAGGCCGAAGTCCTTCAGCGCCTCCACGGTCAGCGTCGTCAGCGGCACCGGGTGCAGGCTGTAGCCGTCGAGGGACCCGTCCTCCAGCGGCGAGTTCTCGTAGCCGACCTTCTGCATCGCCCGCTTGGTGAACTCGTCCGTGTTGACGATGATCTCCGCGCCGCGCGGCAGGTCGCCGATGTTGGCCTTCAGCGCGGCCGGGTTCATCGCCACCAGCACGTTCGGCGCGTCGCCGGGGGTGAGGATGTCGTGGTCGGCGAAGTGGAGCTGGAACGACGACACACCCGGCAGCGTGCCTGCCGGTGCCCTGATCTCGGCCGGGAAGTTCGGCAGTGTCGACAGATCGTTGCCGAAGGACGCGGTCTCGGAGGTGAAACGGTCACCGGTGAGCTGCATGCCGTCACCCGAGTCCCCCGCGAACCTGATGATCACCCGGTCCAGCCGGCGGACGTCCTTCGCCCCCGCCGGTTTGCGCTGCTCTCCCACGACGGTTCCGTCGGCCTGTTCCGTTGGGCTACTGACCTGGCTGGTCACTGAACTGGACCTCCCTCGAGGCGGCTGCCGGGGAGTGGCCTACCGCGACCCTCCCAGGATCAACCCTACGTCCGTAAGGCTCGCCTTCTTGTGGAGAATCGCATGATGGACACCACGCCGGACAGGGCGCTGGAGCGGCACCGGTACGGCGCGTGCGCCCCGGCCGGCGACGCCGCGAGCGCCCCGGCGCGTGCCGGGGGCGGCCGGGGAAGAGGCGTGGTGTTGTTCTGCCGGGAGGGCCGGGGGCAGGCGCGCGGTCTCCTGCCGGACGCGGCCGGCGAGCGGAGGTGCGGTGCCCGGCCGGACGCGGACGGCGGCCAGGCGCGGGGTCTCCTGCCGGACACGGCCGGTGGTCAGGCGCGCGGTCTCCTGCCGGACACGGCCGGTGGTCAGGCGCGCGGTGTCCTGGCCGGGACGCTCACGACTTCAGGTAGGTCAGCACGGCCAGGACCCGCCGGTGGTCGCCCTCGCTCGGGGACAGTCCCAGCTTCATGAAGATGTTGCTGACGTGCTTCTCGACGGCTCCGTCGCTCACGACGAGCTGCTTGGCGATCGCCGAGTTCGTCCGCCCCTCGGCCATCAGACCGAGCACCTCCCGCTCCCGGGGCGTCAGCCCCGCCAGCACGTCCTGCTTGCGGCTGCGGCCCAGCAACTGCGCGACCACCTCCGGGTCGAGCGCCGTGCCGCCCTCGGCCACCCGCACCACCGCGTCCACGAACTCCCGGACCTCGGCCACCCGGTCCTTGAGCAGATAACCGACGCCCCGGCTGGAACCCGCCAGGAGTTCGGTGGCGTACCGCTCCTCCACGTACTGCGACAGCACCAGCACACCCAGGTCGGGATGTGCCCTGCGCAACTGCACCGCCGCCCGCACGCCCTCGTCGGTGTGGGTCGGCGGCATCCGCACGTCGGCGACGACGACGTCCGGCAGCTCGCCCTGCGCGTCGAGCTCCGTGATGGTCTTGATCAGCGCCTCGCCGTCCCCGACCCCGGCGACGACCTCGTGTCCGCGGTCGGTCAGCAGCCGGGTCAGGCCCTCCCTGAGCAGCACTGAATCCTCGGCGATGACCACCCGCACCTTGTCCTCCACGTTTCCTCGGCCCCCCACAGCCACCCGTGCCGGCTCTCTGCCCGCCCCTGCGATCGGGTCCCAGCATCCCAGCTTCGGGGCCGCCGTGCGCCCGGGTGACCCCACGGGCCGGTCCGGGGGGCGGGTTCGGCGGCGGTCCGGGGATGCCGGTCACGGTGGCTGGGCATCGGCCGAGAATGGCCGATTCCGGAACGGGATGGCTGGTTTCCGTACCGGGGGCCGCGGGCCGGAAACAGGGGTGGCCGGTGGGAAATCAGGGGTGGCGGGCACAGCACGGGCACGGACCGGTGTGAGCAGGGAGGAGAAGGGAGGAGAGGGAAGAGAAGGGAGGAGAAAGGGCTGAGGTCGGGGCTGTGCTCTCTCGGTCGGGGGTTGTCCGGGCTGACGCACGGGTGCCGCGCGGGAGGCGGCGGCGGTCACCGGACGCGAACCCCGGGGGAGCGTGCGGACGAGGACCCCGGGGGGCGTGCGGACGAGGACCCAGGGTGCCGGGAGCGGACGCGTACTCGGGTGCTGATGGTGCGGCCGGGAACCGGGCCCGGGGGCCTGCACCGGGGAACCGGATCCGGGGGACCTGATCCGGGGGACCGGCCTCGGCGGACCGGCCCCGGCTCCCGGGGAACCGGCCCCGGGGGGCCGGGCCGGGGAGGCTGGGCCCCCGCGTCAGCGGGGGCGGGTGCCCCCGCAGCGGCGGCTCAGCGCACGTGGTCCGACCGCCACGGCAACTCCGCCGTCACCCGCGTGGGTCCGCCGGCCGGCGAGTCCACCACGAGGATGCCGTCGACCGCGTCGATCCGTTCCGCCAGGCCGGCCAGCCCCGACCCGGCGGATATGTCGGCTCCGCCCACGCCGTTGTCCACGACCTGGAGCATCAGCCGGTTCTCCACCCGCCACACCTCGACGGCCGCCGAGGTGGCCCGCGCGTGCTTGCTGATGTTCTGCAGCAGCTCCGACACCGTGAAGTAGGCGATGCCCTCGATCGCCGGAGCCGGCCGCTCGGCCAGGTCCACCTCCACCCGGACCGGCACGGTGCACCGGGAGGCGACCGAGGACAGGGCCGCGTCCAGGCCCCGGTCGGTCAGGACGGCGGGGTGGATGCCCCGGGCCAGGTCCCGCAACTCCCGCAGCGCGGTCTTCACCTCGCCGTGCGCCTCGTCCACCATCCGGGCCGCGGCTCGCGGATCCTCCTTCAGTTTCTCCTTCGCCAGCCCGAGGTCCATGGCGAGACCGACCAGGCGGGCCTGTGCGCCGTCGTGCAGGTCCCGCTCGATGCGCCGCAGATCGGCAGCCGCGGTGTCGACCACGACCCCGCGATCGGACTCCAGCTCCACCACCCGCTCCACCAGCCGCGACGGCCCGAGCAGCCCGTGCACCAGCACCCGGTCCACCATGGTCAGCGCCCGCACGATCCACGGCGCGACCAGCGCGAACAGCAGGCCCACCAGCGCGGTGACGGTGATCTCGAACGGATTGTCCAGATAGACCTGGTGCGTCTCGTCACCGTAGAGCTGCAACCCGCCCTGCCCGGCGTACATGGGGAAGACCCAGAACCACAGGGGATACGTCAGCATCGCCCAGCCCCACGTCCAGACCGTGACGGCGACGGCGAACGAGAACACCGCCCACGGGAAGTGCAGCACCGCGTACAGCAGGGCCCGCCACGAGGTGCCGCTCTTGAGCACGGCCCCCATCCACGCCATCGCGCCGTTCTTCTTCACCCGCAGCGGCTCGGGGTCGGCCACCCGCAGGCCGAGCAGCCCGCGCGCCCGCGTCCGCTCCAGTGCCCCGAAGCCCCGGCAGCCGGCGAGCGCGGCCGCCAGCACCGGAACCCCCAGGAACGTCACCAGCAGGCCCGCCCCCAGCGACACCATGGTGACCGCGTACGTGAAGAGCAGGATGCCGACCGGCAGGCCCAGCAGCACATAGCCCAGCTCCCGCATGCTGCGGGCCTCGAACGGCGCCCGCAGTCCCGCCGGCAGCAGGTGCCGCCGTTCCCCGGCGCTCGCGTGCAGGCCGGGCCCGTCCCCGAGCCCGTAGCCTCGTCCGTACTCCGTGGCCATCGGCGTCGTCCTTCTCTCCTCGTCCGGCTCCTGCCCTGTTCTGTCTCCACCCTGCGGCTTCCGAGCCACGGCGCACCATGGAGCCCATCGGCGTCTGGAACCGGGGGTTTTCCCCACCCCCCCCCCCCTGT
>NZ_WYCT01000143.1 GCF_011008945.1 Streptomyces harenosi
GCCCCTCCCCCAGCCCCGGCCCACCGACATGTTCGCCGAGCTGCTCGTCGGCGTCCTCAGCGGCCGGCGCCCGGTCCACTCGATGCTCCGGCACACCGCCGGCCGCGCCTACGACGAACTGGCCTGGCTCGCCGAACACCATCCCCTGCGCACGCGCGGCAGCCGGCCCGTGGTCCGGGACATCGGCTACTTCGAGCCCCGGCCGGGCGCCGTGGAGGTCTTCGCCCGCATCGGCGCCGGCGACCGGCTGCGCGCCCTGGCCTTCCGCCTGGAGCGCGGCCGGGACCTGCGCTGGCGCTGTACGGCCGTGGAGCTGGGCGGTCCGCGCATGCCGCGCGGCGACGACGCCTGAACCGCCCGCGGGCCGTCCCCCACGCGGACGGCTCCCCCACCCGCAGACGGCAGGGGCCGGGCTCCCTTGAGGGAACCCGGCCCCTGCCGGCCGGCGCTGCGGCGCCGTCACTTCTTGCGGCGGCGTCCGCCCTTGGCCTGCTTGCGGCGCTCCGCGCGGGTGAGCCCGTCCGCCGGGGAGCGCACCGGCTCGTCGTCGGCGGTGACCTCGCGCTCGATGACGCCGCCCTCGCCGTCCACGGTCGGCGCGGTCAGGTGCAGGTTGCGCCGCTGCGGGGCGTCGAGTCCCTTGGCGCGGATCTCCGGGCGGGGGCCCGCCTGCGCCGGCACCTGGTCCTGCGCGCCCTTGTCGAGGGACGGCCCGGCGGCCTCCACCGGGACCTCCTCGACCTGCTGCTCGACCTGGACCTCCAGGTTGAACAGGTAGCCGACGGACTCCTCCTTGATGCCGTCCATCATGGCCTGGAACATGTCGAAGCCCTCGCGCTGGTACTCGACCAACGGGTCCTTCTGGGCCATCGCGCGCAGGCCGATGCCCTCCTGGAGGTAGTCCATCTCGTAGAGGTGCTCACGCCACTTGCGGTCCAGCACCGAGAGCACCACCCGGCGCTCCAGCTCCCGCATGATCTCGGAGCCGAGCTGGGCCTCGCGCGCCTCGTACTGCTGGTGGATGTCGTCCTTGACGGACTCGGCGATGAACTCGGCGGTCAGGCCGGCCCGGTCGCCGGCCGCCTCCTCCAGCTCCTCGATGGTCACCTTCACCGGGTAGAGCTGCCGGAAGGCGCCCCACAGCCGGTCCAGGTCCCAGTCCTCCGGGAAGCCCTCGGCGGTCTCGGCCTGGACGTAGGCGTCGATGGTGTCGTTCATGAAGTGCTGGATCTGCTCGTGCAGGTCCTCGCCCTCCAGGACGCGGCGCCGCTCGCCGTAGATGACCTCGCGCTGCCGGTTGAGGACCTCGTCGTACTTCAGGACGTTCTTGCGGGTCTCGAAGTTCTGGGTCTCCACCTGCGACTGGGCGGACGCGATCGCGCGCGTGACCATCTTGTTCTCGATCGGCACGTCGTCGGGGACGTTCGCCATCGACATCACGCGCTCGACCATCTGGGCCTTGAACAGGCGCATCAGGTCGTCGCCGAGGGAGAGGTAGAAGCGGGACTCGCCGGGGTCGCCCTGGCGGCCGCTGCGGCCGCGCAACTGGTTGTCGATCCGGCGCGACTCGTGCCGCTCGGTGCCGAGCACGTAGAGGCCGCCGAGCTTCTCGACCTCCTCCTTCTCGGCCTTGACCGCCTCCTCGGCGCGCTTGAGCGCCTCGGGCAGGGCGTGGGCCCACTCCTCGATGTGCTCCTCCGGGTCGAGGCCGCGCTGGCGCAGCTCCGCCTCGGCGAGGTCCTCGGGGTTGCCGCCGAGCTTGATGTCCGTACCGCGGCCGGCCATGTTGGTGGCCACCGTGACGGCGCCCTTGCGGCCGGCCTGGGCGACGATCGACGCCTCGCGCTCGTGGTGCTTGGCGTTGAGCACCTCGTGCTGGATGCCGCGCTTGCTGAGCTGCTGCGAGAGGTACTCGGACTTCTCGACCGAGGTGGTGCCGACGAGGATCGGCTGCCCCTTGCGGTGCTTCTCCTCGATGTCGTCGACGACCGCCTCGAACTTGGCGACCTCGGTGCGGTAGATCAGGTCCGACTGGTCCTTGCGGATCATCGGCCGGTTGGTCGGGATCGGGACCACGCCGAGCTTGTAGATCTGGTGGAACTCGGCGGCCTCGGTCATCGCCGTACCGGTCATGCCGGAGAGCTTGTTGTAGAGGCGGAAGAAGTTCTGCAGGGTGATCGTGGCAAGGGTCTGGTTCTCGTCCTTGATCTCCACCCCTTCCTTCGCCTCGATCGCCTGGTGCATGCCCTCGTTGTAGCGGCGGCCGGCGAGGATACGGCCGGTGTGCTCGTCGACGATCATGACTTCGCCGTCGATGACGACGTAGTCCTTGTCCTTCTTGAAGAGCTCCTTGGCCTTGATGGCGTTGTTCAGGTAGCCCACCAGCGGGGTGTTGACCGACTCGTAGAGGTTGTCGATGCCCAGCCAGTCCTCGACCTTGGCGACACCGGCCTCGTGGATGGCGACCGTGCGCTTCTTCTCGTCGACGTCGTAGTCGCCGGTCTCCTCCAGGCCCTTGAGCGGGTTGCCGGGCTCGCCGCGCTTGAGGCGCTTGACCAGCTTGGCGAAGTCGCCGTACCACTTGGTGGCCTGGTCGGCCGGGCCGGAGATGATCAGCGGCGTACGGGCCTCGTCGATGAGGATGGAGTCGACCTCGTCGACGATGGCGAAGTTGTGGCCGCGCTGGACGAGCTCGTCCTTGGACCACGCCATGTTGTCGCGCAGGTAGTCGAAGCCGAACTCGTTGTTCGTGCCGTAGGTGATGTCGCACGCGTACATCTCGCGGCGCTGGGCCGGCGTCATGCTGGCGAGGATGCAGCCCACGGACAGGCCGAGGAACCGGTGGACGCGGCCCATCATCTCGGAGTCGCGCTCGGCCAGGTAGTCGTTGACCGTGACGATGTGGACGCCGTCGCCGGACAGGGCGTTGAGGTAGGCGGGCAGCGTGCCCACCAGGGTCTTGCCCTCACCGGTCTTCATCTCGGCCACGTAGCCCATGTGCAGGGCGGCGCCGCCCATGAGCTGCACGTCGTAGTGGCGCTGGCCGAGCACGCGCTTGGCGGCCTCGCGGACGGTGGCGAACGCCTCGGGCAGCAGGTCGTCCAGGCTCTCACCGTCGGCGTAGCGCTGCCGGTACTCGTCGGTGAGGGCCCTCAGCTCGGCGTCGGAGAGGCCGACGAAGTCCTCTTCGATGGAGTTGACCTGGTCCGCGATGCGGTGCAGCTTGCGCAGGATCTTGCCTTCGCCTGCACGCATGATCTTCGAGAGGACGGACACGGGGGTTGGTCTCCTTGCCGGTCGGGCCTGGGACGGTCGGTTTTCCGTTGACGTGAGTGAGCAACGGCCATCGTATGCGAGGACCCCGTCACCCCGGGAGGTCCTGCCGCGACGGGACCGTCCGCTGCCGCATGTCGCTTCCTGTCTGCTTTCACCGAGGACAACGTGCGGGGCCCGCGGATGGTGCCGCGCCCGCCGGCGAATTCCGCGAAACGTCACCCGCCGCCCACGCCCGGCAAAGGGATGGCGTCCCGCCCCGGCCGCCGAGCAGAATCGCCCGATGGACCCCGTCACGCTCACCACCGGCCGCCTCCTGCTGCGCGCGGTCGGGCCGCGGGACACCGAGGCGGTGTACGCCGCCTGCCAGGACCCCGCCATCCAGCGCTGGACCGCCATCCCCTCGCCCTACCTGCGTGAACACGCGCGGCGTTTCACCGAGCGGACGGTCCCCGACGGCTGGGCCAACGGCACCGTGTTCACCTTCGGCGCCTTCCTGCCCGCCGGCGGCGAGCTGGTGGCGGCGCTGAGCCTGACCCGGCACTCCCCGGGGGCGGGCGAGATCGGCTTCTGGGGGGTCCGGGACCACCGGGGCCGGGGGTACGTCACCGAGGGCGCCCTCGCCGTCTGCCGCTGGGCGTTCACCCGTCTGGCGATCGACCGGGTGGAGTGGCGCGCCGAGGCCGGCAACACGGCCTCCCGCGCGGTGGCGCGGCGCGCCGGCTTCGTCCTGGAGGGGACCCTGCGCTCCGCCATCGACAACAGGGGGGTGCGCCGGGACTGCTGGGTGGGTTCCCTGCTGCCCTCGGACCTGGGCCTGCCGTCGACGGCGCCGTACGTGCCCGCGCCCGCCTAGCCCGTGCCCGCACACGCCTGCACAGCCGCGGGTCCGCGCTCCCCGGGGGCCGTCCCGGCGTCCCGGCCGGGCGGGGCCCGCCCCGCTGTCAGTCCCACCCCCTATCGTGCGAAGGCATGACGACCCCGCGTGCCACCGCAGAGCTCTCCGCAGACGAGGCCCGCCGCATAGCCCTGCGGGCCCAAGGCCTCCTCGGCGCCCCCGACCGCCGCTCCGGTGTCCGCGGCGTCCTGCGCCGGCTGGGCGCGGTCCAGCTCGACACCATCTCGGTCCTCGCCCGCTCCCATGAACTCGTCCCGTACGCCCGCCTGGGCGCGGTGGGCCGCACGAGGGTCGAGGACGCGTACTGGAAGGGCGCGCACGCCTTCGAGTACTGGTCGCACGCCGCCTGCATCCTCCCCGTCGAGGAGTGGCCCCACTTCGCCTTCCGCCGCCGCGCCTACCGGGACCGGCCGCACTGGAACCACGAGCTCCCGGACGGCGTGTACGACCGGGTGATCAAGCAGTTGCGCGACGAAGGGCCGCTGACGGCCACCGAGTTGGGCGGCGCCAAGCGCACCGGCGAGTGGTGGGACTGGTCCGCCTCCAAGGTCGCCGTCGAACGCGCCCTGATGTACGGCGAGGTGGTGTGCGTCGAACGCCGCGGCTGGAAGCGGGTGTACGACCTGGCCGAGCGCGCGATCCCGGCGTCCGTGCTGCACGACGAGCTGGACGACACCGAGTGCCTGCGCCGGCTGGTGCGGCTGGCCGGGCAGGCGCTGGGCGTCGGCACCCGCGCCGACCTCGCGGACTACCACCGGCTCAAGGGGGAGCAGGTCGACGCGGTGATCGCCGACTCGGGTCTGGTCCCGGTCACGGTGGAGGGCTGGGGCCGGCCGGCCTGGGCCGATCCCGCGGCCCTCCAGTCACCTCCGCGCGGCCGTCACCGCACGACGCTCCTGTCGCCGTTCGACTCCCTGGTCTGGGAGCGGGCGCGCACCGAGCGCATCTTCGGATTCGCCCACCGCCTGGAGGCGTACGTCCCCAAGCACAAGCGGGTGTACGGCTACTTCACGATGCCGGTCCTGGCGGGCGGGCGGCTCGTCGGCCGGGTGGACCCGGCCCGCGAGGGCCGCGCCCTGGTGGCCCGGCAGGTCACGCTGGAGGGTCCCAAGGCGGTCCCGGCGGTGGCCCAGGCCCTGGTCGAGGCGGCGGGCTGGGTGGACTGCACGGACGTCCGGGTGGAGCGGGTGGACGCCCCGGAGCTGCGCGACGCCCTGGTGAAGGAACTGGCCCGCGCCCTGGCCTGAGTCAGCGGATCTCGAGAATCTTCTCCCGCATCGCGTACACGACGGCCTCCATCCTGGAGTGGAGCTGGAGCTTCTCCAGGATGTTGCGCACGTGGTTCTTGACGGTGTTCTCGGAGATGAACAACTCCTTGGCGATGTCACGGTTGTTCATCCCGGTGGCGACCAGCTTCAGCACCTCCAGCTCGCGGTCGGTCAGCCGCGGCGCGGGCACCAGGCGGCGCTCGTCGGTGCGCTGGATCATCGATTTGAACTCGGTGAGCAGTTTCGAGGCCATGGAGGGGCTGATCTGCGACTGCCCGTCGGCCACCGCGCGGATGGCGGTGGCCACCTCGTCGGTGGAGATCTCCTTGAGGAGGTAGCCGGTCGCACCGGCCTTGATCGCGTCGTAGAGGTCGGCTTCCTCGTCGCTGATGGTCAGCATGATGATCCTGGCGCTGGGGGCGACCTCCTTGATGGAGGTGCACGCCTCGATCCCGCCCCGCTTCGGCATGCGCACGTCCATCAGCACGATGTCGGGCAGCAGGTCGGCGGCCTTCTCGACGGCCTCGGCGCCGTCGCCGGCCTCCCCGACGACCTGGATGTCCTCCTCGGCGGCCAGCACGATCTCCAGGCCGCGGCGGAACAGGGCGTGGTCGTCCACGACCAGCACCCTGATCGGCTCCTCGCGCGCGCAGCCCCCGTCCGGGCCCATGCCGACGGCGCCTGCGCCGGCGCCCTCGTCCCGCATCGGTCCGAAGCTGTCCGCCATCGTTCCTCCCCCTGAAGGCTGTGGCCTGTGGTCCTGAGCCATCGCCAACGCAAGGCAACGGCCCACCGGTTGAGCCGATGCGGCCATGATTTCATGCCCGGGCGGCGCCGGGGCGACGCAGCGGTGCGCGACGGGGTCGCACACGGGTGCCCCTGGGGGCGCACACGCGCTCCAGGGGCACCGGTCTCGCAGTCACCCTGCGCGGGTCAGCCGCCGAGCGCCCCGCCCGCTTCCGGAGAGGGCGCCTGGGTGACCATGGTGTCCGTCCTGAGGTGGATCACGCCGTAGTCGTACGCGTGCCGCCGGTAGACGACACTCGGTTCCTTGGTCTCGGAGTCGACGAAGAGATAGAAGTCGTGCCCGACCAGCTCCATCTCGTAGAGCGCCTGGTCGAGGGTCATGGGCGCGGCCACATGGGTCTTCTCGCGGACCACGAGGGGCCCTTCGCCCTGGACCTCCAGCGAGCCGATCTTCTTGGTGGGCACGCTCTCCTGCTCGTCCTGCGGGACGACCGCACCCGCCCCGTTGAGCGTGGCGGCACCCGGGACGTGGTCGGCGACCTCGGCCGCCGGGATCCGGCGCGCCCCGCGCCGCGAGAAGCGCTTGTCGTGCTGCTTGCGCAGCCGTGCGTCCAGCTTCTCCGCCGCCAGGTCGAGCGCCGCGTACGGATCGCTCGCCGCTGCCTCCGCCCGGATCACCGGACCGCGGGAGCGGAGCGTGATCTCCACTCGGTCACAGCGGTCGGCCTGCCGGGGGTTGGGCTCCTTGGACACCTCGACGTCGAGGCTGATCACCTTGCCATCGAGCTTCTGGATCTTGTCCAGCTTCAGCTTCTCGGCCACGTGCTTCCGGAACCGCTCGGGCACCTCGGTCTTGCGGCCCTTGACGACGATGTCCACGCAGAACTCCGTTCCCGGATCGCTCCGCTTCGACGGCGGAGCATCTCCCTTTTGCACCAGGTCCCGGTCTTCCCGGAACCTCGGACTCGGTGACGTCCACCTCCTCCCCCGTCGGCAAGATCTGCATTCCACCGTTGCGGGTGATGATGGAAAAACCCGCGGCCCGCATTCTCGAAATGAGAGGCGTGGCCTGCGGCTTTCCCTCACACTCGAACATATCTCGCCCGGACGGATGTCGTCACCCTCTACCGCGCCGTACCTCCATTCAGACGAATTGCCTCCGTCATTCTCTGCAACGTCATCACCAGTCGATCAGTTCCGGTTTATTTCGAAGGATTCCGGTGACGCCGCGACCACGGCCGCGCACATGACGCGGCCGATCGCCTCGCCGTCCTCGTTCGCGCCCGCCCGTTCCGGCCCGGCGGGCGCCCGGTCCGACCTCTCTTCCGGTGCCGTGCCCATCCGTTCTCCTCTGCCTTCCCCCATGGCCCGCGAATACACAGCCGCCCCCGCTGCCGTGTGCGCTCCCGGCCCCGAGGCCCGCCCGGCCGCGAGCGCGGTCTCCCCGGCCGCCCCCGCACGAACGCTCACCGACGCCCGCACGGCGCGCGCGGCCTCCGCGAGGGACGCTCCGGTCGTCATCACGTCGTCGACGAGCACGACGGCGGCGGCGCCGCGCAGCAGCCGGGCGGCACCGGGCACCACGGCGAGGGCACCGGCGAGGTTGTCCCGCCGCTGCCGGGAGCCGAGCCCCGACTGATCGGCCACGGCGCGCCGCTGCCGCAGCGCCGCCAGCATCCGGGCGGGCGCCCCGGACCTCCGTAGTTCGCCCGCCGCGGCGAGGGCGATCCGGCGCGCCGGATCATGCCCGCGCGCCCGCACCGCGCGCCGGGCGGAGGGCACCGGGACGAGCAGCACCGCCCGCTCCCCCGGCGCACCGCTCCCGCCCGCCACAGCCTCCCGGCGGGCCGCCTCCCACCCGGCGCCACCACACTCGCAACCACAGCCAGAGCCACAGCCACAGCCACAGCCTCGGTTACGACCGCGATCACAGGGGCAGCCACCGTTACCCCCGCAGTCACCACGGCAGCCGAAGTCACGGCCGTACCCGACGGCACCGCCGGCTTCGGAGCGGCCGCAGAGGCCCAGCGCTCCGGGCGCGTGGACGCCCAGGGCCCCGGCGGCGCCCGTCTCCAGGACCCCGTGGGCGCCCCCGTCCAGGGTCAGGGCCCCGTGGGCTTCGCCCTCCGCCGCCCCGTGGGGCGCCGCCGACGCCGCCCGGAGCCCGGCGCGCACCGCACCCGCCAGCGCCGCGCCGAGCGGTCCCGCGAGCGTCAGCGCGCCCCGCTCCTTGTGGGCGAGCAGCACCGCCCGTACCTCGTCCGCGTACCGGGCCGCCGCGTGCACCGGCGGCAGCCCGGGCGGCTCCGGCTCCGGCCGCACCCGGCGCGGCGCGGCCCCGCTCAGCGCGGCACGGCACCGCGGGCACAGCACCGTGCGAGCCCGGCCGCAGCCTCCGCACTCGGCCGGCAGCACCAGATCGGTGAGGTCCCGCCACCACCCCCGCATGCCCTCCACTGTGCCCGAGTCCCGCACCACCGGGCCGGCCCTGTGGAAAACCGCCCGGCCGGCAACCGCCTGTGGACAACCCCGCCGCGCGCCGGACACACCCGGGACGGCGCACCGACGCGTCCCGGCCGCCCCGGCACACGCCACGCCCCCGGGACCCGGCCTCGCGGGGCCCGACCACGCCCCGGCGGCCCCGGTCACGTCCAGGCCCCAGCCACGTGCAGGTCCCGGCCACGCCCCACCGCGCGCCCGGGCCCGCCGGCCCGCCGGGCGGCCGGGCGACCGGGCGACCGGGCGACCGGACGGCCGGACGGCCGGGCGGCCGGACGGCCGGGCGACCGGGCGACCGGACGGCCGGGCGGCCGGACGGCCGGGCGGCCGGCGTCACCCCGGATAGACCGGTGCCGTCCCGTCCGTCACCTTCTGCCACTGCGTTCCGGAGGGCAGCCGCACGATGCCGTCCTCCGAGTGCGCCACGAGCGGCAGCCGCTCGTCCTCGGAGGCGGCGATCTCCTGGACGCCGGTCAGGGCGGCGGGCGCCTGGGGCTCCGGCGTGGAGCCGTCGACCTGGACGTACCCGATCTGCTGCACGCCCCCGCGCTCGCGCCCCACCACCACGAGCCGGCTGTCCCCGGACCAGGACATGGCCGTGACCTCCTCCAGCCCCGGCGTCGCGGAGCGCAGTCCGCGGACGGTGACCGCCGGCCGCTCCCCGCTCTTCGCCTCGCGCTCGATCCGCCCGATGAGCAGCGACCGCTGCCCGTCCTCGGCGCGCACCACGAGGGCGATGCGCACCCCGTCGGCGGCCACCCGCACGTCCTGGACCCGGCCCTCCAGCCCGGGCGTCCGCACTGTCACCGGCCGGCCCGCGCCGTCCTCCAGCATCAGCAGCCGCGGGTGGGCCGGGTCGCGGTCCACCACCCACAGGTCTCCCTGCGCGTCCCAGCTCGGCGTCGACAGCCGCTCGGCCTCCGTCGGGCCCCGGCTGGCCAGCACCCGCTCCCCGAGGGCGGCGCCCGAGACCAGCGGCGCGACGTACAGCGAGGCGCCGTCCAGGCCGACCCCGGCCGCGTCGTGCTCGTCGCGCGACACGGCCACCGACCGCAGTTTCGCCTCACCGGAGCCCAGCGCCCCGGGCACGGGATCCGCCCGGGTGGCGCTGCCGCCCGCGGGGAGCCGCACCACGCGCTCCTCGCCGTCCACGAAGTACAGGTAGTCGGGGTGCTGCGCCGATCCGCGCGCCGCGACCGCCGCGGCCCGGTCCTCGGTGAGCGAGCACAGCCGCGTCTCGCCCGAGCGCAGGTCGACCTCGTCCACCGCCGGGGTGAGGGTGCGCAGCGTGAACAGGAGCTGGGCCGCCATCTCGTCGCAGGTGTCCGGACCGGTCCGGGCGGCCCTGCCGTTCAGCTCCACCGTCAGCCGGTTGCGGTCGTCCGGCGTCAGCGAGGAGGCGCCCTTCGCCAGCGCCGTACCGGGAGGGAAGCTGGTCCGGACCGCCGGCCCGAGCAGGCGCGTCGGCCCGCTCAGCAGGGACCGCACCGCCTGGGTCAGGGGGTCCACCCGTTTGCGCACGTAGACCGGGTCGGCGACGGCCATGGGCTGCCCGCTCGCCCCGTCCCCGGCGCCCGGGGCGTGGTGCGCGGCGAAGTAGTACTTGTTGACGGACATGTAGTTGCGCTGGAAGTCAGACTTGCCCATCACGACGCCCTGCGGCACCGTGTCGATGCGCCACTGCCCGGTCTTGCCGTCCCGCGTGAGGTGCACCGGCGCCCGGTACTCCCCCTCGGCGGGCGCGTACGACTGCTGCGCGTCGACCGTGGCGACCTTGGTGCCGGTGAGGGTGAGCGAGTAGGCGTCGGCGTCCTCCCGGTCGCCCACGCGGCCCGGATCGGTGCCCGGCCCGTCCGCGAGCACGGTCGTGGACAGCTCGGGCCGCCAGCTCCTGCGCGCCTTGTCCGTCAGGTACTCGCGCGCCGTCTCGAAGTGCGGGTCGTCGCTGGTGAGCGCCTCCAGGAAGCCCTGCACGATCTCCGCGGGCGGGGCGTTCTCGGCCGGCGGCATGGCGAACACCCGCACCTGGGTGTCCTGGCGGGGAGTGGACTCCACGCCCCGCAGATCCCCGCTGTCCGGCATGGAGGCGCATCCCGCCAGCAGTACGGCCCCGCAGACGGCGTACGCCACCGCGCGCACCGGCACCCGCCGGCGGCCCCCCTCGCGGTCAGCGGCCACGACATGCCTCCCCTTGGCTGTTCGGGTCCTCCTCCGGCCCGCCGGCCGGGTGTCCGTCGCCGTGCGCGGCGGGCGGTTCGGCGGCGGACGGGCCGTCCTGCCGCCGGGCGGGCGACACCGGCCGCGGCACCACGCGCGCGCCGTTGCCGGGCAGGGCCGTCGGGTCGGCCGCGGGTGGCGCGGCCGCCGGGCGCGGCGGGATCGGGTCCCGCGCGGGCCTGGCCTGTCCGGGACCGGCCGACTGCTGCGCCGGCACGGTGGCGGCCCTCGCGCCGCCGGACGGCGGCGCGGTCCCCTCCGCCGTCCGGCGGCCCCGGGAGTCCGCGGGCTCCAGCGGTATCGGCGAGCCCCGCAGCGGCTCGTCCGCGGTCCTGGGCAGCGTCAGCCGGAACTGCGAACCGCCGCCCGGCTCGCCCCACGCCTGCAGCCAGCCTCCGTGCAGCCGCGCGTCCTCCAGGGCGATCGACAGGCCGAGGCCCGTACCGCCGGTGGTCCGCGCGCGTGCCGGGTCGGCCCGCCAGAAGCGGCTGAAGACCCGGGCCGCCTCGCCGGGCTTGAGCCCGACGCCGTAGTCCCGCACCGCGACCGCGACCGCGCCGCCCGCCGCGGCCAGCTTGACGACGACGTCCTTGCCCTCGCCGTGCTCGACGGCGTTGACGACGAGATTGCGCAGGATGCGCTCCACGCGCCGGGCGTCGGCCTCGGCGACGACGGGCTGCTGGTCGCCGGTGACGCGTATCCGGGTGCCCTTGCGCTCGGCGAGCGGCTCGGCACCGGTGACGACGCGCCGGACGACCTCCCTGAGGTCGATGGGCTCCGCCTCCAGCGCCGCCGCGCCCGCGTCGAAGCGGCTGATCTCCAGCAGGTCCGCGAGCAGCGACTCGAACCGGTCGAGCTGGTCGGCGAGCAGCTCCGCCGACCGCGCGGTCACCGGGTCGAAGTCCTCACGGGCCTCATGGATGACGTCGGCGGCCATCCGCACGGTCGTCAGCGGCGTGCGCAGCTCGTGGGAGACGTCGGAGACGAACCGCCGCTGCATCCGCGACAGGTCCTCGAGCTGGCTGATCTTGAGCTGGAGGTTCTGCGCCATCTTGTTGAAAGCCTCGCCGAGCCGCGCGATGTCGTCCTCGCCGGTGACCTTCATCCGTTCCTGCAACCGCCCGGCGGACAGCCGCTCGGCGACGCCCGCCGCCATCCGCACCGGCGTGACCACCTGGCGCACGACGAGCCAGGCGATGGCCCCGAAGAGCACGACGACGAACAGCCCCGCCGTCGCCAGCGTCCCCTTGACCAGGCTGAGCGACTTCTCCTCCTGCGTCAGCGGGAAGAGGTAGTAGAGCTGGTACGGGTCGCCGTTGGGGTCGTTGACCCGCTTGCCGATGACCAGCGCCGGCTGGGAGGCCTCGGAGGAGTTGTAGACGATGCGGGTGTAGCTCTGGGCCGCGGCCGTACTGCTGTCGACCCGCTCCCGCAGGCTCTCGGGGATGCTGGCCGACGGGGCGACGTCACCGGAGGCACGCGGGCCGCGCCCGCCGCCGCTGTCGCCGCCCGCGGGGAGGGTGACCACGTCGAAGGCGCCCTGCCCGCCGCTGGAGAGCGAGTACACCAGATCGCTCATCCACTGGATGACGTTCTGCGAGGGGCGGTCGTCCACCGGCGTACCGGCGTCGCCGGCCGCGGTCGCCGCCTCGTCGGCCCGCTGCTTGGCCGCCGCGAAACCACCGGTGGCCTGGGACTGCGACGCCTTCACCTTGGCGTCGAGCAGGCCGTTGCGGACCTGCCCGATGACCACGAAGCCCAGCAGCAGCACGACGCCCAGCGACATCAGCAGCGTGGTGACGACGACCTTGAGCTGGAGGTTGCGCCGCCACAGCCGGATGACGGGCAGCAGCGGACGGCGCACCCAGCGCATGAACAGGCGGAGCACCGGGCTGCCCTGCACCCCGCCGTGCAGCAGCCCGCCCGCCAGGTACCGGCGCTTCCGGCCGACAGGCCGCCCGGCGCGGGCCCCGGACCGGCCGGGCGCCGAAGCGGCACTGTCCCCGGACATGTCAGCTCGGCCCGGCCTTGTAACCCACGCCACGCACGGTCACCACGATCTCCGGCTTCTCCGGGTCCTTCTCGACCTTGGAGCGCAGCCGCTGCACATGGACGTTGACCAGCCGGGTGTCGGCCGCGTGCCGGTAGCCCCACACCTGCTCCAGGAGCACCTCACGCGTGAACACCTGCCACGGCTTGCGCGCCAGCGCCACCAGCAGGTCGAACTCCAGCGGCGTCAGCGCGATCGACTGCCCGTCCCGCTTCACGGAGTGACCGGCCACGTCGATGACCAGATCGCCGATGGCGAGCTGCTCCGGCGCCGGCTCCTCCGACCTCCGCAGCCGCGCCCGGATCCGGGCCACCAGCTCCTTCGGCTTGAACGGCTTCACGATGTAGTCGTCGGCACCGGACTCCAGGCCCACCACCACGTCGACGGTGTCGCTCTTGGCCGTCAGCATCACGATCGGCACCCCGGACTCCGCCCTGATCAGGCGGCAGACCTCGATGCCGTCCCGCCCGGGCAGCATCAGGTCCAGCAGCACCAGATCCGGCTTCGCCTCACGGAAGGCGGCCAGCGCCTTGTCGCCGTCGGCCACGAAAGACGGCTCGAAACCCTCACCACGCAGCACGATCCCGAGCATCTCGGCCAGTGCGCTGTCGTCGTCGACGACAAGGACTCGTCCCTTCATAAACGACATCATCCCATTCTCATAACGGCGGCAGAGGTGCTGGTGAGCGAGGTCACTGGCCTGTGACGATAGTCGTACTGGATCGTCACTGTCTGCCTCGGTCCGCTGCCGTCCACGCCCGTGGGGGGCAGGGGCTCACCTGCCCGACCCAGCGGCCCGGCCGTCCGTGATGACGATCGCCCGAGACGGGCATCCCTCGGCCGCCGCGCGCACCCGCGGATCATCACCGGCACCCTCGCGGCCCGGCACGACGGCTCCGAGCCCCTCCACCACGGTGAAGACGGACGGAACCCTGTGGACGCAGTCCCAGGAGCCGTAGCAGAGGTTCTGGTCGACGGAGACCTTCATGCGCACTCCAGCCACGAGAGGGCCTCGGCCCCGCGGAACGGATTCACCGGCCACAGGCTAGCGCCGCCCGCCCGGCCGGGGAGCGGCTTCGGCGGGAGCCGTCCCGGGCCTGTGATCACGGGTCCGCCGGTCTCCGACGCGCCGGGACGGTCCCTGCCCCGCTGCGCACCGCACGAGCCGGCGAGGCCGTGACCCCGAGGGCCCGCCCCGCGTGGCTGCCGGTACGCAACCGGGGAGCCGCCGCCCCGCGTGGCTGCCGGCAGTCGAGGCCCCCCCGTGGGGAGTCAGAGGTGCCACGTGCTGAGCTTGCCGAGAGCCTCGGCGCGCTCTTCGATGACCTTCATCCGGGCGCGGCGCTCGGCGTCGTCGTGATGCTCGCTCTGCGCGGTGCTCTGCCCGGGCCACTTGCGGTACAGCAGACCGCATTCCCCGATGAACCACCCGGTGCTCACGGCGTCGAGGGCCATGAGCAGCCCCGTGTCCTCGGAGGACGGCAGCGCCATCCATCCGCCCAGCGCGACCACCAGATCCCGGCGCGCGCACAGCGTCGCCGGATGGACCGGCGACCGGTAGTCGTGCGTCCGCCACCGCTCCAGGACCGCGCCCCGGCTGATCGGTCCCGGCGGCGGATCGCTCTCGAAGCCGACGGTGGAACCGTCCGGCAGAAGGTCGAGGACACGCGAGGTCGTCCAGGCGGCGCCGCGCCGCTCGGCCAGGACCTCGATGTCCCGCCACAGGGCACCGGGCGTCAGCATGTCGTCCGCGTCCAGCACCTTGATCAGGTCGCCCCGCGCCCGCGCGAGCGCCAGGGTCCGGGCCATGCCGGCGCGGCCCTGCCGCCCCTGCCCGAAGCTGATCCGCGGGTCCGAGGGGACGTGGGGCCGCACATCGCCCGTCGCGCCGTCCTCCTGGATGATCCACTCCCAGTCCCAGCCCGGAGGCATCTCCTGGCGCGTGAGGGAGGCGTGGGCCTCGGCGAGGTACCGCGCACCCGGCCCGTGCACCGGTGTGATCACCGACACGAGATTCGTCATGCGCCGCTTCACCACCTTTCCAGCGTGGTCACGCACTTCACGGCGTAACGGTCTCCGGGCAGCACGACGTCCGCCACCTCCACGATCCGGCCGTCGGTGTCGTGGAGAGTCTTCCGGACGTCCATGACCGCCGCACCCGGCGCCAGGCCCAGTTCCTCGCTCTCCTGCGGGGTGGGCGACCGGGCGGTCACGACCTCTTCCACCCGGTCGATCTCGATGCCCACCGTGTGAAGCTGGTTCATCGTCCCGCCGGGCCAGGGTTCGCGCGCCGCGTCGAGCAGGTCCGGGTTCTGCCTGGCGATCTCGTAGGGGATGTAGGAGCGGGCCACCTTCAAGGGCTCCTCCTCGTCCGCGCTGCGCGTCCGGTAGGTCCGCTTCAGGACGGCGTCCCCGGGGTCGAGGTTCAGCGCGGCGGCGAGCTCTTCGGGCGCCTCGATCCGCTCGTACTCGGCCTGGAACGCCAGCTGGCCGGTGGTCAGGCCGGTGTCCTGCTCCGTGGCGCCCGTGCGCTTCCGCTCCGCCGGATCGGCCCGGGCGCGGTCCTTCTCCCACTGGTGGCGAAGGTTGCTTCGCTCCGCTCGCTGCCGGTGCCCGCGCACGAAGGTGCCACGCCCGTCCTCGTTCCCGATCAGTCCTTCCGTTCGGAGATCCGCCAGGGCTTGCCGCAGGGCCGGCAGGCCGACCCCGTACTCCGTGGCCAGAGCCGCCTCGTCCGGCAGCCGGTCCCCGGGCGGGAACTCACCGGCCCGGACGCGGCGGCGCAAGTCACCGGAAACCTCGTCGTACCCCTTCGTCATCTGCGGCCTCCCAGCCCCCCTCCCACGGTCACGGTCCGGGTCCTCAAGAGGACTCGATGCCCATGGGACAGGTCCCCCAGGGGCCCGGCAACTCCTGACGAGGCCCCGCGGCACCGGCACACCGGCGCGACCCGCTCCCGAGGGGCCTGAACGTTCGCCCTCGGCCGCCGGCGGGGCGGACGGGCCGTGGACGCCTGCGGCCGTCGCAACCCCGCAGGGCAGCCGGCACGCCCCGGGAGGCCGGCGGCCCCACGGGGTCGGTGCCACCCCCTGGAGGCCGGCGGGCTTCCGCAACGGGCTCCGGGCAGGCGGCCCGGCGGGGCCCACTGGATGTCGTGGCCTCTGCCCCCGCGGATCACCGCGGTTCACCGCGGATCACCGCAGACAGCCGTGGATCGCCGCGGTGCGAAGGGGCCGCTCCCGCCGGTCGGTCGCGCCGCAACGCGCCTCGGCCGATCGTCATCCTGCCCGGCGTGTCCTGGCACCCAGCTCCGCGAGCGCCTCGCTGGTCACCGGCGAGACGACCCCCTCCTCGGTGACGATCGCCGTCACCAGCTCCGGCGGCGTCACATCGAACGCCGGGTTGTACGCCTGGGTCCCCAGGGGCGCCACCGCGATCCCGCCTCCCGGGCCCGTCACCGACGCCTGAGGCGAGGTGATCTCGGTCACCTCGTGTCCGGGGCGCTGCTCGACCTCGATGGACGCCCCGTCGGGCGTGTCCGGGTCCACCGTCGTCACCGGAGCCACCACGATGAACGGCACGTGGTGGTACCGCGCGAGCACCGCGAGCGGGTAACTCCCCACCTTGTTCGCCACCGAACCGTCGGCCGCTATGCGGTCGGCCCCGATCAGCACCGCGTCCACCTCACCGGCCGCGAACAGCGACCCCGCCGCGTTGTCGGTGAGCAGGGTGTACGCCATGCCGCTGCGCGCCGCCTCGTACGCCGTCAGGCGGGCGCCCTGGAGCAGCGGACGCGTCTCGTCCACCCACAGGCGCCTGAGCCGCCCGGCCCGGTGCGCCGCGAGCGCCACCGCGAACGCCGTGCCCTCACCACCGGACACCAGCGCACCGGTGTTGCAGTGGGTCAGGATGCGATGACCGCCCCCGGGCAGCAGCTCGTCCAGCAGGGCCAGCCCGTGAGCCGCCATGCGGGTACTGGCCTCGGCGTCCTCCCGGTGCAGCGCCCGCGCGGCGGCCAGCGCCGCCTCGGCGGCCCGCCGGCCGTCACCGCCCTCCGCGAGCGCCGCCCGGTACGCCGCCAGCGCGCGGCGCACACCGACGGCGAGGTTCACCGCCGTGGGACGGGCACCGGCCAGCGCCACCGCCGCCTCGTCGACGTCGAAGCCCCGTACGGCGGCGAGCGCGACGCCGTACGCCCCCGCGATGCCGAGCAGCGGCGCCCCGCGCACGGCGAGCGAACGGATCGCCTCCACCAGCGCGGGCGCGTCCGTGCAGACCAGCTCCACCTCCTCGGCCGGCAGCCTGGTCTGGTCCAGCAGGACCAGCACCGGGCCTTCGGGGGGTTCCTCCCAGCGGATCGCCGGGGTCTCGGTCGGCCGCTTGTCCTCGCCACTGTGCGCGTACTGATCAGCCATGCGGTCAGTCTGCCCCGTGTCCGGCGGACAATTGAAGGTGCACAGCGCCCACCGCGCCCGGACCGCACCGGAGCGCCCCATGGCACGATGGCTGCCAACCTGCCGCCGCGACCGCGGACGGGCATCGTGAAGGAGCGACGATGAACGACACTCCGGGCTGGGCCTCGCCCGGATCCTCCCCGTCCGAGGGACGGGACCCCGGCGCGTCCGCACCCGCCGGCCACCCCGGCCCCGACCAGCCCGCACACCCCGCCGGCCAGCCGGGCGAGCAGCCGGCGGGCCCGGGCGCCAAGTGGTCCAAGGAGCAGCCGCCACCCGCCCAGTGGTCCGCGCCCTCCGGCCAGGCCGGCCCGGGCCAGACC
>NZ_WYCT01000144.1 GCF_011008945.1 Streptomyces harenosi
GGGGCGAGGGGAACGGCGGAAGAAGACGAAAGCACCCCCCGGTCACCGGGGGGTGCTTCGCCGTGGAGCGGGAGGGGCGGGCGGTCAGTCCCTGGCCTCCGCCAGCAGCTTCTGGATCCGGCTCACGCCCTCGACGAGGTCCTCGTCCCCGAGCGCGTACGACAGCCGCAGGTAGCCCGGCGTGCCGAACGCCTCGCCGGGCACCACCGCGACCTCCGCCTCCTCCAGGATCAGCGCGGCCAGCTCGACCGTGTCCTGCGGCCGCCTGCCGCGGATCTCCTTGCCGAGCAGCGCCTTGACCGACGGGTAGGCGTAGAACGCGCCCTCCGGCTCCGGGCAGAGCACGCCGTCGATCTCGTTGAGCATCCGCACGATGGTCTTGCGCCGCCGGTCGAACGCCTCACGCATGGCCGCGACCGCCTCCAGACCGCCGGAGACCGCCGCCAGCGCCGCCGCCTGCGCCACGTTCGACACGTTGGACGTCGCGTGCGACTGGAGGTTGGTGGCGGCCTTCACCACGTCCTTCGGGCCGATGACCCACCCGACCCGCCAGCCGGTCATGGCGTACGTCTTGGCCACGCCGTTGACCACGATGCACTTGTCCCGCAGCTCCGGCAGGATCGCCGGCAGGGAGGTGAACTTCGCGTCCCCGTAGACGAGGTGCTCGTAGATCTCGTCGGTCAGCACCCACAGGCCGTGCTCCACGGCCCAGCGGCCGATCGCCTCGGCCTCGGCCTCGCCGTAGACCGCGCCCGTCGGGTTCGAGGGCGAGACGAAGAGCACGACCTTCGTCCGCTCCGTGCGCGCCGCCTCGAGCTGCTCCACGGAGACCCGGTAGCCCGTCGTCTCGTCCGCCGTCACGAAGACCGGCACGCCGCCGGCCAGCCGGATCGACTCCGGGTACGTCGTCCAGTACGGGGCCGGGACGATGACCTCGTCGCCCGGGTCCAGGATCGCGGCGAACGCCTCGTAGATGGCCTGCTTGCCGCCGTTGGTGACGAGGACCTGGGAGGCGTCGACCTCGTAGCCGGAGTCACGCAGCGTCTTCGCGGCGATCGCGGCCTTCAGCTCGGGCAGGCCGCCGGCCGGGGTGTAGCGGTGGTACTTCGGGTTCTTGCATGCCTCGACGGCCGCCTCGACGATGTAGTCCGGCGTCGGGAAGTCGGGCTCACCGGCGCCGAAGCCGATCACCGGACGCCCGGCGGCCTTGAGGGCCTTGGCCTTGGCGTCCACGGCCAGGGTGGCGGACTCGGAGATCGCGCCGACTCGGGCGGAGACCCGGCGCTCGGAGGGAGGGGTTGCAGCGCTCATGAGGCCATCGTTCCAGACCGGAAACGGCCCCGGCACACGGGTTTCACCCACTGAACAACCCCGGCGCGGCACCGGGCGGACCGCGGGACGACGGCCCGGAACCGGCCCGTGGCCTGGTCGATCTTCGGCCGGCGGGACCCGGCGGGACGGTTCACCCGCCCTTTCTGTTCGACGACCGGGCCCGGAACACGTACACTCTCACCTCGTTGGCCTTCAGCAACCGCGCCCGGCCGGTGCACACCACGCATCCGGGGGGATGCGGTACGTTGGGGGACACACAAAGGGTCGTAGCTCAATTGGTAGAGCACTGGTCTCCAAAACCAGCGGTTGGGGGTTCAAGTCCCTCCGGCCCTGCTACACACACCTTCGCCAGGATGTGTGCGCATGTACGTACAGCATTGCAACGCCGTGCGGCTCAGACCGGGCGCGGCACGGCCACGACCCGGAATCAGGTGAGGACGAGTGACGGACGCCGTGGGCTCCATCGACATGCCTGATGCCCAGGATGAGGCGCCGGACTCCAAGAAGACCCGCAAGGGCGGCAAGCGGGCCAAGAAGGGCCCGCTGAAGCGTCTCGCGCTCTTCTACCGCCAGATCGTCGCGGAGCTCCGCAAGGTCGTCTGGCCTTCACGCAACCAGCTGACGTCGTACACCACCGTGGTGATCATTTTCGTCGCCATCATGATCGCTCTGGTGACCGTGATTGACTATGGGCTCAGCAACGCCGCCAAGTACGTCTTCGGCTGAGCCGCCTGCGAAGGGCGCCGTGATACCCGGCGCCCGTTTCGCGTGTTCCACCCCCATGTATCCAGGAAGAAGCAGCCACCGTGTCTGACCCGAACGTGAACGACGCCATCGAGCCGGTCGAGTCCGTCGAGGACGAGCTCGGCACCGTCGAGGGCGCGGACAACGAGGACACCGAGACCTCCGCCGAGGTCGAGGCTGCCGACGTCGACACGGACGAGGCCGCCGGGGCGGAGGCCGAGGACGAGTCCGTCGAGGACGAGGCCGGCGAGGAGGGCGAGGCCGGGGCGGCGGAGCCCGAGGCCGAGCCCGAGCCCGAGCTCGACCCGGTCGAGAAGCTCCGCCAGGAGCTGCGCGGTCTGCCCGGCGAGTGGTACGTCATCCACACCTACGCCGGCTACGAGAAGCGCGTGAAGGCCAACCTGGAGCAGCGCGCCGTCTCGCTGAACGTCGAGGACTTCATCTACCAGGCCGAGGTGCCCGAGGAAGAGATCGTCCAGATCAAGAACGGCGAGCGCAAGAACATCAAGCAGAACAAGCTCCCGGGCTACGTCCTGGTCCGCATGGACCTGACCAACGAGTCCTGGGGCGTCGTCCGCAACACGCCCGGCGTGACCGGCTTCGTGGGCAACGCCTACGACCCGTACCCGCTGACGCTGGACGAGATCGTCAAGATGCTCGCTCCCGAGGCCGAGGAGAAGGCCGCCCGCGAGGCCGCCGAGGCCGAGGGCAAGCCGGCTCCGCAGCGCAAGGTCGAGGTCCAGGTGCTGGACTTCGAGGTCGGCGACTCGGTCACCGTCACCGACGGCCCGTTCGCCACGCTGCAGGCCACCATCAACGAGATCAACGCCGACTCGAAGAAGGTCAAGGGCCTCGTCGAGATCTTCGGCCGCGAGACGCCGGTCGAGCTGTCCTTCGACCAGATCCAGAAGAACTAGGTCCTCACCCGGTTCGCCTCTGGACCCACAGCGTCCGAGCAGGTCGGGCGGTTCCCTTCGGACCCGCCTGACCTGCTCGGTTTTTAGCCGCGCATCTATACCCGTTATCGTTGTGCGGTATGCCTGCGTCCGGGCTGTCCCCCGTGCGCAGGCAGGACCCGAATGAAAGGACCCGGAGAGCCATGCCTCCCAAGAAGAAGAAGGTCACGGGGCTCATCAAGCTCCAGATCCAGGCCGGTGCCGCCAACCCGGCCCCGCCGGTCGGCCCCGCGCTGGGTCAGCACGGCGTGAACATCATGGAGTTCTGCAAGGCCTACAACGCCGCGACCGAGTCGCAGCGCGGTTGGGTCATCCCGGTGGAGATCACGGTCTACGAGGACCGCTCCTTCACCTTCATCACCAAGACGCCGCCGGCCGCCAAGATGATCCTCAAGGCCGCGGGCGTGGAGAAGGGCTCCGGCGAGCCGCACAAGACCAAGGTCGCCAAGATCACCCGCGACCAGGTCCGCGAGATCGCCCAGACCAAGATGCCCGACCTCAACGCCAACGACCTGGACGCCGCCGAGAAGATCATCGCCGGCACCGCCCGTTCCATGGGCGTCACGGTCGAGGGCTGAACCCCAACCTCCAGCAGCAGAAGTGGCAGGGCCTGCTCGGCCCGGACCACGACTCCTAAGAAGCCACAGGAGCAGTAGTGAGCAAGCGCAGCAAGTCTCTCCGCGCTGCGGACGCCAAGATCGACCGGGAGAAGCTCTACGCTCCCCTCGAGGCCGTCCGTCTCGCCAAGGAGACCTCCACGACCAAGTTCGACGGCACCGTCGAGGTCGCCTTCCGCCTGGGTGTCGACCCGCGCAAGGCCGACCAGATGGTCCGTGGCACCGTGAACCTCCCGCACGGCACCGGTAAGACCGCCCGGGTCCTGGTCTTCGCGACCGGCGACCGTGCCGAGGCCGCGCGTGCCGCGGGCGCCGACATCGTCGGCGCCGACGAGCTGATCGACGAGGTGGCGAAGGGCCGTCTGGACTTCGACGCCGTCGTCGCCACCCCGGACCTCATGGGCAAGGTCGGCCGCCTCGGCCGCGTGCTCGGTCCCCGTGGTCTGATGCCGAACCCGAAGACCGGCACCGTCACCCCGGACGTCGCCAAGGCCGTCACCGACATCAAGGGCGGCAAGATCGAGTTCCGTGTCGACAAGCACGCGAACCTGCACTTCATCATCGGCAAGGTGTCCTTCGACGACACCAAGCTGGTGGAGAACTACGGCGCGGCGCTGGAGGAGATCCTCCGTCTGAAGCCGTCCGCCGCCAAGGGTCGCTACATCAAGAAGGCCGCCATCACCACCACGATGGGCCCCGGCATCCCGGTCGACCCGAACCGCACCCGCAACCTCCTCGTCGAGGAGGACCCGGCGGCGGTCTGAGCCTGAGGCTCACCCAACCGGTTCACGGGCCCCGCACCCCCTCCAGGGTGCGGGGCCCGTTCCCGTTTCCCCGGCCGTTCCCGGTCGCCCTGGGCCGTCCCCGGCCGTCTCCGGCCTTCCGCGGCCGTTCCCGGCCGTCTCCGGCCTTCGGCGGCCGTTCCCGGCTTTCCCCGGCCGTCTCCGGCCTTCCGCGGCCGTTCCCGGCTTTCCTCGGCCGTTCCCGGTCGCCCTGGGCCGTCCCCGGCCGTCTCCTGGCTGTCTGGCCGTCCCTGCGCCTCCCCGGCCGCCTCCGGGACCCGTACGGGTTCCCCTGACCCGCACGACGGGCCCCCTGACCCGTACGGGTTCGCTCGGGCGGCGTCTGGCCCCTCCCGGGGCTCCTCGGGCCCCTCAGGGGCTTCCGGCGGTCTCCCCCCTGGGCCGGAGCCGGGCGGGGAGGCGAGGGGAGCGGAGGCGGAGAAACCCGCAGGCCCGTCCGGAGCGGGTCGGATAAGATCACCGCTCTTGCTGTGGATCAGCCATGCCTTCCGTGGGGGGAAACACATGAAGCGTTCCGTACACCGTTCCGCGCGCCGTACGTCCGGCGCGGGCCTGGCCGCGCTGCTGCTCGCCGCGGGGGCGGCCGGCTGCGGCACGGGCGAGGAGTCGCCGGAGATGACGCCGGCGGCGGCCGTCGCCAAGGCGGCCGAGAACGCGGAGGACATCACGTCCTTCCGCTACGAGATGACCGGCAAGGTCCCCGAGCAGGGCCGGGTCGAGGCCGAGGCGGCCATGCAGCTCAAGCCCGAGATGGCCATGAGCATGAAGATGAGCGCCCCCGACCAGGGCGGCGACGCGAGCACCGAGATCCGGCTCGTCGACAAGGCCATGTACATCGGCGGCGCCTCGGCCTCCCAGGGGGCGGGCGGCAAGAGCTGGCTCAAGTTCGACCTGTCCGACCTGGGCGCCGACGCGGAGGCCAACCAGCTCGGCTCGGCCTCTCAGGCCGACAAGAACCCCGCCGCCGAGTCCACCTTCCTCACCGGTGCCAAGGACGTGAAGAAGGTCGGCGAGGAGAAGGTCGACGGTGTCGAGACCACCCGCTACTCCGGGACGCTCACCGTGGACCAGCTGCGCGCCTCCCTGAAGGACGACGACAAGGAGTCCCGGGAGCGCAAGGAGAAGAGCATCGAGCAGTACGAGAAGCTGGGTGTCGACAAGTTCACCATGGACGTGTGGGTGGACGGCGAGGACCACACCAAGCAGTTCCGCATGCGCGGTGACGCCAAGAAGGGCCCGCTCGACGTGACGATCACCTTCCTCGACGTCAACAAGCCGGTGAAGGTCACCGCTCCGCCCGCCAAGGACGTCGCCTCGCTGGAGGACATGATGAACGCCGCGACGGCCGGCTGAGCCGCCGTACGGGCGGATTTGCCCTGCGGCGATCCGTTCACGTAATCTCCTACAGAAGCCAAAGACCGCTGGTCGTTGCCGTGCGCTCGTACGAGGGCGCGGTGGCCGAAGGATCCGCTGAACTGCGGACGACCCGCGCAGGTGACAGTGGAGAAGCTCCCGGAAGCCGTGTGCCGCGTGCATGCGGATGTCCGGTGGTAGCTACGCCCCGTGCGCCTGCGCCGGGGCGTTTCGTTTTCCCCAGTCCTCCTTCGGGTCCGCGCGGTCCGAATCACCCGGAAGGAGGCCGAGGCTCTATGGCGAGGCCCGACAAGGCTGCCGCGGTTGCCGAGCTGACGGACAAGTTCCGCAGCTCCAACGCCGCCGTGCTGACCGAGTACCGCGGTCTCACCGTGGCGCAGCTCAAGACGCTGCGCCGGTCGCTCGGTGAGAACGCCCAGTACGCCGTGGTGAAGAACACGCTGACCAAGATTGCGGCCAACGAGGCCGGGATCACGACGCTGGACGACCAGTTCAATGGTCCGACGGCTGTCGCCTTCATCACCGGTGACCCGGTGGAGTCGGCGAAGGGTCTCCGTGACTTCGCCAAGGACAACCCGAATCTCGTCATCAAGGGCGGTGTCCTTGACGGCAAGGCGCTGTCCGCCGACGAGATCAAGAAGCTTGCGGACCTCGAGTCCCGCGAGGTTCTGCTCTCCAAGCTGGCCGGTGCCTTCAAGGCGAAGCAGTCCCAGGCTGCCTCCGTCTTCCAGGCGCTGCCGTCGAAGCTCGTCCGCACCGTGGACGCGCTCCGTGCCAAGCAGGACGAGCAGGGCGGTGCCGAGTAATTCGGCTCGCTTTCCGATCCTCGCCGCATGAGGTGAGGGTCGTTGCGGGCCCGACGTACGCCCGCCTTACCCAGTACATCCGGCACCTGCCGATTTAGTGGAAGGACCGCCATCATGGCGAAGCTCACCCAGGACGAGCTGCTGGCCCAGTTCGAGGAGATGACCCTCATCGAGCTCTCCGAGTTCGTGAAGGCCTTCGAGGAGAAGTTCGACGTCACCGCCGCCGCGGCCGCCCCGGTCGTCATGGCCGGCCCCGGCGGTGGCGCCGGTCAGGCCGAGGCCGCCGAGGAGAAGGACGAGTTCGACGTCATCCTCACCGGCGCCGGCGACAAGAAGATCCAGGTCATCAAGGTCGTGCGCGAGCTGACCTCCCTCGGCCTGAAGGAGGCCAAGGACCTGGTCGACGGCACCCCGAAGCCGGTTCTGGAGAAGGTCAACAAGGAGGCCGCCGACAAGGCCAAGGAGGCCCTCGAGGGCGCCGGCGCCTCCGTCGAGGTCAAGTAAGACCTTCGCGAAGGGCGAAACGGCCCGCTAGGGCTGTAACGCAAACGCACCGCAGGGCGATCATCCATCCGGGTGGTCGCCCTTCGGCGTGCCCGGGGTCGTGGCGGCGGCTGCCTTGCACCTGTGTTCGTGCGGGGTAAGGTGATCTTCGTCGTGTCTCGGGGGACCCCGGTTCGGCCAAGGGGGCCTTGACGAACCGCACGCAGCGCGCAATTCTCAGGACGCGTCGTCACAACGATCCGGATCCGAGGCATGGATCGACGACGAAGAGGGCAGTATCAACGTGCGTTGAGGGCAGGCATGCCGCAGGCGTTGAGAACAGTGAGGGTCTCAGAAAAGGGAGACTGGACATCAGTGTGCCGTGTGGCTACACTGACCCTTTGCGCTGCCTGTTAGCTGCCCCCTGCCCGTCACCAGGGGTCTACCCTCACCTGAGCACGGACGACCAGAAGATCTCCGACCTGGGATTTCTGTCTCTGTGTGCGGGAGAGGGGCCGGTACGCGCGTAGTGAGTCCGAGCCCTCGGAAGGACCCCCTCTTGGCCGCCTCGCGCACTGCCTCGACCGCGAATACGAACAACGGCGCCAGCACCGCCCCGCTGCGCATCTCCTTTGCAAAGATCAAGGAGCCCCTCGAGGTTCCGAACCTTCTCGCGCTTCAGACCGAGAGCTTCGACTGGCTGCTCGGCAATGACGCGTGGAAGGCTCGCGTCGAGGAGGCTCTCGAGAACGGTCAGGACGTCCCCACCAAGTCCGGTCTGGAGGAGATCTTCGAGGAGATCTCCCCGATCGAGGACTTCTCCGGGTCGATGTCGCTGACCTTCCGCGACCACCGCTTCGAGCCGCCGAAGAACTCGATCGACGAGTGCAAGGAGCGCGACTTCACGTACGCCGCCCCGCTCTTCGTCACCGCCGAGTTCACCAACAACGAGACCGGCGAGATCAAGTCCCAGACCGTCTTCATGGGCGACTTCCCGCTCATGACGAACAAGGGCACGTTCGTCATCAACGGCACCGAGCGTGTCGTGGTGTCCCAGCTCGTCCGTTCGCCGGGCGTCTACTTCGACTCCTCCATCGACAAGACGTCCGACAAGGACATCTTCTCCGCCAAGATCATCCCGTCCCGGGGTGCCTGGCTGGAGTTCGAGATCGACAAGCGCGACATGGTCGGCGTCCGTGTCGACCGCAAGCGCAAGCAGTCCGTGACCGTCCTGCTCAAGGCGCTCGGCTGGACCACCGAGCAGATCCTCGAGGAGTTCGGCGAGTACGAGTCCATGCGCGCCACCCTGGAGAAGGACCACACCCAGGGCCAGGACGACGCGCTGCTCGACATCTACCGCAAGCTGCGCCCGGGCGAGCCCCCCACGCGCGAGGCCGCGCAGACGCTGCTGGAGAACCTCTACTTCAACCCCAAGCGCTACGACCTCGCCAAGGTCGGCCGCTACAAGGTCAACAAGAAGCTGGGTACGGACACCCCGCTGGACGCGGGCATCCTGACCGTCGAGGACATCATCGCGACGATCAAGTACCTGGTGAAGCTGCACGCCGGTGAGACCGAGACGGTCGGCGACTCCGGTCGCTCGATCATGGTCGAGACCGACGACATCGACCACTTCGGCAACCGTCGCATCCGCAGCGTCGGCGAGCTGATCCAGAACCAGGTCCGTACGGGTCTCGCCCGTATGGAGCGCGTCGTGCGCGAGCGCATGACCACGCAGGACGTCGAGGCGATCACGCCGCAGACCCTGATCAACATCCGGCCGGTCGTCGCCTCCATCAAGGAGTTCTTCGGCACCAGCCAGCTGTCCCAGTTCATGGACCAGAACAACCCGCTGTCGGGGCTGACGCACAAGCGTCGTCTGAACGCCCTCGGCCCGGGTGGTCTCTCCCGTGAGCGGGCCGGCTTCGAGGTCCGCGACGTGCACCCGTCGCACTACGGCCGCATGTGCCCGATCGAGACGCCGGAAGGCCCGAACATCGGTCTGATCGGCTCGCTCGCCTCCTACGGCCGGGTCAACGCGTTCGGTTTCATCGAGACGCCGTACCGCAAGGTCGTCGACGGCCAGGTCACCGACGAGGTGGACTACCTGACCGCCGACGAGGAGGACCGCTTCGTCATCGCGCAGGCCAACGCGCCGCTCACCGACGAGATGCGCTTCGCCGAGGCCCGCGTGCTGGTCCGCCGCAAGGGCGGCGAGGTCGACTACGTCGGCCCCGAGGACGTGGACTACATGGACGTCTCGCCGCGCCAGATGGTGTCGGTCGCGACCGCCATGATCCCCTTCCTCGAGCACGACGACGCCAACCGCGCCCTCATGGGCGCTAACATGATGCGCCAGGCCGTGCCGCTGATTAAGTCCGAGGCGCCGCTCGTCGGCACCGGCATGGAGTACCGCTCCGCGGTCGACGCCGGCGACGTGGTCAAGGCCGAGAAGGCCGGTGTGGTCCAGGAGGTCTCCGCGGACTACATCACCACCGCCAACGACGACGGCACGTACATCACGTACCGCCTGGCCAAGTTCGCCCGCTCCAACCAGGGCACCTCGGTCAACCAGAAGGTCATCGTCAACGAGGGCGACCGGATCATCGAGGGCCAGGTCCTCGCCGACGGTCCGGCCACCGAGAACGGCGAGATGGCCCTCGGCAAGAACCTGCTGGTCGCGTTCATGCCGTGGGAGGGGCACAACTACGAGGACGCGATCATCCTGTCGCAGCGCCTCGTGCAGGACGACGTCCTCTCCTCGATCCACATCGAGGAGCACGAGGTCGACGCCCGTGACACCAAGCTCGGCCCCGAGGAGATCACCCGGGACATCCCGAACGTCTCCGAGGAGGTCCTCGCCGACCTCGACGAGCGCGGCATCATCCGCATCGGTGCCGAGGTCATCGCCGGTGACATCCTCGTCGGCAAGGTCACGCCCAAGGGTGAGACCGAGCTGACGCCGGAGGAGCGCCTGCTGCGCGCCATCTTCGGTGAGAAGGCCCGTGAGGTCCGTGACACCTCGCTGAAGGTGCCGCACGGTGAGACCGGCAAGGTCATCGGCGTGCGCGTCTTCGACCGCGAGGAGGGCGACGAGCTGCCCCCGGGCGTGAACCAGCTCGTCCGCGTCTACGTCGCGCAGAAGCGCAAGATCACCGACGGTGACAAGCTCGCCGGCCGTCACGGCAACAAGGGTGTCATCTCCAAGATCCTGCCGATCGAGGACATGCCGTTCCTGGAGGACGGCACCCCGGTCGACATCATCCTCAACCCGCTCGGTGTGCCGTCCCGAATGAACCCGGGACAGGTGCTGGAGATCCACCTCGGCTGGCTCGCCAGCCGCGGCTGGGACGTCTCCGGCCTCGCCGACGAGTGGGCGCAGCGCCTGCAGTCCATCGGCGCCGACAAGGTCGAGCCCGGCACCAACGTCGCCACCCCGGTCTTCGACGGTGCGCGTGAGGACGAGCTCGCGGGTCTGCTCCAGCACACCATCCCGAACCGCGACGGCGAGCGCATGGTGCTCCCGACCGGCAAGGCGCGGCTGTTCGACGGCCGCAGCGGTGAGCCGTTCCCGGACCCGATCTCGGTCGGCTACATGTACATCCTGAAGCTGCACCACCTGGTCGACGACAAGCTGCACGCCCGCTCGACCGGTCCGTACTCGATGATCACCCAGCAGCCGCTGGGTGGTAAGGCCCAGTTCGGTGGCCAGCGGTTCGGCGAGATGGAGGTGTGGGCACTCGAGGCGTACGGCGCGGCCTACGCGCTCCAGGAGCTGCTGACCATCAAGTCCGACGACGTCACCGGCCGCGTGAAGGTCTACGAGGCCATCGTCAAGGGCGAGAACATCCCCGAACCCGGCATCCCCGAGTCCTTCAAGGTGCTCATCAAGGAGATGCAGTCGCTCTGCCTGAACGTGGAGGTGCTGTCCAGCGACGGTATGTCCATCGAGATGCGCGACACCGACGAGGACGTCTTCCGCGCAGCGGAGGAGCTCGGTATCGACCTGTCCCGGCGCGAGCCGAGCAGCGTCGAAGAGGTCTGACGGGAGTCCGGTCCGGAGGTTCGGTGATGAAGATCCCTGAACCTCCGGCCGGCCCCAGGACCCCCGTATCAGACCCCAAGACTTACGACCCTGAGAGGGATTGACGCATAGTGCTCGACGTCAACTTCTTCGACGAGCTCCGGATCGGCCTGGCCACCGCTGACGACATCCGTCAGTGGAGCCACGGCGAGGTCAAGAAGCCCGAGACCATCAACTACCGCACCCTCAAGCCGGAAAAGGACGGACTCTTCTGCGAGAAGATCTTCGGCCCCACCCGGGACTGGGAGTGCTACTGCGGCAAGTACAAGCGCGTCCGCTTCAAGGGCATCATCTGCGAGCGCTGTGGCGTCGAGGTCACGCGCGCCAAGGTGCGCCGTGAGCGGATGGGCCACATCGAGCTGGCCGCGCCCGTCACGCACATCTGGTACTTCAAGGGCGTCCCGTCGCGTCTGGGCTACCTGCTCGACCTGGCGCCGAAGGACCTCGAGAAGGTCATCTACTTCGCCGCGTACATGATCACGTACGTGGACGAGGAGCGCCGTCAGCGCGACCTGCCCTCGCTGGAGGCCCACGTCTCCGTCGAGCGCCAGCAGATCGAGCAGCGCCGCGACGCCGACCTGGAGGCCCGCGCCAAGAAGCTCGAGACCGACCTGGCCGAGCTGGAGGCCGAGGGCGCCAAGGCCGACGTGCGCCGCAAGGTGCGCGAGGGTGCCGAGCGCGAGATGAAGCAGCTCCGCGACCGCGCCCAGCGCGAGATCGACCGCCTCGACGAGGTGTGGAACCGCTTCAAGAACCTCAAGGTCCAGGACCTGGAGGGCGACGAGCTCCTCTACCGCGAGCTGCGTGACCGCTTCGGCACGTACTTCGACGGCTCGATGGGCGCCGCGGCGCTGCAGAAGCGCCTGGAGTCCTTCGACCTGGAGGAGGAGGCGGAGAAGCTCCGCGAGATCATCCGCACCGGCAAGGGCCAGAAGAAGACCCGTGCGCTCAAGCGCCTGAAGGTCGTCTCCGCGTTCCTGCAGACCTCCAACAGCCCCAAGGGCATGGTGCTGGACTGCGTGCCGGTCATCCCGCCGGACCTGCGTCCGATGGTGCAGCTGGACGGTGGCCGCTTCGCGACCTCCGACCTGAACGACCTGTACCGCCGTGTGATCAACCGCAACAACCGCCTGAAGCGGCTTCTCGACCTCGGCGCGCCCGAGATCATCGTGAACAACGAGAAGCGCATGCTCCAGGAGGCCGTCGACGCGCTGTTCGACAACGGCCGCCGCGGCCGTCCGGTCACCGGCCCGGGCAACCGTCCGCTGAAGTCCCTCAGCGACATGCTGAAGGGCAAGCAGGGCCGCTTCCGCCAGAACCTGCTCGGCAAGCGCGTGGACTACTCCGCGCGTTCCGTGATCGTCGTCGGTCCGCAGCTCAAGCTGCACCAGTGCGGTCTGCCCAAGGCGATGGCGCTGGAGCTGTTCAAGCCGTTCGTGATGAAGCGCCTGGTCGACCTGAACCACGCGCAGAACATCAAGAGCGCCAAGCGCATGGTCGAGCGCGGCCGCACGGTCGTGTACGACGTGCTGGAAGAGGTCATCGCGGAGCACCCGGTTCTGCTGAACCGTGCGCCCACGCTGCACCGCCTCGGCATCCAGGCCTTCGAGCCGCAGCTCGTCGAGGGCAAGGCCATCCAGATCCACCCGCTCGTCTGCACCGCGTTCAACGCGGACTTCGACGGTGACCAGATGGCCGTGCACCTGCCGCTCTCCGCGGAGGCGCAGGCCGAGGCCCGCATCCTGATGCTGTCCTCGAACAACATCCTCAAGCCCGCCGACGGCCGTCCGGTGACGATGCCGACCCAGGACATGGTGCTGGGTCTGTACTTCCTCACCACCGACGCCGAGGGCCGCGACATCAAGGGCGAGGGCCGCGCCTTCGCCTCCGTCGCCGAGGCGATCATGGCGTTCGACGCGGGCGAGCTGTCGCTCCAGGCGCCGGTCGACATCCGCTTCCCGGTGGGCACCATCCCGCCGCGGAGCTGGGAGCCGCCGGTCCGCGAGGAGGGCGAGCCGGAGTGGCAGCAGGGTGACAGCTTCACCCTGCGGACCACGCTGGGCCGCGCGCTCTTCAACGAGCTGCTGCCCGAGGACTACCCGTTCGTCGACTACGAGGTCGGCAAGAAGCAGCTCTCCCAGATCGTCAACGACCTGGCCGAGCGCTACCCGAAGGTCATCGTGGCGGCGACGCTCGACAACCTGAAGGCGGCCGGCTTCTACTGGGCCACCCGCTCCGGTGTCACCGTGGCCATCTCCGACGTCGTCGTGCCCGAGGCGAAGAAGGAGATCGTCCGCGGCTACGAGGCGCAGGACGAGAAGGTCCAGAAGCAGTACGAGCGCGGTCTGATCACCAAGGACGAGCGCACGCAGGAGCTCATCGCGATCTGGACCAAGGCGACCAACGAGGTCGCCGAGGCGATGAACGACAACTTCCCGAAGACCAACCCGATCTTCATGATGGTGAGCTCGGGTGCGCGAGGCAACATGATGCAGATGCGTCAGATCGCCGGTATGCGTGGTCTTGTGTCGAACGCGAAGAACGAGACGATCCCGCGGCCCATCAAGGCCTCGTTCCGTGAGGGTCTGTCCGTGCTGGAGTACTTCATCTCCACGCACGGTGCCCGTAAGGGTCTGGCGGACACCGCTCTGCGTACCGCCGACTCGGGTTACCTCACCCGTCGTCTCGTCGACGTCTCCCAGGACGTCATCATCCGCGAGGAGGACTGCGGCACCGAGCGCGGTCTGCGGCTGCGGATCGCCGAGCGGAACGCCGAGGGCGTGCTCCTCAAGGCGGAGGACGTCGAGACGTCCGTGTACGCGCGCTGCCTCGCCGAGGACATCGTCGTGGACGGCAAGGTGCTGGCCCCGGCCGGTACCGACCTGGGCGACGTGCTCATCGACGAGCTGATCCGGCACGGCGTCGAGGAGGTCAAGACCCGCTCGGTCCTGACCTGCGAGTCCGCCGTCGGCACCTGCGCGATGTGCTACGGCCGTTCGCTGGCCACCGGCAAGCTGGTCGACATCGGCGAGGCGGTCGGCATCATCGCCGCCCAGTCCATCGGTGAGCCCGGTACCCAGCTGACGATGCGTACCTTCCACACCGGTGGTGTGGCCGGTGACGACATCACCCAGGGTCTGCCGCGTGTCGTCGAGCTCTTCGAGGCCCGTACCCCGAAGGGTGTCGCCCCGATCTCCGAGGCCTCCGGCCGGGTGCGGATCGAGGAGACCGAGAAGACGAAGAAGATCGTCGTCACCCCGGACGACGGCAGCGACGAGACGGCCTACCCGATCTCCAAGCGCGCCAAGGTCCTGGTCCGCGAGGGCGACCACGTCGAGGTGGGCCAGCAGCTCACCGTGGGTGCCACCAACCCGCACGACGTGCTGCGCATCCTGGGTCAGCGCGCCGTCCAGGTCCACCTGGTCGGCGAGGTCCAGAAGGTGTACAACTCGCAGGGCGTGTCGATCCACGACAAGCACATCGAGATCATCATCCGGCAGATGCTCCGCCGCGTGACGATCATCGAGTCCGGCGATGCCGAGCTGCTGCCCGGCGAGCTGGTCGAGCGCTCCCGCTTCGAGCAGGAGAACCGTCGTGTGGTCCAGGAGGGCGGTCACCCGGCCTCCGGCCGTCCGCAGCTCATGGGTATCACCAAGGCGTCGCTGGCGACCGAGTCCTGGCTGTCGGCGGCGTCCTTCCAGGAGACGACCAGGGTCCTCACGGACGCGGCGATCAACGCCAAGTCCGACTCCCTGATCGGCCTCAAGGAGAACGTCATCATCGGTAAGCTCATCCCGGCCGGTACGGGTCTGTCCCGCTACCGCAACATCCGGGTCGAGCCGACCGAGGAGGCCAAGGCCGCGATGTACTCGGCCGTCGGCTACGACGACATCGACTACTCGCCGTTCGGCTCCGGCTCCGGCCAGGCCGTGCCGCTGGAGGACTACGACTACGGTCCGTACAACCAGTAAGCGAGTGGCTTGAACGAAGGGCGGTCACCCCGGTTGGGGGGTGACCGCCCTTCGGCGTGTGCGGGGAGTGCCGCGCGCGGGGGCACGGGGCCGGCGGTGGTTACGGCACGCCCAGCTCGAAGATGACGTAGTGCGCGTACCAGCCGGAGGCCAGGGCCGCGCTGGTGAAGAAGACCGTCAGGCTCGGCGCCTTCAGGCGGGCCAGCGCCGCGGCCGGGGCGATCAGCAGGGGGAAAGCGGGCAGCAGGTAGCGGCCGGTGTTGCCGAACATCTGCTGGGTGCCCAGCACGGTGACGATCGTCGCGAGCGTGTAGGCGATCAGCACCAGGGGCGGGCGCTTGCGCAGCATGAGCGCGATCAGGAAGGGCAGCGCCAGCACCAGCTGCACGGCGAGCAGATCGGGCACGGCGAAGGCGAAGACGTAGTCGTGCTTGCCCACCGCGGTGTTGCGCAGGACGTCGAGGGTGTAGGCGCCGTAGTCGAAGAAGTGCGCCCAGCCCTCGCGCTGGAGCGTGAAGTAGGCGGTGGGCTCGCCGGTGGCGTAGCCGACCCAGGCGATGTACGCGGCCAGGCCCAGCGGAGCGACGGCCATGGCGTACACCGGTCCCGCCAGCCCCTGCTCGCGCCGGCTGTCGCGCCGCAGCACGGTCACCAGCGCGGCCAGCCCCACGGCGCCGATCAGCACCGCGGAGGTGGGCCGGTTGAGGCCGGCGAGGCAGGCCAGCAGTCCGGCCGCCACCCAGCGGCGGGTCATCACGCAGTAGCAGGCCCAGGCCGCGATGGCGACGAAGACGGACTCCGAGTACACCGCCCACTCCACGCCCGCACCGGGCGCCAGGGCCCACAGCCCGGCCGCGATGGTGCCCGCCCGCACCCCGGCGACCAGGCGGACGACGGCGTAGATGCCGGCGGCGGCGACGAACGAGGAGAGGACGGAGACCAGGATTCCGGCGCCGTACAGGCCGAGCCCGGTGGCCTCCGACACCAGCCGGATCAGGGCCGGGTAGAGCGGGAAGAAGGCGACCGAGTTCTGCTGGACGGTGAACAGGCCGTCGGTGTTCAGCCGGACCAGCTCGGGCCGGTAGCCGTGCTCGGCGATCTGGAGGTACCACCAGCCGTCCCAGGTGGACAGCACGTCCCACCAGTGGGCGCCGCCGCCGAAGCGGGGCTCCTTGCCGCGGTAGTCCCCGGCCCACTCCAGCAGGACGGCGAAGACGGCGAGACCGGTCAGCTTCGTCACGCCGTACAGGGCGAGCGGGGGCAGGTAGGGGCGGGCGGCCTCCGGCAGGCGCGGGCGACGCCCCGTCCGCTCCCCGGGCTCCTCGACCGGCGGTGCGCCCGCGTCCCCGGTCCCCTCGTCCTCGGCAGCCATGGCCATGGCTCTCGCCCCCTCGTCCCCCTCGGCAGGTCGCACGCCTCACCGGCGTGGCCACGGGGACGCCGACCGGGTGACCGGTCCCGACCGCGCGGAGCCGGATGCCTGTGCATTGTCTGTCATAAGATCGCACAACAGTCGCACGTGTGTGCTGGGGGGTTGGGGAGGGCCGCGTGGCCGAGGAACCGGACGAGACGATCGTGCTGTCGGTCGTCATACCCATGTACAACGAGGAAGAGGTTCTCCCCGCGCTGGTCAGCAGAGTGCGTCCGGTCCTCGCGGACCTGGGCGTGCGCTACGAGCTCGTCGCCGTGGACGACGGCAGCACCGACCGCACCGCCGACCTGCTGGCCGCCTTCCGGCTGGGCTGGCCCGAGCTGCGCGTCGTCGCCCTGCGGCGCAACTCCGGCCACCAGGCCGCGCTCACCGCCGGCCTGGACCGGGCCGTCGGCGCCTACGTCCTGACCCTGGACGCCGACCTCCAGGACCCCCCGGAGAAGATCCCGGAGATGCTGGCGCTGGCGCGCTCGGAGGGCCTCGACATCGTCTACGGCGTCCGCGCCGACCGCAGCAGCGACACCGGGTTCAAGCGCTGGACCGCGACCGTCTACTACCGGCTGGTGCGCCGCCTGGCGGGCTCGCAGGTCCCCGCGCAGGCCGGTGACTTCCGGCTGCTCAGCCGCGCCGCGGTGGACGCCCTGAAGGCCCTGCCCGACCAGCAGCGGGTCTACCGGCTGCTGGTGCCGTGGCTGGGCTTTCCCAGCGGGCAGGTCACCTACGAGCGCGCCCCGCGCCCGGCGGGCACCACCAAGTACCCGCTGGGCCGCATGATCCGGCTCGCGGTCGACAGCGTCACCGGATTCTCGGCGGCGCCGCTGCGCCTGGCCACCTGGCTCGGCGTCGGCGCCTTCCTGGTCTGCGCCGGACTGCTGGTCTACACGCTGGTGGCCTACGCCCTCGGCCGCACCGTCCCCGGCTGGACCTCGCTCTTCACCGGGGTGCTGTTCATCGGCGCCGTCCAGCTCGTCTGCGTCGGCCTGCTCGGCGAGTACGTCGCGAGGATCTACACCGCGGTGCAGAACCGGCCCACGTACTTCGTCCGCCACGACTCGGCGGCCCCCGGCAGCGACCGGCCGCCCGCCGCCCCGCCCGCACCTGACCCGGAG
>NZ_WYCT01000145.1 GCF_011008945.1 Streptomyces harenosi
GTAGGTGTTCGGGTGGGAGTGGGCGGGGATGGTGTCGCCCTTGGGGCCCTCGACCGTGAAGAAGTTGAAGCTGTTCTCGGTCTGCGGGCCGCCCGCGTAGACGGTCACCAGGTCGGTGAAGAGGTGGGCGCGGTCGCCCATCCCCTTGTCGATGAAGTACGGCTTGCCCGGTTCCGCGGGGATGCGGGAGTGGGGGCGCCGGGCGAATTCGATGGTCATGGGAGCCTCCGGCGGATCGCGTTGTCAGGTAGCCTGACTTCGGGTGGTTGTCAGGCTACCTGACGATCATGGGAAGGCAACCCCCTCGTCCGGAACCGGTGCCGCGGACCGGTCAGGAGCCCGCCCGTATGCTCGTGACCCGAGGAACCCGAGGAGCCATGACCGAACCCGCATCCAACCTGCCCCTGCTGCTGGCCGGCGCCAAGCGCTGGTTCGACGACGCGCTGACGGCGAGCATGCGGGCGGCCGGCGAGCAGCCGCTGACCAGCGCCCAGGGCCAGGTCTTCGCCTTCCTGGACGCGGAGGGCACCACGGTCGCCGAGCTGGCGCGCCGTCTCGGCGTGACCCGGCAGACGGCGCACCAGGCCGTGCACGGCCTGCTCGCCCTCGGTCTGCTGGAGCAGGTCCCGGACCCGGCCTCGGCCCGCAACCGCCTGATACGCATCACGGCCGAGGGCGCCCGGGTCCACCGCCGCGCCCAGGCCACCCTCACCGTCATCGAGGGCGCCCTCGCCGACCGCATCGGCGAAGAGGCCGCCGCCGCGCTGCGCCGCGCGCTGACGCTGCCGCGCGGGGAGCCGCCGGTGGTGGAGGCCCCCTGAGCGGCCCGGACCGGCCGTCCCCGCCCGCCCGGCTCACACCGGGGAGCGCAGCTCCTCCAGCAGCCGGCGCATCGACACGCCGTCGGGGGTGAACCGGCTCAGGGCGGCCGTCGCCCGGTAGGCGGGGCCGTAGGCGTGGGCCAGGAGGCTGACGAACGATCCGCCGGGGCTGAGGTCGACGAAGTGGTGGTCCTCCGGCGTGGGGAACGACGTCGCCATCAGCTCGCCGAAGCGGGCCGGGGCGCGGATCACGTCCCAGCAGTGGGCGTCCCAGCGCTCCCAGGCGTCGTGGGGCAGGGGCCCGGCGTGGGCGCAGGAGTGGATCGGCAGGCCGGGCGGCCGCGCCGCGACGGCGCGGCCCATGCTGCGGCACTCGTCCCGGACGGCGTCGAGCCGCGCCGAGTGGAAGGCGTACCCGACGGGCAGCCGGACGGTGGTCACGCCTTCGGCGTCCAGCGCGGCGCGCACCTCGGCGAGCCGCTCGGCCGTGCCGCTGACGACGAAGTGCCCCGTGGCGCGGCCCGACGGGCCGGCCCCCGCCAGGGCGACGCCGGCGAACAGCTCCGGGCGCCCGCGGTGGAGGCCGGGGTCGGCGAGGACGCCGAGCATCCCGCCGCCGCGGCAGCGCTGCGCCAGCAGGTGGGCCTGTTTCATGACGAGGTCCAGGCCGTCCTCCAGGGACATCACCCCGGCGACGGTGGCGGCGACGTACTCGCCGAGGCTGTGGCCGAGGACGGCGTCGGGCCGGACGCCCTCGTCGCGCAGGGCCTCGGTGAGGCTCCAGCCGACGCTGTAGAGCGCCGCGTGGGTGACCAGGATGTCGTCGAAGTCCCGCCCGGGGCGCGCGTCGTCGTGGACGGCGGCCACCAGCGAGGTGCCGTGGGCCGCCTCGTAGAGGGCGCTGCACCGGTCCATGGCGGCCCGGAACGCGGGGTTGTCGTCGTACAGTTCGCGGCCCATGCGGGGGTACTGGGTGCCCTGTCCGCCGTACACGAAGACGATCCGGCGCCGCCCCGGGGACGGGTCCGGGGCGGCGGGCGCCCGCTTCCCGCGTACCGGGAAGGGGTCCTGGCGGATCTTCTCGGTGAGCCGGGTCAGCACGGTGCCGGGGCCGATCTCGTGGAAGTCGCGGTGGCCCCGGCTCATGAGCCAGGACAGGGACTCGTACCACCTGACCGGGCTGGATATCTGCCGGGTCAGCAGGTCCGCGTAGCCGGTCGGCGGGTAGAAGCGGGCGGTGCAGTTGGCGACCACGGGCAGGCGGAGCTCACGGAACTCGACGCCGGCGACATGACGGGCGAACTCCTCCTCGACGCCGGTCATGCAGCGCGAGTGGAAGGCCGCGCTCACCTTGAGGGGGACGAAGGTACCCCCGGCTTCGGCGCAGGCGGCGCGGAGCTCGGGCGCGTGGATCTCCTCGTACAGGCCGGACAGGACGCACTGCCGGCGGGCGTTGATGTTGGCGATGTCGATGTTGCGGTATGGCAACCCGGCCAGGATCTCCCGCACGCGCTCCAGGTCGAGGCCGACGACCGCGGCCATCGCTCCCTTGGGGGCGCGGCTCATCAGCTCCCCGCGCTTGCGCACCAGGTCCAGCCCGGTGGCGAAGTCGAAGGCTCCGGCCGCGAACAGGGCGGTGTACTCGCCCAGGCTGTGCCCGGCGGCCACGGCGGGCGGCTCTGCCCCGGCGGCGAGGCGATCGAGGTGGTGCAGGGCGCTGACCGCGTAGAGCGCGGGCTGGGTGTACTCGGTGCGGCCCAGGAGACGGCCGGGGTTCTCCAGGCACAGCTCCCGCAGCGAGTAGCCGAGGATCTCGTCGGCCTGCGCCGTCAGGTCGGGGAAGCGGGGGAACAGCTCCTTCCCCATGCCCTTGTGCTGGGAGCCCTGTCCGGGGAACACGTACACCGCAGTCATGTGATCACTCAGCCGTCGTCGCAGGAGTCGGTCCCCCGTGCCCGGCGCGGCCGCCGGTGGTGGCGCGCCGCGGCCTCCGGTGCGGCACGGGGGGGGGACGCCGGGGAGGGCGGATCCCTCCCCGGCGGGGCAGGCGCGCGTCCGCCCGGGGACGCGGACGCGCGCCGGGTCAGTCGGCCGGCCCCGTGGCGCCGTCCACCGCCGCCCGGCGCAACTGGGCCAGGGTCGCCCCCGGTCGCGTGACGATCTTCAGCAGCAGCCGCTCGTAGGCCGCCGCCATCGCCTGGGCCGTGGGCCGCGCGAACAGGTCGGTGCTGTACTCCAGCCGCCCCTCCAGCCCCGTGGGGGTCTCCCGGAGAGCCAGGTGGAGGTCGAACTTGGCCACCTCGGTGTCGATCGGCACCGGCACGGACGCCAGGCCGCCGCCGAGCCCGCCGTCCGGTGCGGCCGGTCCGGCCGCGGGGACCAGGTTGAACATGATCTGGAAGAGCGGCGAGTGCGCCGGATCGGGCTTCGGCACGAGCTCCGCGACGAGGTCGGCGAACGGGACGTCCTTGTGCTCGTGGGCGGCCGCGGTGATCCGCGCGGCCTGCGCCAGCAGGTCGTCGAAGCGCTGGTCGTCCGCCGTCTCCAGACGCATCACCAGCAGGTTGACGAAGTAGCCGACCACGGACTCCAGTTCGGGGCGGGGGCGGTTGGTCACCGGCGAGCCGATGGCCAGGTCGCGGTCCCGGGTGTACGCGCCGAGCAGCGCCGCGAACGCCGACAGCAGCGTCATGTACAGGGTGCCGCCCCGTTCCCGGCCGAAGCCGCGGAGCAGGTCGAGCACCTCCAGCGGCACCCGTACCCCGACGGACGATCCCCGGTAGGACTTGACCGCGGGCCGCTGGTAGTCGGTCTCCAGCGCGACGCACGCGGGCAGCCCGGCCAGGTGCGCGCGCCAGTACGCCCGCTGCCGTTCGCGCGCCGCGTCGTCCACGGCGCGCTGCTGCCAGCGGGCGAAGTCGGCGTACTGGAGGGAGGGCTGCGGCAGGGACGGCTCGGTCCCCGCGCTCAGCGCCCGGTAGAGGGCGTCCAGTTCGGCCATGAGGACGCCGGCGGACGTGCCGTCGAAGATGCCCCAGGGCCGGGTGACCACGGCGATGTGCTCGTACTCCGAGAGGGTCAGGAGGTGCACGCGCAGCATGTACCGGCCCTCCGGGCCGAACGGCCGGGCCCGTTCGGCCCGCAGCCATTCGCTGAGGGCACGCTCCCCGGCGACCTTCTCGAAGGCGACGGCGAACCCGGCGGCGTCGTGGACGCGCTGGGTGACGGTGGCGTCCGGGTGCCGGACGTAGCCGGTGCGCAGGATCGCGTGGCGTTCGACGAGCACGCGGTAGGCGCGGGCGTACGCGTCGCGGTCCAGCGGGCCGATGATCCGGTGGGCCACCTGCACGTTGTCGTACGCGGGCCCCGGGTGCCCGGCCGGGGCGAGGAACCACAGTTCGCTCTGCTGGAGGGCGAGCGGGGCGTCGGTCTCCGGGTCGGTGCCGGGCAGCAGGGGCACCGCCTCGGCCGCCGGGGCGGGGGCCGCGCTCTCCAGCTCCCGGGCCATCTCGCCCAGGGTGGCCCCGGAGAGCAGCGTCTGCAGGGACAGCTCCCGGCCGGTCTCCTGCTTCACCCGCATGGTCAGCCGGGTGGCGAGCAGGGAGTGGCCGCCGAGGTCGAGGAAGGTGTCCTGGAGGCCGACGCGGTCCAGCTCCAGGACGTCGCCGGCCAGCCGGCACAGGGTGCGCTCCAGGTCGCTGCGGGGCGCGAGATAGCTCTCCCGGTGGACATCGGTCTCCTCCGGTGCCGGCAGCGCCCGCTTGTCGACCTTTCCGTTGGGGGTGAGCGGCAGCTCTTCGAGGGCCACGAAGACGTGCGGCACCAGGTACTCGGGCACCCTGCCGGACAGGTACTCCTTGAGGGTGCGGGTCAGGGCGCGGCCGGTGTCCGCGATCTGCGGCACGTTCGTCATGGAGGACGCGCGGTAGGGAGCGCGGGCCAGGGCGCGCGGTGGCTCGTCCCGGGCGAAGAGCAGGTCGAGCCCGTCCAGCCGGTCCTGGGACCACGTCACCGCGACGTGGTAGCCCAGCTCCTCGGCGTACCGGAGCACGGCTTCCAGCTCCGCCACCCGCTGCGACGCCTCCGGGGACAGACGGCGGCCGCCGCTGAGCGGTGCCACCTGCCGCCGGCCGGGCCAGCGGGCGAGGCCCTGGCTCACCCGGACGTCCTCGGCGATCTGCGGGTTGGTCAGGCCACTCACCCCGAAGCGGCGGTGCCGGCCCTCGGCGAGCAGCGCCCGCAGCTCGCCGGCGGTGGCGGCGTCCAGCCACGGCAGCTCCGCCTCGGGTGCCGCGGCGCCCTTGGTGAGGACGACGTCGTAGCGGTAGCCGAGCATCTCGTTGTCGCCGGTGCCGCGCTTGACGGCGATGTCCACCGCGCCGATCTCCGTGAGCCGCTCGGGGAGCCGGGCGAAGTAGGTGGGGCTGACCAGCAGTTCCGTCTCCTGGCGGCGCCGGCGCCGCACCTGGCGTTCGAGGGCGGCGGCCGGGGCCGGAGCGGACAGCCGGCTGCGTTCGACGGCGCACACGTGGGCGGAGAACAGGTCGAGGTTGCGCACATCGCCGATCAGGATGCGCCCTCCCTCGGCGACCAGCGGGAGCAGCCGCTCGACGACCTCCTCCAGGTAGAGCCGGTTGGGGAAGTACTGCACGACGGAGTTGACGACGACGGTGTCGAACTTCTCCGTCCCCTCCGGCACGGTGAAGGAGCGTGCGTCGCCCTGGTCGAGGGTGACGTGCGTCCAGCCCCGGCGTTCCACGCCGCTGCGGACACCGGCCAGGGCCGAGGCGGAGAGGTCGACGGCGTGGACGGACTCGCAGGCGTCGGCGTAGCGGAAGAGCAGCAGCCCGGTGCCGCAGCCGACCTCCAGCAGCCGCCGGGGGCGCAGCGCGTGGATCCGCCGGACCGTGCCGTCGATCCACTCCAGCATCTCGTCGACGGGGATGCTCTCCCCGGTGTAACTGCTGCTCCAGCCCGCCAGGTCGAGGTCGTCCGCGGGCTGTGCCGGGTCGCCGCCGCCTTCGGGCACGCCGGGACCGTCGGTGCAGTACCGGTCCTCGAAGAGGTCCTGCCACTGCCGCAGGCGATCCCGGTTCTCCTGGCGGGCGACGCCGTCGAGCCATGTGGCCGCCGGGCGCACATGGGCGACGAGCTGCTGGGTGCCGCCGAGGGTACGGGTGGTGACCACGGCGCTGTGCACGGCGGGGTGGGCGTGCAGCACCGTCTCGATCTCGCCGGGCTCCACCCGGTACCCGCGGACCTTGACCTGGTCGTCGACGCGGCCGTGGAACTCCAGGGTGCCGTCCGGGAGCCGGCGGGCCAGGTCGCCGGTGCGGTACAGCCGTGCGCCGGGCTCCTGGGAGAAGGGGTCGGGGACGAACCGTCCGGCCGTCAGCCCGGCGTCGTCGAGGTAGCCGCGGGCCACCCCGGCGCCGCCGACGCACAGTTCACCGACGGCGCCCCACGGGAGCGGACGCAGGTTCCGGTCGAGCACGTACGCGGTCGACCAGGGAACCGGCCGGCCGATGGGGACGGCGGTGTCCTCGGCGATGTCCGCGGGGATCACGTGGTAGGTGGAGGCGATGCTGTTCTCGGTGGGTCCGTACCCGTTGACCACCGTCAGGCCGGGGTGCGCCGCGTAGAGCCGGCGCACGTCCCGGGCCGAGAAGGTGTCGCCCACGACGGCCAGGCAGCGCAGCGGCAGGGTGCGCCCGGCCGCCGCGTCGGCGAACGCCGGGAGGAAGGCGGCCGACAGCAGCATGGTGGTGACTCCGGTGCGCTCCACGGTGTCCAGCAGGTGCGCCGGGTCCTTGGAGTCGCCGTCGTGCAGGACCAGCAGGCCGCCGTTGAGGAGCGGGGTGAGCACCTCCTGCGAGCCCGCGTCGAAGGCGATCGAGGAGTGGTGCAGGACCACGTCGGTCTCACCGGCGGCGAAGAAGTCGGGGTTGGTCACGAGCCGCGCCACGCCGCGCTGCTCCACCAGGACGCCCTTGGGCCGTCCGGTGGAACCGGAGGTGAAGATGGCGTAGGCGAGGTGGCCGGGCCGCAGGCCGGTCTCCGCCGGGGAGAGGTCGTCCTCCGGGCGGCCGGCGAGGACCTGGGCGGCGGGCCCGGTGCCGTCGGCGGCGCGTTCCCCGGTGTCGAGGTGGACGACCTCGGGAGGGACGCCGTCGCCCGTGCCGTCGAGCAGGGCCTCGGACAGCCCGGACTGGCCGAGGACGATCCGCACGCCGGAGCCGTCGCGTACGGCGCGGATGCGCTCCCGGGGGTAGGCGGGGTCGATGGGGACGTAGGCGCCGCCGGCCTTGAGGATGCCCAGCAGGCCGATCACCAGGTCGGGTGAGCGTTCGGCGCACAGCCCCACGAGGGTGTCCGGCCCGACTCCCCGTTCGCGCAGATAGTGCGCCACGCGGTTGGCGCGGGCGTTGGTCTGCGCGTAGGTCAGCCGCCGGTCGCCGTGCGCGACGGCGATCGCGTCCGGGCGCGCCCGGACCTGCTCCTCGAACAGCTCGGCCAGGCAGCGGTCGTGGCGGGAGGGCCGTGCGGTGTCGTTCCACTCGGTCAGCTCGCGCCGGTACTGGGCCGGGGGCACGACGTCGATGTCGAGGGCCCGGGTGCTGGCGCCGTCGTCGGCGGCCAGGGCGGCGAGCAGCCCGGACAGGGCCGTCTCGATCTGGTCGAGCACGGCGTCGGGCGACAGGACGGTGTCGACCTGGGCGTTGAGGGAGAGGGCGGTCCCGGTGTCGTCGACCGAGACGCCGACCGGATAGTTGGTGCGGTCCAGCCAGCCGAGCAGGGTGACGCCCAGGTCCTGGAGCCCGGTGGGGTCGCGGCCGTCGCGGGGCTCCACGTAGCGGTAGTTGATCAGGGAGCTGAACAGCGCGGCCTCGCTGTCGAGGCCGCTGCATCCCTGGGCGAGGGTGAGGGCGCTCTGCTCGTGGCGGATCAGCCCCTTCAGGCCGGCGTCGACCTCGGAGACGAGGTCCTCCACGCTCCGGTCGCGCAGCCGCACCCGCAGGGGCAGCGTGTTGATGAAGTTGCCCAGCATGCGCTCGACACCCGGGACGCCCTGGAGCCGCCCGGACAGGACCGTGCCGAAGACCACGTCGTCGCGTCCGCCGGCCGCCGCGGCCACGAGGGCCCACGCGGCGTGGAAGAGGGTGGCCGGGCTGAGGCGCAGGCGCTGGGCCTGGGCGCGCAGCTCGCGGGTCAGCCCGGCGGGCAGCGGGCGGTGCACGTCGTGGACGCGGCTGCCGTCGCCGTGCACGTCGGCGAGGTGGAAGGGCGTGGTCGGCTCGGTGACGTCCGCCAGTTCGGCGCGGAAGTACGCCTCGGCGTCGTTCGTCGCGAGCTGGTGCAGGGTGTGGCCGACGAAGTCGCGGTAGGCGGGGGCCGGCGCCAGGCGGTCCGGGCGGCCCGCCATGTGGGTGGCCAGCTCGTCGAAGATCAGCCGCAGCGAGGTGGCGTCCTCGATGAGGTGGTGCACGCGGAACAGCAGGAAGCGGCGCTCGGAGTGCGGGTCGGCGGCGACCGCGAGCCGTACCAGCGGCGCCTGGTCCAGGCGCATGCTGCCGGGTTCGTCCAGCCAGGCGCGGGCCTGCCGCTCGGCGTCCTCGTCCGGGTCGAGGGTCCGCCGCTCCACGTCGAGGCGCACCTCGCGCAGGACCACCTGCACGGCCTGGGACAGGCCCTCGGTGACGACGGCGGTGCGCATCGCGTCGTGCCGGTCCACCAGTGCCTGGAGGGCGGCCACGAAGTCGTCGCAGACCCCCTGGTCCGGGACGGCGAACAGCAGCGGGATGACGTACGGGTCGCGCCCGGGGTCCATCAGGTGGTGGAAGAGGATGCCCTCCTGGGACGGTACGAGGGGGTAGACGTCCTGCACGTTGGGGGCGCCGCCGGGCACCTGGGCGGTGATGGAGTCGATCTCGGCCTGGGTGAGGCCGGCCAGCGGCAGCATCCCGGGGGTGATGCGCGCGCACCCGGGCGGGATGGCGTTGGCCGGGACCTCGTGGCCGGCGGCGTCGGGGGCGCCGCCGTCGATCCGGGCCGCCAGGTCGGCGAGGGTGGGACTGGCGAACACGTCCCGCACGGTGGCGTGCAGCCCGTGCTCCGCCAGCCGCGCGATCAGGGTGGCGATCAGAAGGCTGTGCCCGCCCAGTTCGAAGAAGTTGTCGCCGGTGCCGATGCGGGCCTCGTCCAGGCCCGTCAGCCCGGCCCACACGGCCGCGAGAATCCGCTCGGTGGGGGTGTCCGGGGCGGTGTAGCCGCGTGCGGCGTAGGCGTCGATGCCGGGTGCGGGCAGGGCCTTGCGGTCGAGCTTGCCGTTGCCGGTCAGCGGCAGCCGGTCCAGGGTGACGAGGGCACGGGGGACCATGTACGCGGGCAGCGTGCGCCGCAGGTGCCGCAGCAGGTCCTCGCGGAGCTCCGCGGGTCCGCCGTCCGCGCCGGTCCCCGGCGCCCGGCCGGCCGGGACGACGTAGGCCACGAGCTGCTTCTCGCCGGGCTGGTCCTGCCGGGCCAGCACCGCGCAGGAGGCCACGGCCGGGTGCTCGCCCAGGCGGGCCTCGATCTCGCCCGGTTCGATGCGGAACCCGCGGATCTTGACCTGGTCGTCGTTGCGGCCGAGGTACTCCAGTGAGCCGTCCGCGCGCCACCGTGCCAGGTCGCCGGTCCGGTACATCCGGGCCCCGGGCTCCCCGCAGAACGGATCCTCGACGAACCGCTCCGCGGTCAGCTCCGGCCGGTTGACGTACCCCCGGGCGACGCCCGCGCCGCCCACGTACAGTTCACCGGCCGCGCCGATGGGCGCGGGGCGGCCGTACTGGTCCAGGACGTAGGTCCGCAGGTCGGGGATGCGCGCGCCGATCGGGCTCACCGGGCGCTCCGCGTCCGCCGGGGTCAGCGGCCGGTAGGTCACGTGCACGGTCGTCTCGGTGATGCCGTACATGTTGACCAGTGCGGTCTCCCGGTTGACCGGGCGGTCCATCCACGGTTTCAGCGACGCCACGTCCAGCGCCTCGCCGCCGAAGATCACGACCCGCAGGGCGTGCGGCGCGGCCTCGTCGCCCTGCGCCGCGATCAGTTGCCGGAAGGCGCTGGGCGTCTGGTTGAGCACGGTGACGCCCGAGTCGCGCAGCAGCCGGTGGAAGGCGTGCGGGTCGCGCGTGACGGCCTGCGGCACGATCACCAGCCGTCCCCCGTGCAGCAGAGCGCCCCACATCTCCCACACCGAGAAGTCGAAGGCGAAGGAGTGGAAGAGGGTCCACACGTCGTGCGCGTCGAAGCGGAACCAGTCGGCGGTCGACGTGAACAGCCGCGTCACGTTCCGGTGCTCGACCGCGACCCCCTTGGGCACACCCGTCGAACCGGACGTGTAGATGACGTACGCGGTGTTCGACGGCGACACCCCGGCACCCGGCAGGTCCTCGGGGGGCAGGCCCGCCCACCGCGGCGCGTCCGCCGCCACGTCCACCACCGGCACGGACGGCACCGCAAGCCCCTCGGGCAGCCCGCCGTTGGTGACCACGACGCGCGGCGCGCCGTCCTCCAGGACGAACGCCAGCCGCTCCGCCGGCGAGGCGGGGTCCAGCGGCACGTACGCCGCGCCCGCCTTCAGCACCGCCAGGACGCATACGACGAGCTGCTCGTCCCGGGGCAGGCACAGGGCCACCGGCACCTCCGGCCCGGCCCCCAGGCCGCGCAGGTGGCGTGCCAGGCGGTTGGCGCGGGCGTTCAGCTCCCCGTACGAGAGGACCCGCCCCTCGCACTCCACGGCCACCGCGTCCGGCTCCGCGGCCGCCACCTCCTCGAACCACTCGTGCACGCACCGGGGCGCGGGCCCGGCGGCCGGGACGGTGTTCCACTCGTGGAGCACCCGGCGCTGCTCGGCCTCGTCCAGGCCGTCGAGCCGGGAGACCGGCTCGCCGGGCCCGGCGACGACCGCGCGCAGCAGGGCCGCGTAGTTGCGGGCGAAGCGCCGGACGCTCTCCCGGTCGTACAGCCCGGCGTCGTAGACCAGGGCACCCGCCAGGCCGTCCGCCGTCTCGCCCAGTTCCAGCGAGACGTCGCACGGGCCGGCGGCCGGGACGGCGCCGGACGCCCCGCCCGGCTCCGTCCGGCCGCCGGAAGGCGCCTGCCGGAAGTCGAAGGCGACCTGGAAGGCGGGTGTGCGGCCGGTACCGGACCGCAGGCCGAGGGCGTCCGCCACGGCGCGGAGCGGCACGTCCCCGTGGGCGCGGGCCTGGCGCACCACCTCCGCGGTCCGGCCGAGCAGTTCGGCGAAGGCCGGATCGCCGGAGAGGTCGGCGCGGATCACCTGGGTGCCGGCGCGCAGGCCGGCCGCGGCGCTGTCGTGCGGGCCGGGGAGGGTCGTGCCGATGGTGAGGTCGGTCTGCTCGGTGTACCGGTGGAGCAGCAGCGCACAGGCCGTCAGCAGGGCCGTGTAGAGGGTGGTGCCGTGCTCTGCGGCGATCTCCGCCAGCTGCCGGGACACCTCCCGCTCCACCCGGAACGGCTCCCGGGCGCCCCGGTACGTGCCCGCCGTGGACCTCGGACGGTCCGCCGGCAGCGACACCTGGGGGTCGCATCCGTCGAGCTGCCGGGTCCAGTAGGCGAGCTGCCGGGCCCGGGCCTCGCCGGGGAGTTCCGGGCTCCCGGGCTCGGCGCCGTCGGCGCGGCGGGCCGGGGCGGGAATCCCGGGGGCGGCCGTCCCGTGGCGGGGTCCGGGCGCGCCCTGGGACGCCGTCGCGGTGACGCCGGGGAGGATGTCGGCCAGGGGGGCCTCCGGCTCCGCGCACACCGCCGCCAGGAGGCGGACGAACCGGTCCGCCAGCTCCTCGACGACGTCCCGGGCGTAGAGCTCGGTCTGGTATGTCCAGTAGAGGGTCAGAGCGTCCTCGCCGTTCCACACCTCCAGCGAGAGTTCGTACTCGCCTTCCTGGTGGACCTCTTCGACGAGCCGGTAGGGGCGGCCGGGGCCGGCGATGCCGTCGAGGACGTCCTGGTGGACGAAGGCCGTCTGGAAGAGCAGGGAGCGGCCGGGACGGGCCTCCGGGGCGAGCTCCCGGACCAGGGCGGGGAAGGGATGGGCGTGCAGCATGTCGTCGGCGGCCTCCCGCTGGGCGCGGGCGACGAGCCGGGCGAACGAGGAGGCCGGCGGGACGGCCACCCGCACGGGCAGCATGTTGACCAGCAGGCCCATGGCGCCGGCGAGTCCGTCGCCGCGGCGTTCGTTCAGCGGCATCCCGACCACCAGTTCGCTCTGCCCCGCGTACGAGGTCAGGGTCGCCGCGTAGGCGGTGAGCAGCACGGAGGAGACGAACACCCGTCGCCGGGCGGCGAGTTCCCTGACCCGTGCGGCCAGCTCGGCGGGTACGCGGCTGATGTGGGTGGCACCGGCGAAGCGGTCCTTGACCTCCGTGTGCGGGCGCTCGGTGGGCAGGTCGAGAACGGGCAGCGGCGCGGCGAGCCGCTCGCGCCAGTACGGCAGCACGGACCGGCTCCGCCCGGCCAGCGCGCGCCGTTCCTCACCGACGAAGTCGTGGAACGCCACCCGGTCCCCGCCGGCCCCGGCCGGGCGGCGGCCGGCCGCCAGCTCCCGGTACGCCTCGAACACCGCGTCCAGCAGCAGCGTCGCCGAGGTGCCGTCGAAGATGACGTGGTGCACGGTGATCAGGACGATGGACTCGTCGCCGGGACGGTCGAACACCCTGACCCGGAACAGCCCCTGCGCGTCCCCGGGGGAGGTGGCGTCCATGGCGAACGGGCGCTTGCCCTCGCGCCGGACGAGGTCCAGCGCCTCGGCGTCGTCCGCGATCTCCGTGAGGTCCACGCGGGCGAAGTCCGGCTCCCGGGCGGGGTCGACCGACTGGTACGGCGTGTTCCCCTCCCGGTGGATCACGGTGGTGAGCACCGGGTGGCGGGCCACCAGCGCCCGGCACGCCTCCTCGAAGAGGGGCACGTCCAGGTCCGTGACCCTCAGGCACAACGGCACGTTGTAGGCGCTCAGGTCCGGGTAGGCCCGGTGCAGCGACCACAGTGCGCGCTGGGACTCCGACAGGGGGTGGGTGTCCACGGGGGTGCCCGGCCGTCGCGGACCGCCCGCAGCGGCCGGCTCCCGGGCGGGCTGCGGACTCTGCCGCGCGGTCCGCCGCAGCAGGCGCAGCCGCTCGGCCACCTCGGCGTCGCCGATACGGCCCGCCCGGTACTCCCCGATGAGGACGTCGATCTCGCGTATCACTTGTCGTTCCCGTCTGTGTCGAGGAGCGCGATGGCATCGTCCAGGCCCAGGTCGCCGGTGTGCAGGTCCGCGAGGACCGCCAGGACGTCCGGGCGCGGGCCGGGCGGCCGCTCCGGGGCGGGCGGGCGCGCGGCCGTCGTGGCCACCAGGCGGGCCAGGGCGGCGGGGCGCCGGGCGGCCAGGTAGGCCGCCACCTCCGCCACGGTGGTGTGCTCGAACAGGACGCTGGGCAGGAAGGCCGGGTCGACCGTCGCCGCGAGCTCCTTGGTGAGTTCCACCGCGCCGAGCGAGGTCAGCCCCAGGTCGATCAGGCCGGTGTGCGGTTCGATCTCCTCGGGGGCCCGCCCCAGACGGTCCGCGACCAGTTGCCGCACGAACCCGCGCGCCTTCTCCTGCGGGGAGGGCTCCCGGCCGGCCGGGGCGGCCGCCTCCGGTCGCTCGGGCAGCGGCTCGCCCTCCGGCACGTACCGCCACCGCACGGCACCGGCGCGGGGCCGGCGCGGCGTGGGAACGGCGGCGGCGGCGAGGGGACCGGGGTCGGGCGCCGACGGGGCCTCCGGGACGGCCACGGGCGGGAGGGCGGCCGGCGAGGCGGCTTCCGGCGGGCGCGTGGCGGTGCCGTTCCGGCCGGGCTCCCCCACCCAGTGGCGCCGCTTGGCGAAGGGATAGGTGGGCAGGTGCACGCGGCGCGGCACCGTACCGTCGTACAGGGCGCGCCAGTCCACGGTGTGACCGCCGGTCCAGAGTTCGGCGATCTTGTGCCACGCGCCCTGTGCCGCCCACCGGGCGACCAGTTCCGCGCGCAGGTCGTCCTCGTCGAGCAGCCGCGCCTCCAGGCTCTGTTCACCGGCCCGGCCGCGCCACAGGCCACCGGAGCCGGCGCCGGTGCCGTGCGCCAGGACGGCGAGGGCGTCCTTCAGCTCGTCGAGGTCGTGCGCCAGGACGACGGCGCGCTCGGCCAGCGCCACCCGGCCCGTCTGGAGGGTGTGGGCCAGGGCCACCACGTCCACCTCCGCGCCCTCCTTGGAGTCCAGGAAGCGCAGCAGCTTCCCGGCGTAGGCGCGCAGGCGTTCCGCGTCCGTCGCGGACAGCGGTACCAGCACGGGGCGCGGGGAGCCGCTCCACGTTCCGGCCCCGGGCAGGTCACGGGCGTGCGGGGGCGCTTCCTCCAGGACGACGTGGGCGTTGGCGCCCGTCGCTCCGAAGGCGCTGACCCCGGCGCGGCGCGGCGCCGCGGGCGCGGTCCCGGCCGAGTCGGCCGTCCACTCCCGCAGTTCGGTCTGGAGGCGGAAGGGCGAGTCGTCCAGGTCCAGGTACGGGTTGGGCCGCTCGGCGCGGACCAGCGGGGTGAGGGTGGCGTGGTGGAGCTGGAGCGCGGCCTTGGTGAGGGCGCTGATCCCGGCGGCGGCCTCGGCGTGGCCGATGGCCGACTTGACCGAGCCCAGCCCGCAGAACCCCTTGGCGTCCGTGCGGTCCTCGAAGACCCTGCGCAGCGCCTGGATCTCGATCAGGTCGCCGATCTCGGTCCCCGTGCCGTGCGCTTCGAGCCAGCCCAGCGTCGCGGGGTCGATGCCGGCCCGGTCCAGGCAGTCCTCGATGAGGGCGGCCTGGGCGGCGACCGACGGCACCCGGAGGCCGGGGGTCCGGCCGGAGTGGTTGACGGCGGTGCCCTTGATGACGGCGTAGACGGCGTCCCCGTCGGCGAGCGCCCGGCCGAGCGGCTTGAGCAGGACGGCGCCCACGCCCTCGGCGGGCACGTAGCCCTCGCCGCCGGCGGCGAACGACCGGGCGGGCGTGTCCCCGGCGAGCAGGTCCAGCGTGCCGTAGGCCCGGAACCTGGCCGGGTGCAGGGCGAGGTTGACGCCCCCCGCGAGGGCCGCGTCGCATTCGCCGCGCCGCAGGCTCTCCACGGCCAGGTGCAGCGCGGTCAGCGAGGAGGCGCAGACGGTGTCGACGGCCAGGGAGGGGCCGTTGAAGTCGCAGAAGTGCGAGACGCGGTGGGCGATGGAGGCGGCGTTCAGGGCCGGCGGGAAGGAGCCGGGCCGGCCGGCCGCGTCGTGCTGCACCAGGGCGTAGTCCTGGTGCATGACCCCGACGAAGACGCCGACCGCCCGCCGGGGGCCGCGGACGCCGGACCCGGTGAGCCCCGCCGGGGTGTGCCCGGCGTCCTCGACGGCCTCCCAGCACACCTCCAGGAACAGCCTCTCCTGGGGGTCGAGCCGGGCCGCCTCGTCCGCCGGGATGCCGAAGAACCCGGCGTCGAAGCAGTCGACGTCGTCGAGGAACCCGCCCCAGGAGGGCATCGCCCGCCCGGAGGGGGTGCGCTCGCCCCGGAACGTGTCGCGCGGCCACCGGTTCTCCGGGACCTCGCTCACGCAGTCCCGCCCGGCCTTGAGGTTCTCCCAGAACTCGGCGACGTCCGCCGCCTTCGGGTACCGGCCGCCGATGCCGATGATCGCGATGTCCTCCGCACCGGTCCGCGGGGCCGGTGCGGCGGGCCGCCAGGTGTCCCGGGGCCGGTCCGGGGAGGCCCCGTCCGGCACCGCGGGTTCCGGCGACGGGACCCGCTCGGGCGGCTCGGGAGACGGGGCCCGGTCCGGGGCGGTGGCGGACGGGGCCCGGCCCGAGGGGCCGGGGGACGCGTCCCGCGCGGGCGGCGCGGTGGGGACCGGCCGCCGGTGGTGCCGTGCCAGGTGGGCGGCGAGCGCGGCCACCGTCGTGTGCTCGAACAGCAGCGTCGGCGCCAGTCTCGTCCCGAGCCGTGCCTCCATGTCCCGCGCCGCCGCCAGCAGGGCGGCGGAGTCCAGGCCCAGTTCGTAGTAGCTGCTGTGCCGCGCGACCCGGTCGGCCGGGACGCCGAGCCGGGCGGCGACGACCTCGGCCACGGCCGCCTCGGCCTCCTGCGGGGTGAGCGCCGCGGCAGCCGGCTCGCCGGCGCCGGGGCTGTCGGGCCCGGACACGGCGGGCGCGTCATCGCGGCGTGCGGCGCCGGGGTCCGCGGGGCCGGTGGGCGCGGGGCCGAGGTGCGCGGCGTCGCGCACGGCCTTGGTGGTGAGGTCTCTCAGCTCGCCGATCTTGCACCCCTCGGTGTCGAAGAACTCCATGGACAGCGTCAGCAGATCGGCCCGCCGCCGGACCGAGTCCCGCCGTACGCGCGTGTAGCAGGAGCTCCCCAGGGACGCGCCGGCCTGGAACGAGCCGTAGTGGAGCGGCAGGAACAGCGGCCGCGCGGCGGACGGCGTGCCGTCGGCGGCCGCCCCCTCGCGCAGGGCCGCCTCGTTGGCGGCGACGGCGCTGCCGTCGATCAGCGCCGGGTGGAAGAGCCGGTCGCGGTCGCCGCCCGACGCCCGCTCGTCGAGGGCCACCCTGAGCCACAGGTCGCCCCCGGCCGCGTACACGGCACCGACCGCCTTCATCGGCCCCGAGTGGACGAGGGCGTCCGCGCGGGCGGAGCGGTAGACCTCCTCCAGGTCGCGCGTCCCCGCTCCGGCGGTACGCAGGACGTCCAGCACATCGGCCGGGACCTGCGCGTCGCCGACGGCCGTCCGCTCCGTCCGGTGCGCCTCGGCCGTGATGTACGGCGGTGGGGCGGCCTGCCCCGCGTCGTGCGGCGCGGCGTCGGTCACCGTGATCCGCCAGGCGCTCGTGCCCTCGGCGCGGGCCTCGATCCGGATCACGGTCTCGTGGCCGGTGTCGACGGACAGCGGCCGGTAGATCGTCAGTTCCCGCAGGGCGAGCCCGGCGTAGGGCACCTCGGGGACGCGTTCCGCGAAGCAGCCGTAGAGCAGGTCGATCCAGGCCAGTCCGGGCAGCAGCCGCCGCCCGTGGACACGGTGGCCGTCCAGGAGCGCGTCACCCGCGCCGATGCGCCGGGTCCACACCAGCGGCCGGCCAAGGCCCGCCTCCGCGGCGGCGGGGACGGCTCCGGGCGGGGCGGCGGCCGGCTCGCCGCCGGGGACGGGCGCGCCCGTGCGGACGTCACGCCGGTCGAGCGCGGGGAGTTCCAGCGGGCGGCGGCGGCCGGGGCGGCCGCGGCCGAGGACCACGTGCGCGTTGGTACCGCCGTCGGCGAAGCTGCTCAGCGCCGCGCAGGAGAGGTCCACCGGCGCGCTGTGCCGGGGCAGGTCGAAGAGCGCGGGGTCGATCGTGTAGTGCTCCATGGGCTGCTCGCCCGACAGGAAGGGCACCGTCCGCTGGTGGTGCAGCATGAGGGCGACCTTGACGAAGGCGGCGATGCCCTCGGCGCACAGGGGGTGCCCGATGTTGGGCTTCATGGAACCCAGGCGCAGCGGCGCGGTCCGGCCCCGGCCGTACACCGCCTCGACGGCCTTCAGTTCGAGGAGGTCGGTCAGCTCCGAGCCCGAGCCGTTGACGTCGAGGTGCCCGATCTCGTCCGGGCGGCGGCCCGCCCGGCGCAGCGCCTCCCCCATGACCCGCTTCTGGGCGGCCGGGTTGGGGGTGGCGGGCC
>NZ_WYCT01000146.1 GCF_011008945.1 Streptomyces harenosi
GGGCAGGGCGGGGGGCGTCCTGGCCGGGGTCTCCTCCAGCGCCGCCAGCGCCAGCCGGATCGCCTCGTCGAGCTGCGCGTCGCGGCCGGCCGCGTGGTCCTGCGGGCGCTGCACCACCTCCACGTCCGGGTCGACGCCGTGGTTCTCCACGCCCCACTCGTGGCCCTCCAGCCAGAAGGCGTACTTGGGCTGGGTGATCAGCGTGCCGTCGACGAGGCGGTAGCGGCTGTCGATGCCGATGACCCCGCCCCAGGTGCGGGTGCCCACCACCGGGCCGAGCCCGAGGGCCTTGATCGCGGCGTTGACGATGTCGCCGTCGGAGCCGGAGAACTCGTTGGCGACGGCGACGACCGGGCCGCGGGGCGCGTCCTGCGGATAGCTCTGGGGCCGCATGCCGCGCGGCACCGACCAGCCGACGATCCGGCGGGCCAGCTTCTCCACGACCAGCTGGGAGGTGTGCCCGCCGCGGTTCTCGCGCACGTCGACGACGAGCCCCTCGCGGGCGACCTCCACGCGCAGGTCGCGGTGGAGCTGCGCCCAGCCGGAGCCGACCATGTCGGGCACGTGCAGATAGCCGAGCCGGCCGCCGGAGCGCTCGTGGACGTAGGCCCGCCGGTCGGCGACCCAGGCGTGGTAGCGCAGGGGTTCCTCGTCCGCGACGGGCACGACCACCGTGTGCCGCGGCTCGCCGCCGCCGGACGGCGAGATGGTCAGCTCCACCGGCTTGCCCGCCGTGCCGGCCAGCAGCGGGCCGGGCCCGGTGACCGGGTCGACGCCCTGCCCGGCGACGGCGAGGATCGCGTCCCCGGGCCGCACCGCGACGCCGGGCGCGGCGAGCGGGGAGCGGGCCTCGGGGTCGGAGGTCTCCGAGGGCAGGACGCGGTCGACGCGCCAGGTGCCGTCCTCGTGCCGGGACAGGTCGGCGCCGAGCAGGCCCTGCGGGGCGCCGCCGCCGAAGCCGCCGCCGGGGATGACGTAGGCGTGCGAGGTGCCCAGCTCGCCGTGCACCTCCCACAACAGGTCCACCAGGTCGTCGTGGGTGGCGACGCGGTCCAGGACCGGCCGGTAGCGGTCGAGGACGGCCTCCCAGTCGACGCCGCCCATGTCCGGCCGCCAGAACTGGTCCCGCATGACGCGGCCGGTCTCCTCGTACATCTGCCGCCACTCGGCCGCCGGGTCCACCGTCTGCCGTACGCGGGTCAGGTCGACGGTGACGTTGGTGTCGCTGTCGTCGTCGCCGGAGGCGCGCCGGTCGCTGGGGACCACCTTCAGCCGTCCGTCGGTCCGCATCAGCACCCGCTTGCCGTCGCCGCTGACCTCGAAGCGGTCGACGTCGCCGGCCAGGTGCTCCAGGCGCTGCTGGGCGAGGTCGTAGCGCTCCAGCTCGGTGTGCGGGTCCGGGTCGTCCGGGGTGGCGCGGGAGGCGCCGAGCACGCCGGTCACCGGGTGGCGCAGCCACAGCACGCCGTCCTTGGCGGCGCGCAGGTTGGAGTAGCGGGCGGCCTCGACCGGGAAGGGCACGATCCGGTCGGCCAGGCCCTCCAGGTCGACCCGGGTGGCGGGGGTGCCCTCGCTGTCGGGGGTCTCCTCCCGGTGGTCGGAGGTGTCGAAGGGGCGGCCGTGGCGCTGCGGCCCGAACGGCGAGGGCGTGGTCGCGGCCAGCGTGATCAGGTGCGGACGGGCGGCCTCCACGAAGGCCAGGTCGAAGACGTGCTCGTCGTAGACCGGGTCGAAGGAGCGGGCCGACAGGAAGGCGAGGTGCTTGCCGTCCAGGGTGAAGGCCGGGGCGTAGTCGCGGAACCGCAGCGGGGTCGCCTCGGTGACCGACAGGTCGGTGGTGTGGGCCAGTTTCAGCTGGCGCAGCGGGTCCGGCCCGGGGTGGGACCAGGCGAGCCAGGCCGAGTCGGGCGAGAAGGCGAGCCCGGAGGCGTCGCCGTGCTCGCTGCGGTCGACCTCGCGGACCTCGCCCGTCGCGCGTTCGACGAGCAGGACCCGCCCGTCGTGGGAGGCGACGGCGGCACGGCTGCCGTCCGGGGCCATCGCCAGCCCCAGGACGCGGCCGAGCCGCCCGGCGGCGATCCGGCGCGGGGTGGCGCCGGGCGCGAGACCGGTGGCGGGCGCGAACTCCAGGGCGTCCTCGCCCTCGGCGTCTGTCACCCACACCACCCACTCCTCGCCGTCGGCGCGGAAGACGCGCGGCAGCCGGGCCCGGACGCCGGGCCGCACCGACAGCGCGCGGGCCGGGCCCGAGCGGTGGGTGACCCAGTGCACCCCGCCGCGCACGGCGACGGCGCTGCCCCGCGCGGTGTGGTCCGGGAAGGCGGACCCGAACCAGCGGGCGGCGTTGAGCTGGAACGGCTGGAGGTCGACGCGCGGGCCGCCCAGCCGGATGTCGGGCCGGCGCGGCTCGGCGCCGTCCAGGTCGTCCAGCACCCACAGCTCCCCGGCGCTGGAGTACACCACCCGGGTGCCGTCGGTGGCGGCGTGCCGGGCGTAGAAACCGCCGAGCGGGGTGTGGCGCCGCAGGTCGGAGCCGTCGGGCAGGGAGGAGTACAGCGCTCCGGTGCCCTCGTGGTCGGAGAGGAACGCCACCCTCTCCCCCACCCACAGCGGGTACTCGATGTTCCCGTCCAGCTCCTCGTGGAGCCGGACGAACTCCCCGGCGCCTTCCGCCCCGGCCGGGGACCGGTCGATCCACAGCTTGCCCGCCGTACCGCCCCGGTACCGCTTCCACCAGGCCGCCTCGCGGTTCATCGCCGACGTCAGCAGCACCGTGCCGTCCGGGCCGTGGGCGACATCGCCGACCGGCCCGTAGGGCAGGGTCCGCGCGGGGCCGCCGTCGAGGGGGACGGCGCGGGCCCAGGTGCGGCGCGCGGACGCCTGTCCGTGGGCGCTGAGGGCCAGCACCCGGCCGTCCGGCGTCCAGCCCCGCACCTGCGTGCGCCAGTTCCCCCAGTAGGTCAGGCGTCTGGCGGGTCCGCCGTCGACCGGGGCGACGTGCACCTCGGGGGCGCCGTCGCGGGTGGAGGTCCAGGCGACGGTGGCGCCGTCGGGCGCGATGCGCGGGTGGGTCACGGGCACGTTGTCGGCGCTGACCCGCCAGGCCCGGCCGCCGTCGAGCGGGGCGAGCCACACGTCGTCCTCGGCGGTGAAGGCCACCAGGTCGCCGTGCGGGTGCGGGTAGCGGAGGTAGGCAGGCGATGCGGACTGGGTCACCCGATCACCCTATGCAGCACCGGCCCCGCTGGACAGGGGGCAGATCGGCCGCCACCCGCCTGCGGCGGCGTCACTTCCCTTCCGCCGCCGGCCGCTTGGGACGGTCCGCGCGGGGTGCCGCCGGCCGTCGGGGGTACGGGCCCCCACGACCCCTTGCGGCCGGCCTACGGACGTACGGCCACGCACGCACGCGCCCGCGCTGCCGCGCGTCAGGCGTACGGCCGACCGTCAGGCGTACGGCCCGCTCCCGCGTCCGTGCTGCCCGCGCGTGGGGCGTTGGGCGCCAGGCGTACGGCCCAGGTACGCACCCGCGCGGGCGGGCGTCGGACGTGCGGGCGGGCGTCGAGTACGGCGTGCGTCGGACGTGCGGGCGCACACGCGCAGGTGCGGCCCGACGTCAGACGCCCGCCGCACGCCCCCGTGCGGGCGGGCGTCAGCTCCAGCGGCCGGTGCGGGCCAGCAGGACCGCCGTGGCGGCCGTGCCGGCGGTCGAGGTGCGCAGCACGCTGGGGCCGAGCCGGTAGGGCCGCGCGCCCGCCCGCGCGAACGCCTCCAGTTCCTCGGGGGAGACGCCGCCCTCGGGGCCGACGACCAGCACGATCTCCCCGGAGGCGGGAAGCTCGGCGGTGGCCAGGGGGATCTCGCCGGACTCGTGGAGGACGGCGGCGAAGTCGGCCCCCGCCAGCAGCGCGGCGACCTGCTTGGTCGTCGCCGCGTCCGCGACCTCGGGGAAGCGGACCCGGCGGGACTGCTTGCCCGCCTCCCGGGCCGTCGCCCGCCACTTGGCCAGCGCCTTCAGCCCGCGCTCGCCCTTCCACTGGGTGATGCAGCGCGACGCCGCCCAGGGCACGATCGCGTCGACGCCCACCTCGGTCATCGTCTCGACGGCCAGTTCCCCGCGGTCCCCCTTGGGCAGGGCTTGGACGACGGTGACGCGAGGCTGCTCCGGGGGTTCGTCGCGCACGTGCGTCAGCTCCGCCACGACGAGCCGGTCCTTGCCCTCGGCGGCCTTCACCACGCCGTCCGCCCAGCGTCCCCGCCCGTCGGTGAGGACGACGTCCTCGCCGGGCCGCAGCCGCTTGACGGAGACGGCGTGCCGGCCCTCGGGGCCGTCCAGCACGTACTCCCCGCCCGGCAGGTCCGCCGGCTGAAGGGAGTCCACCACGAACACCGGCGCCGTCATCGGCCCGCACCTCCCGCCGGGTGACCCGGCACCTTCCTCACGGCGGTCGCGAGTTCGTCCGCCAGTACCTCCACCAGCCGCCCCGCGGGCAGCTCCCGGGCCATCCGGTGGCCCTGCCCCGCCCACAGCGCCATGCCCTGCGCGTCGCCCGCCGCTGCCGCCGCCGCCCGCAGCGGCGCGGTGAGGTGGTGGACGTCCGGATAGGCGGCCGGGGCGTACCGGCCGTGCTCGCGCAGGAAGCGGTTGACCAGGCCGCGCGCCGGGCGCCCGGAGAACGCGCGGGTCAGCTCCGTACGGACGAACAGGGGGTCGGTCAGCGCCCGCTTGTGCACGTCGCGCGCGCCGGACTCCTCGGTGGCCAGGAACGCGGTGCCGAGCTGGGCGGCGCTCGCGCCCGCCGCCAGCACCGCGGCGATCTGCCCGCCGCGCATGAGGCCCCCGGCGGCGACGACCGGCAGGCTCACCGCCTCGCGCACCTGGGCGACCAGCGTCAACAGCCCGAGACCGGAGCCGTCGGTCTCCGGCACGTCCCGATGGGTGCCCTGGTGGCCGCCGGCCTCCACGCCCTGCGCGATCACCGCGTCGGCGCCGGCCCGCTCCACGGCCCGGGCCTCGTCCGGGGTGGTCGCGGTGACCAGGGTGAGGGTGCCGGCGCGGCGCAGCGCGTCCAGGACCTCACGGCTCGGGCAGCCGAAGTGGAAGGAGACCACCGGCACCGGGTTGTCCAGCAGCACCGCCAGCTTGGCCTCGTAGCCGTCGTCCCGGCCGCTGTCGGGGTCGCCGAGCTCGGTCTCGTACCAGGCGGCCTCGCCCGCGAGCTGGTGGGCGTAGACGCCGACGGCGGCGGGATCGGCCGTCTCGGGCTGCGGCATGAAGAGGTTGACGCCGAACGGGCGGCTCGTCAGGCCGCGGAGCTGCTTGATCTCCTGGTACATCCCGTCGGCCGTCTTGTACCCGGCGGCCAGGAAGCCGAGCCCGCCCGCCTCGCTCACGGCGGCGGCGAGCCGCGGCACGGAGACACCGCCCGCCATGGGGGCCTGCACGATCGGCAGGGGGAACAGATCGGTCAGCGCGGAGGACATGACCGCATGGTGTCACGTCCCGGGCACCCGTCCGAATCCGCCCGGCGACCGGCATACGCCGACGGCACGGGCCCGCGCGGGACCACCCGCGGCACCCCCGGAACGCGCCCCTCCGACCGCGGGTACGGCCCGCCGGCCGAACCCGGCCGCGGCCCGGCACCCCGGGCCGCCGCGCAAGCCGCGAGGGGCGGCCCCGGCTCCCGGGACCGCCCCTCGCGCCTGTCGCGCCTGTCGCGAACCTGTGTCTCAGCGTCCGTTGAACGCGTCCTTCAGCCGCGAGAACAGCCCCTGCTGGCCGGGCTGAAACTGGCCCTGCGGCCGCTCCTCGCCGCGCAGCTTGGCCAGCTCGCGCAGCAGGCGCTCCTGCTCGGGGTCCAGCTTGGTCGGCGTCTGCACCTCGACGTGGACGATGAGGTCACCGCGCCCGCCGCCGCGCAGATGCGTGACGCCCCGGCCGTGCAGCGGGATCGACTGGCCGGACTGGGTGCCCGGGCGGATGTCGACCTCCTCCCGGCCGTCGAGCGTCTCCAGCGGCACCTTGGTGCCGAGGGCCGCCGCCGTCATGGGGAGGGTGACCGTGCAGTGCAGGTCGTCGCCGCGGCGCTGGAAGGCCGGGTGGGGCAGCTCGTGGATCTCCACGTACAGGTCGCCGGCGGGGCCGCCGCCGGGGCCGACCTCGCCCTCACCGGCGAGCTGGATGCGGGTGCCGTTGTCCACACCGGCGGGGATCTTGACGGTGAGGGTGCGGCGGGAGCGGATGCGGCCGTCCCCGGCGCACTCCGGGCACGGCGTCGGGACGACCGTGCCGAAGCCCTGGCACTGGGGGCAGGGGCGCGACGTCATGACCTGGCCCAGGAAGGACCGGGTGACCTGGGAGACCTCACCGCGGCCGCGGCACATGTCGCACGTCTGGGCGCTCGTGCCCGGCGCGGCGCCCTCACCGCTGCACGTGGTGCACACCACGGCGGTGTCGACCTGGATGTCCTTGGTCGTCCCGAAGGCCGCCTCGTCCAGCTCGACCTCGATGCGGATCATCGCGTCCTGGCCGCGGCGGGTGCGCGAGCGCGGTCCGCGCTGCGACGCCGTGCCGAAGAACGCGTCCATGATGTCGGAGAAGTTCCCGAAGCCGCCGGCCCCGAAGCCTCCCGCGCCGGCCCCGCCGGACTGCGAGAGGGGGTCGCCGCCGAGGTCGTAGACCTGCTTCTTCTGCGGGTCCGACAACACCTCGTAAGCGGCGTTGATCTCCTTGAACCGCTCCTGCGTCTTCGGATCGGGGTTGACGTCCGGGTGCAGCTCGCGCGCGAGCCGCCGGAAAGCCTTCTTGATCTCTTCCTGCGACGCGTCGCGGCGCACGCCGAGTACGGCGTAGTAGTCCGTGGCCACCTACGACTCCGCCAGGATCTGTCCGACGTACCGTGCCACTGCGCGTACCGCTCCCATCGTTCCCGGGTAGTCCATGCGGGTCGGTCCGACCACGCCGAGCTTGGCGACAGCCTCGCCGCCCGAACCGTAGCCGACCGACACGACGGACGTGGAGTTGAGTCCTTCGTGGGCGTTCTCGTGACCGATACGGACGGTCACGCCCGGATCCTTCGCCTCGCCGAGCAGCTTCAGGAGGACGACCTGCTCCTCCAGCGCCTCCAGCACCGGCCGGATCGTGAGGGGGAAGTCGTGCGAGAAGCGGGTCAGATTGGCGGTGCCGCCGATCATGAGCCGCTCCTCGTTCTCCTCGACGAGGGTCTCCAGCAGGGTGGAGAGCACCGTGGACACCGTACCGCGGTCCTCGACCTCGAAGGCCTCGGGCAGATCCTCCACCAGGCCCGGCACATCCGTGAACCGGCGGCCCGCGACCCGGCTGTTCAGCCGCGCGCGCAGATCCGCCAGGGACGTCTCGCCGAAGGGCGCCGGGCAGTCGACCACCCGCTGCTCGACCCGCCCGGTGTCCGTGATCAGCACCAGCATCACACGGGCCGGCGCGAGGGAGAGCAGCTCCACGTGGCGCACGGTCGAACGGGTCAGCGACGGGTACTGGACGACGGCGACCTGCCGGGTGAGCTGCGCGAGCAGCCGCACCGTGCGCGCCACCACGTCGTCGAGATCGACGGCGCCCTCGAGGAAGTTCTGGATCGCGCGCCGCTCGGGCGCGGTCATCGGCTTGACCCCGGCCAGCTTGTCCACGAAGAGCCGGTAGCCCTTGTCGGTGGGGATGCGCCCCGCGCTGGTGTGCGGCTGGGCGATGTACCCCTCGTCCTCCAGGGCGGCCATGTCGTTGCGCACCGTGGCCGGGGAGACGCCGAGGTTGTGCCGCTCGGTGAGCGCCTTGGAGCCGACGGGCTCCTCGGTGCCGACGTAGTCCTGGACGATGGCGCGCAACACCTGAAGCCTGCGTTCACTGAGCATCGCACACCTCCAGAAGTCGTCCGCCGGGTGTCTTCCCTGTCCTCGCCTGGCACTCAGCGTGTGCGAGTGCCAGACTTCCCCGGCCCAGTGTACGGCGGTGGGGTACTTACCGGGCAAGGCTGGTCCCGCGCCGCCGGTCTCACGGGTCCCGTGCCCGCTAGCGTCGCCGCTATGACGGTGACTTGGGAAGAGCTGGGGTGGGAGCGGGTGGCGGCCGGGGCCGGGCGGTGCCGGCTTCCGGGGTGGGACTGCACGGTGGGGCTGGTCACCGGCCCGGACGCGGCGCTGCTGATCGACGCCGGTTCGAGCCTCGCGGAGGGGGCGCGGCTGCGCGCGCAGGCGCGGCGACTGGCCGGGCGCCGTGTGACGCATCTCGCGCTGACCCACCCGCACTTCGACCACGTCTTCGGCGCCGCGGCGTTCGCGGGCGCGGAGGTGTCCGGGGCGGCGGGGCTCGGCGCGGCACTCGCCGGCGGGCGGGAGGAGCTGCGCGCGGACGCGGTGGCCAACGGGCTGGACGCGGAAGCCGCGCGGGAGGCGGCGGACGCACCCGTCCGCGTCCACCACGAGGTGCGCGGCGAGCGGACCCTCGACCTGGGCGGCGGGCGGCGGGTGCTGCTGGCCGAGGCGGGCCCCGGGCACACCGCGCACGACCTGGCGGTGGTGGTGCCGGGCGACCCGGTGGTGGTGTTCTGCGGCGACCTCGTCGAGGAGTCCGGCGAGCCGCAGGCGGGTCCCGACGCCGTGCCGTCCCGCTGGCCGGCCGCCCTGGACCGGCTGCTGGACCTGGGCGGCGAGGACGCCCGGTACGTACCCGGTCACGGGGCGGTGGTGGACGCGGCGTTCGTGCGGCGGCAGCGGGACGCGCTGGCGGCGCGCTTCGGCGTGTCGCGCTGAACGGGGTACGCGGACTCCTCCTATCGTCGGGAGAATGCGCCAGTATGCCTCCGACCTGACCCCTCCCTGGAAGAAGTCCCGGCCGGTCCCCGAGGTCCCGGCGGAGCCGGGTCTGGTGGTGGAGGAGCCCGGCAGCGGTTTCTGCGGGGCGGTGATCCGCTGCGAGGCGGGCACGGTCACCCTGGAGGACCGCTTCGGCAAGCACCGGGTGTTCCCGATGGAGCCGCGGGGCTTCCTGCTGGAGGGCAAGGTGGTCACGCTGGTGCGGCCGCCGTCGGGGCCGGCGCGGCCCACCCGCACGGCGTCCGGTTCGGTGGCCGTGCCCGGCGCCCGCGCGCGCGTGGCCCGGGCCGGCCGCATCTACGTCGAGGGGCGGCACGACGCCGAGCTGGTCGAGAAGGTCTGGGGCGACGACCTGCGCATCGAGGGCGTGGTCGTGGAGTACCTGGAGGGCGTCGACGACCTGCCGTCGATCGTGGCCTCCTTCGCCCCCGGCCCGGACGCCCGCCTCGGCGTCCTGGTGGACCATCTGGTGCCCGGCTCCAAGGAGTGGCGCATCGCGCAGTCGGTGACCAGCGAGCACGCCCTGGTGGTGGGCCACCCCTTCATCGACGTCTGGGAGGCGGTCAAGCCGTCGTCCCTCGGCATCGAGGCGTGGCCCCGGGTGCCGCGCGGGCAGGACTGGAAGACGGGGGTGTGCCGGGCGCTGGGCTGGCCGGAGAACACGGGGGCGGCCTGGCGGCACATCCTGTCGCGGGTGCGGTCCTACAAGGACCTGGAGCCCGAGCTGCTCGGGCGGGTGGAGGAACTGATCGACTTCGTCACGGACAGCGGTGGGGCCTGACGCCGGCGAGCGCCCCGGACGCGCTCGGGTCCCGCTCGGTACGGCGGTCGGCGAGCTGGACCAGGGGGGCCGGCCCGCGTTCCGTAGCGGCTCACTCCGCCGGGTGATCAGTCCACCAGGTCCCTGACCACCGCGTCCGCCAGCAGCCGCCCCCGCAGGGTGAGCACCGCGCGCCCCTCCTCGTACGGCCCCTCCTGGAGCAGCCCGTCGGTCAGCGCCCGGCGGGAGGCGGCCAGGCCCTCCGGCCGCAGCAGGGACAGGGGCACCCCGTCGCGCAGCCGCAGCTCCAGCAGGACGCGCTCCACCCGGCGGTCCTCCTCGCTCAGCAGCTCGCGCCCGGCGCCGGGCGACCGGCCGGCCGCCAGCGCCGCCGCGTAGGCGCCGGGGTGCTTCACGTTCCACCAGCGCACCCCGCCGACGTGGCTGTGCGCGCCGGGCCCGGCGCCCCACCAGTCGGCGCCCCGCCAGTACAGCTCGTTGTGCAGGCAGCGGCCCGCCGGCGAGGTCGCCCAGTTCGACACCTCGTACCACTCGAAACCGGCCGCGGACAGGGTCTCCTCCGCGATCAGGTAGCGGTCGGCGTGGACGTCGTCGTCGGTCATCGGGATCTCGCCGCGGCGGATGCGGCGGGCGAGCTGCGTGCCCTCCTCGACGATCAGCGCGTAGGCGGAGACGTGGTCCGGTCCGGCGCCGAGGGCCGCCTCCAGCGAGGCCCGCCAGTCGTCGTCGGACTCGCCGGGGGTGCCGTAGATGAGGTCCAGGTTGACGTGGTCGAAGCCGGCCGCGCGGGCCTCCGCCACGCACGCCTCGGGCCGCCCGGGGGTGTGGGTGCGGTCGAGCACCTTCAGCACGTGCCGCCGGGCGCTCTGCATGCCGAAGGAGATCCGGTTGAAGCCGCCCTCGCGCAGCTCGGCGAGGTAGGCCGGGCCGACCGACTCCGGGTTGGCCTCCGTGGTGATCTCGGCGTCCGGCGCCAGCCCGAACTCGTCGCGGATCGCGTGCAGCATCCGCACCAGGTCCCCGGCGGCCAGCAGGGTCGGCGTGCCGCCGCCGACGAAGACCGTGCGGACCTCGCGCGGGTCGTCGCCGAGCACCTTGCGGGCCAGGCGGATCTCGTCGGTCAGCGTCTCGGCGTAGTTGTCGCGGGAGGCCAGGACACCGCCGGTGCCGCGCAGCTCGGTGGCGGTGTAGGTGTTGAAGTCGCAGTAGCCGCAGCGGGTGGCGCAGTAGGGGACGTGCAGGTAGAAGCCGAGGGGCCGGTCGGCGGCCCCGGCCAGCGCGGAGGCGGGCAGGGCGCCGTCGGCGGGGACGGGTTCGCCGTCGGGGAGTGCGGAGGGCATGGGTTCCATTGTCCAGCACCGGGCGGCGTCCCGGAGCCGGGAGCGCCCGCCCCCGGTCCCGGCCCGGCCCTGCGCCCCGGGGTCCCTACCCCTCGCGCGTCCCCTCGTACATCTCGTCGATCAGGTGCTTGTACTCCCGCTCGACCACCGGCCGCTTCAGCTTCAGGCTCGGGGTGATCTCGCCGTGCTCGACGTCGAGGTCCCGCGGCAGCAGCCGGAACTTCTTGATCGTCTGCCAGCGCTGGAGGCCCTCGTTGAGCTGCCGGACGTAGCCGTCGACCATCTCCACGGTGGCGGGCGCGGCGACGATCTCCGCGTACGGCCTGCCCTCCAGGCCGTTCTCCCGGGCCCACTCGGTGAGCGCGGCCTCGTCCAGGGCGATCAGCGCGGTGCAGAAGTTCCGGTCGGCGCCGTGCACGAGGATGTTGGAGACGTAGGGGCACAGCGCCTTGAACCGGCCCTCGACCTCGGCGGGCGCCACATACTTGCCGCCGGAGGTCTTGATGAGGTCCTTCTTGCGGTCGGTGATGCGCAGATAGCCGTCGGGGGACAGCTCGCCGATGTCGCCGGTGTGGAACCAGCCGTCCGGCTCCAGCACCTCGGCGGTCTTCTCGGGCAGCTTGTGGTAGCCCTGCATGATGCCGGGGCCGCGCAGCAGGATCTCGCCGTCGTCGGCGATGCGCACCTCGGTGCCGGGCAGCGGCTTGCCGACCGTGCCGGTGCGGTACGCCTCGCCGGGGTTGACGAAGGAGGCGGCGGAGGACTCGGTGAGGCCGTAGCCCTCCAGGATGTGGATGCCGGCGCCGGAGAAGAAGTAGCCGATCTCGGGCGCGAGGGCGGCGCTGCCCGACACGCAGGCGCGCAGGTTGCCGCCGAACGCCTCGCGGATCTTGGCGTAGACGAGGGCGTCGGCGACCTTGTGCTTGGCCGACAGGCCGAAGGGGGCGCTCGCGGTGCCGGTGCGCCGGAAGTTGTCCTGGGTGACCTTGGCGTACTCCCGGGCGACCTCGGCGGCCCACTGGAAGATCTTGTACTTGGCGGCGCCGCCCGCCCTGGCCCTGGCCGCGACGCCGTTGTAGACCTTCTCGAAGATGCGGGGCACGGCCGCCATGTACGTCGGCCGGACCACCGGCAGATTCTCGATGATCTTGTCGACGCGGCCGTCGACGGCGGTGACGTGGCCGACCTCGATCTGTCCGGAGGTCAGCACCTTGCCGAAGACGTGGGCGAGCGGCAGCCACAGGTACTGCACGTCGTCGGCGGTGACCAGTCCGGTGGCGGCGATCGCCTTGGCCATGTACGACCAGCTGTCGTGCGGGAGGCGGACGCCCTTGGGCCGGCCGGTGGTGCCGGAGGTGTAGATGAGGGTGGCGAGCTGCTCCCGGGCGATCGCGGCGACCCGCTCCTTGACCAGCCCGGGCTCCTTCTCCAGGCGGGCCGCGCCGCGGCTCTCCAGCTCGGCGAGCGTGAGCACCCCCTCGCCGGTCTCCACGCCCTCGCCGTCGATGACCACGACGTGCGTGAGCTCGGGCAGCTCCCCGCGCCGGGCCTGGGCCTTGGCCAGCTGCCCGGCGTCCTCCGCGATGAGCACCCGGCTGCCGGAGTCCGCCAGGATGTACGCCGACTCCTCGGCGTTGGTCTGCGGATAGACGGTGGTCGTGGCCGCGCCCGCGCACATGATGCCGAGGTCGGCCAGGATCCACTCGATCCGCGTGGCCGAGGCCAGGGCCACCCGCTGCTCCGGCTCCACCCCGAGCTCGATCAGCCCGGCCGCGATGGCGGTGACCCGCTCGGCGGCCTGCGCCCAGGTCAGCGATGCCCAGTCGTCCGGGCCCTGCCCGGAGGCGGGGGGAACCGGGTGGCGGTACGCCTCCGCGTCCGGCGTGGCCGCCACGCGCTCCAGGAAGAGTCCCGCAACGGACGGCGGACGGTTCTCGATCAGTGTCTGTGCGTCGCTCACGACATCCTCCGGGCCCGCGACAGTGCGGCTGGCTCAGGTGCGGCTGGTCTTCCTCGGCGTTCTTCCTCGCGAGCCGTTGTTTAACTCACGAGTAACTATGGAGCAGGGATCAGCGTAAAGGCCGCTCGGCCGGTGCGTAAGAGTCCGCGCCCTCTCACTTCCTCCTCTCTTTCCTCGCCTTTCTCCGGAGGATGCCCGAATGTACGCGCGAGGGCCCGCCGTACTTGCGTACGACGGGCCCCGCGATGTCCGTTTCGCCCGGTCGGCGTCCGGTTACTTCTTGCCCTTGGCCGATCCCGCGCTGTCGTCGCTGGAGAGGACGGCGATGAAGGCCTCCTGGGGGACCTCCACGGAACCCACCATCTTCATCCGCTTCTTGCCTTCCTTCTGCTTCTCCAGCAGCTTCCGCTTACGGGAGATGTCACCGCCGTAGCACTTGGCGAGGACGTCCTTGCGGATGGCGCGGATGGTCTCGCGGGCGATCACCCGGGAGCCGATGGCGGCCTGCACCGGCACCTCGAAGTTCTGCCGCGGGATGAGCTCCTTCAGCTTGGCGACGAGCCGGACGCCGTAGGCGTACGCCTGGTCCTTGTGGGTGATCGCCGAGAAGGCGTCCACCTTGTCGCCGTGCAGCAGGATGTCGACCTTGACCAGCGAGCTGCTCTGCTCGCCGGTGGGCTCGTAGTCCAGCGACGCGTACCCGCGGGTCTTGGACTTCAGCTGGTCGAAGAAGTCGAAGACGATCTCGGCCAGCGGCAGGGTGTAGCGGATCTCGACCCGGTCCTCGGAGAGGTAGTCCATGCCGAGCAGGGTGCCGCGCCGGGTCTGGCACAGCTCCATGATCGCGCCGATGAACTCGGTGGGCGCCAGGATGGTGGCGCGCACGACCGGCTCGTGGACCTCGGCGATCTTGCCCTCGGGGAACTCGCTCGGGTTGGTGACCGTGATCTCCTCGCCGTCCTCCATGGTCACGCGGTAGACCACGTTGGGCGCGGTGGCGATCAGGTCGAGGCCGAACTCGCGCTCCAGGCGCTCGCGGATCACGTCCAGGTGGAGCAGGCCCAGGAAGCCGACGCGGAAGCCGAAGCCGAGGGCCGCGGAGGTCTCCGGCTCGTAGACCAGCGCGGCGTCGTTGAGCTGGAGCTTGTCCAGGGCCTCGCGCAGCTCCGGGTAGTCCGAGCCGTCCAGCGGGTAGAGCCCGGAGAAGACCATGGGCTTGGGGTCCTTGTACCCGCCCAGCGCTTCCGTGGCGCCCTTGTGCTGGCTGGTGACCGTGTCACCGACCTTGGACTGGCGGACGTCCTTCACACCGGTGATGAGGTAGCCCACCTCACCCACGCCGAGGCCGTCGGCGGGCAGCATCTCCGGGGAGTTGGTGCCGATCTCCAGCAGCTCGTGCGTGGCGTTCGTGGACATCATCCGGATGCGCTCGCGCTTGTTGAGCTGACCGTCGATGACACGGACGTACGTCACGACGCCCCGGTAGGAGTCGTAGACGGAGTCGAAGATCATCGCGCGGGCGGGGGCGTCGGCGACACCGACCGGGGCCGGGATCTCGGCGACGACCTTGTCCAGCAGCGCCTCGACGCCCAGGCCGGTCTTGGCGGAGACCTTGAGCACGTCGCCGGGCTCGCATCCGACCAGGTTGGCCAGTTCCTCGGCGAACTTCTCGGGCTGCGCGGCCGGCAGGTCGATCTTGTTCAGCACGGGGATGATCGTGAGGTCGTTCTCCATCGCCAGGTAGAGGTTGGCGAGGGTCTGGGCCTCGATGCCCTGGGCGGCGTCGACGAGGAGGATGGTCCCCTCACAGGCGGCCAGCGACCGCGACACCTCGTAGGTGAAGTCGACGTGCCCGGGGGTGTCGATCATGTTGAGGATGTGCGTGTTGCTCTTGTCGTGGGTGGGGGCCCACGGCAGGCGCACCGCCTGGGACTTGATCGTGATGCCGCGCTCGCGCTCGATGTCCATGCGGTCGAGGTACTGGGCGCGCATCTGCCGCTGCTCGACCACGCCGGTGAGCTGGAGCATCCGGTCGGCGAGCGTGGACTTGCCGTGGTCGATGTGCGCGATGATGCAGAAATTGCGGATCAGAGCCGGGTCGGTACGGCTCGGCTCGGGCACATGGCTAGGGATCGCGGGCACGCAGGGTCCTGATTCTTGAGGCGTCCGCAGTGTCTGCGGTCTCGGGTCGGATCGATACGTAGCTTCCATCGTCCCACGGGCGCGGACCGGCGACCGGTTTGGGCCGCACAATCGCCCACTGGTAGTCTGAGTGGCTGTGTCTCGTGCCCTCTCGCGGGAGACACGCCTTCAAGAAATCACCGGCGCGTGAGACGGACCGCCCGCGGCCCCGTTCTCGCGTGCCTGAACCTGTAGAGGCTCATTCGTGGCGAACATCAAGTCCCAGATCAAGCGGATCAAGACCAACGAGAAGGCCCGGCTGCGCAACAAGGCCGTCAAGTCCTCCCTGAAGACCGCGATCCGCAAGGCCCGCGAGGCCGCTGCCGCGGGTGACGTCGAGAAGGCCGTCGAGTACCAGCGCGCCGCTGCGCGTCAGCTCGACAAGGCCGTCTCCAAGGGCGTCATCCACAAGAACCAGGCCGCCAACAAGAAGTCGGCGCTGGCGCAGAAGGTCGCGTCCCTCAAGGGCTGAACCTTTTTGATCTGACCGGATCTGACCGGATCCTTCGTGGATCCAGCCGCTGGAAGGACCCGAGCGGGCCCTCTCTCATCCGCTCCCGACCGGCACCCCGGATCCGCGCGCGGCCTGCGTTCGCCACGCGGGCGCGGATCCACAGCTTCACCCGAAGGCCCCGCCGCACCGCCCTTCCCCAGGGCGGGCGGCGGGGCCTTCGGCCTGCGCTGGGCCCGGCGGCGTGTGCGCCGGTGAGTCCGGTCTCGCTCATGCCGGCGGGCCCGGCGCCGTGTGCGCCGACGGCTCCGGCGCCGCCCGTGCCGGTGGGGCGGCCGGTCCTCAGGACCAGAACCGGTTGTTCTCCTCGATGTCCGCCACGCACTGGTCGAGATCGGTGACCTTGTCGCCGACGATCCGGAAGACGAGGCATCCGGTGTCGTCGAGGCGCTTGCCGTTCCGCTCGGCCGTGAGGCGGTTGATCCCGACCGCGTGGCCGCGGCCGTCGACGCAGACGCCGATCAGCTCGACGCGCAGCGTTCCGTTCGTCTCCTCGGCGAGCCGCCGGTACATGCCGATGATCGCGTCCTGCCCCTTGAAGTCACCCGAAAGCGGGTGGTCGCCGGGCACGTGCTGGGTGGCGTCCTTCGCCATCAGTTCCCGCAGGGTGTCCGTGTCCCCGCCGGAGAACGCCTCGAAGCCCCTGCGGACGAGCGCCGCGTGCGGATGCTCAGCCATGATCGATCGCCACCTTCCGCCGTCCTGGGCGATACGCGGGCGTATCCACCAGTCTCCTCCGCCCGGCGGCAGGGGCTACTGGATCACTGCCCCCGGCCCCGGGACCGCGCGGCCCGCGCGATGGTCACGACCGCCTTCTCCAGGGCGTACTCGGGGTCGTCCCCGCCGCCCTTGACCCCGGCGTCCGCCTCGGCCACCGCCCGCAGCGCCACGGCCACGCCGTCCGGCGTCCATCCGCGCATCTGCTGCCGCACCCGGTCGATCTTCCACGGGGGCATCCCGAGCTCACGGGCGAGGTCGGCCGGCCGCCCGCCGCGCGCGGACGACAGCTTGCCGATCGCCCGCACGCCCTGGGCCAGCGCACTGGTGATCAGCACCGGGGCCACACCGGTCGCCAGCGACCAGCGCAGCGCCTCCAGCGCCTCCGCCGCCCGCCCTTCGACCGCCCGGTCGGCGACCGTGAAGCTGGACGCCTCGGCCCGTCCCGTGTAGTACCGCCCGACGACCGCCTCGTCGATCGTGCCCTCGACGTCCGCGGCGAGCTGCGCGACCGCCGAGGCCAGCTCCCGCAGGTCGCTGCCGATCGCGTCGACCAGCGCCTGGCACGCCTCCGGGGTGGCCGACCGCCCGGCGGTGCGGAACTCCGCGCGCACGAACGCCAGCCGGTCCGCCGGCTTCGTCATCTTCGGGCACGCCACCTCCCGCGCCCCGGCCTTGCGCGCGGCGTCCAGCAGCCCCTTGCCCTTGGCGCCGCCCGCGTGCAGCAGCACGAGGGTGATCTCCTCGGCGGGGGCGGCGAGGTACGCCTTCACGTCCTTGACGGTGTCCGCCGACAAATCCTGCGCGTTGCGTACGACCACGACCTTGCGCTCGGCGAAGAGCGAGGGACTGGTCAGCTCGGCGAGCGTGCCGGGCTGCACCTGCTCCGGGGTCAGGTCGCGTACGTCCGTGTCGGGGTCGGCGGCCCGGGCGGCGGCCACCACCTCCTGCACGGCACGGTCGAGCAGCAGCTCCTCCTGGCCCACGGCGAGGGTCACCGGGGCGAGAAGGTCGTCGTCAGCAGTCTTCCTGGGCATCGCGTCCAGCATCCCATGGGCCACCGACAACGGGGGCCTGTCTCCTATACACATCT
>NZ_WYCT01000147.1 GCF_011008945.1 Streptomyces harenosi
AGATGTGTATAGGAGACAGCCTCCGGCCCTCGGACCCTCGTCCGGGGCCCGCCCCGGTCCTCGAATCCTCGTCCTGGAGTCCGCCCCCGGCCCTCAGATCCTCGCCCCGGGTCCGCCCCCGGGCCTCAGACCACGGTGGCGCCCGCCACCGGTCCCTGGGCCGTCCGCACCGTCCGGCAGGTGCCCGACGCCCGCAGCACCGCCGCCACCTCGGCCGCCGACTCGGCGTCGGAGGCGAGGAAGGCCGTGGTGGGCCCGGAGCCGGAGACCAGCGCGGCCAGGGCGCCCGCCGCGCGGCCCGCGGCCAGGGTGTCGGACAGCTCGGGGAAGAGGGAGAGGGCCGCGGGCTGGAGGTCGTTGGAGACGGCGACGGCCAGCGCGTCGCAGTCGCCCTTGGCGAGCGCGGCGACGACGTCCGGGGAGGCCACCGGTACGGGCACGTCCCGGCCCTCGGCGAGCCGGTCGAACTCGCGGAAGACGGCCGGGGTGGACAGCCCCCGCCGCGCCATCGCGAACACCCAGTGGAAGGTGCCGCCCACCTCCAGCGGCGACAGCCGCTCGCCGCGCCCGGTGCCCAGCGCCGCCCCGCCGACCAGGCTGAACGGCACATCGCTGCCCAGCTCGGCGCAGATGTCGAGGAGTTCCTCGCGACCGGCGCCGATGCCCCACAGCGCGTCGCAGGCGACCAGCGCGGCGGCGCCGTCCGCGCTGCCGCCCGCCATGCCGCCGGCGACGGGGATGTCCTTGGCGATGTGCAGGTGGACGGCGGGTTCGACGCCGTAGCGCTCGGCGAGCGCGAGCGCGGCGCGCGCCGCCAGGTTGGTGCGGTCCAGCGGGACCTGCTCGGCGTCCGGTCCGGCGCAGGTGACGCGCAGTTCGCCGGCCGGGGCCGCGGTGACCTCGTCGTACAGGCCGACGGCGAGGAAGACGTTGGCCAGGTCGTGGAAGCCGTCGGGGCGGGCGGCGCCGACCGCGAGCTGGACGTTGACCTTGGCGGGGACCCGGACGGTGACGCTCACGCGCCTGCCTCCTTCTGCTCGGTCTGGTGCACGGTCTGCTCGGCCTACTCGGCCCGCTCGGGCTGCTCGGCCCGCTCGGGCTGCTCGGCCCGCTCGGCCCGCCGGCCGGTCCTGTGCTCGGCGATCCGGGCGAACTCCTCGACGGTCAGGGACTCCCCGCGGGCCTGCGGCGACACCCCCGCGGCGACGAGGGCCGCCTCGGCCTCGGCTGCGGAGCCGGCCCATCCGGCCAGCGCCGCCCGCAGCGTCTTGCGGCGCTGGGCGAAGGCGGCGTCGACGACGGCGAAGACCTCGGTCCTCGATGCGGTGGTCGTGACCGGCTCGGTGCGGCGGACCAGCGAGACCAGGCCGCTGTCGACGTTGGGCGCGGGCCAGAACACGTTCCGGCCGATGGCCCCGGCGCGCTTGACCTCCGCGTACCAGTTGGCCTTCACGCTCGGCACGCCGTACACCTTCGAGCCGGGGCCGGCGGCGAGGCGGTCGGCCACCTCGGACTGGACCATGACCAGGGTGCGCTCGATGCTCGGGAAGGTGTCGAGCATGTGCAGCAGCACGGGCACGGCCACGTTGTAGGGGAGGTTGGCGACCAGCGCGGTCGGGGCGGGCCCCGGCAGTTCGGTCACCCGCATCGCGTCGGAGTGGACCAGGGCGAACCGGTCGGCCCGCTCGGGCATCCGGGCGGCGATGGTGGCGGGCAGGGCCGCGGCCAGCACGTCGTCGATCTCCACGGCGGTGACCCGGTCGGCCACCTCCAGCAGCGCCAGGGTGAGCGAGCCGAGACCCGGGCCCACCTCGACCACCACGTCGTCGGGCCGGACGCCGGCGGTGCGGACGATGCGGCGGACCGTGTTGGCGTCGATCACGAAGTTCTGGCCGCGCTGCTTGGTGGGGCGCACGCCGAGGGCCGCCGCGAGTTCGCGGACGTCGGCGGGGCCCAGGAGGGCGTCGGGCGGGGTGGGGCTGCTCACCCCCCAAGGGTAGCCGCGGGTCACGGCTGCAACCGCGCCCCGCAGTGCGGCCAGGGGCTCGCCCCCTGCCGCGCGTACAGCTTCTTGGCCCGGTAGGTCTGTTCCGCCGCGGGGGCGTCCTGGGGGCGGCCGTGCCCGCCGAGGCTGTGCCAGGTCCGGGTGTCGAACTGGTACAGGCCGCCGTACGTCCCCGAGGGGTCCACGGCGTCGGGCCGGCCGCCCGACTCGCAGGCGGCCAGGGCCTCCCAGTCCAGGTGGTCGGTGCCGCGCACGGAGGCGGGCCGGGGCCGGGTGCCGACGCGGACGACGCGCGGGCGCGGCTCGCGCACCACCTCGGTGCGCACCCGGCGCGGGGTGAGCCGGACCCCGTTGACCGTGCGCACGGCGTAGGTGGTGCGGCGCAGCCCCGGCCGCCCGGGCTGGTCGACGACCTCGGTGCCGCGGAAGAGGGCGGGGTCCGCCACGCGCCGCACCGGGTGGGGGATGGCCTCCTCGTGGACCTCCCGGCCCGCGGTGATCCGCAGCACGGTGACGGTCTGCCCGTCGCGCGGGAAGCTGCCGGCCGGGACGGAGAGGGAGTCCTGGCCGCGCAGGGTGACGCCCGCCTGCTCGACGGCCTCGCGCACGGTGGCCGCGTTGGTGCGCAGGGTCCGGGCCCGGCCGTCCGCCATGATCGTCAGCGTGCGTTCGGTGCGCACGTCCAGTGCGAGGCCCGCGCGTCCGATGCGCCGGGAGCGTGAGGCCGACAGGTGGGCACCCTCCGCGCGCACCCCGAGCTGGCGCAGCGCCCCCTCCACCGTGTCCGCCGTCGTCCACACCCGGCGCCGGTGGCCGTCGAGGGTGAGCAGGACGGGGCGTCCGTGGCGGACGGCGACCTCGTCGCCGTCGCCGAGCGCGGTGCCGGGGGCGGGCGCGACCATGTCGTGCGCCCCGACGGGCACGCCCTCCTCCGCGAGCAGCTCGCCCACGTCGTCGGCGAAGGTGTGCAGGGTGCGCTGTCTGCCGTCGACGTTCAGCTCGACCGCCTTGTCCTCGGCGACGAACGCGGTGGTGCCGCCGGCGAGGAGGGTCACGACCAGCGCCCGGGGCAGCAGGCGGCGCAGGCCGGCGGCGTCGGCGCGCCGCGCGTCGCGCGGTCCGCGCCGGTGGGCCCGCCGCCGTCCGGCACGGGCGGTCCGGGCGGGGGCCGAAGCCGCGGCTTCGGCTTCCGCCGGGTCCACCGCGGTCTCGTACGTCTCGTGGCGGGGGTTGCTCACGCCGACACACTCCAGGGGCCGGAGGGGTCCGAGGGACCCGGATGGGGCCCCCAGAACCTAGCCCAGCGATCGTCGCCGTCCAAGGCGACGCGACTACCCAGGGTCGCCGAATTGGCGTACGCGGTGGCGCTCAGTAACCGAATGCGCGGGCCGTGTTGGCCGCGAGGGCCGTGGCCATCGTGTCCTCGTCGACACCGCGCACGGCGGCCATGGCCCGCACCGTGACCGGGATCAGGTAGGGGGCGTTGGGGCGGCCCCGGTAGGGCGCCGGGGTCAGGAACGGCGCGTCGGTCTCCACCAGGACCAGCTCCGGCGGGGCCACGGCCAGGGCGTCGCGCAGGTGCTGGGCGTTCTTGAAGGTGACGTTGCCGGCGAAGGACATGAAGTACCCCGCGCGGGCGCACACCTCGGCCATCTCCGCGTCGCCCGAGTAGCAGTGGAAGACCGTCCGCTCGGGGGCGCCCTCCTCCTTCAGCACGCGCAGGACGTCGGCGTGGGCGTCGCGGTCGTGGATGACCAGGGTCTTGCCGTGCCGCTTGGCGATCTCGATGTGGGCGCGGAAGGACCGCTCCTGGGCCGCCCTGCCCTCCTCGCCGGTGCGGAAGTAGTCCAGTCCCGTCTCGCCGACCCCCTTGACCTGCGGCAGCGCGGCCAGCCGGTCGATCTCGGCGAGCGCGTCGTCCAGCGCGGCCTGCCCGCCGGGCTCGCGGGCGCCCTGCCGGGACCAGCCGTCGGGATCGCCGTGCACGATGCGCGGGGCCTCGTTGGGGTGCAGGGCGACCGCCGCGTGGACGGCGTCGTGGGCCGCCGCCGCCTCGGCCGCCCAGCGGGAGCCGGCCACGTCGCAGCCGACCTGCACGACCGTCGTGACGCCCACGGACGCGGCCTTGGCGAGCCCTTCCCCGACCGTGCCGGACTGCATGTCGAGGTGGGTGTGCGAGTCGGCGACCGGCACCCGGAGGGGTTCCGGGAGCGGCGGGGCCTCGGTCTTGTCGGCGTTCGCAGGCATGCCCCGATCCTACGGAAGGGGCGCGCCCGGCGGTGCGGGCGGAGCGGTCAGCCCGCCCTGCGGTGCAGGTGGAGGGCGTGCAGGAGGCCGGAGAGGTCCCAGTGGTGGCGCCTGCCCGCACCGGCCCCCGCCCGGGCGGCCCGGGGCCGGGGGACGGACACGGGGCCGCCGGCGGCCGGGGCGGCGGGCACAGAACCGGCGGCAGCCGGAACGGCGGGCGCGGGCCCGGCGGCAGCCGGTACGGCGGGCGCAGGGGCGGCGGCCGGCGCGGGCCGCTCCGGCCGGCGGGCCGCCTCGCGCGCCGCGGCGACGCGCCCGGCCCGCATGATGCGCACGAGGTGGTTGCCGCACCGCGCGCAGGTGGGCCGGGTCAGCGGGGAGGGGACGACGCGGCCGTCCGCCACATGGCGCACGTACCGCCTGCCCTCGGCGTCCCTGAGGTGCTCCACGGCGAACGACTGCTCCCAGCCGTGCCCGCAGCGCATGCAGGCGAAGGAGTACGACGCGTGGGTGACGCGCAGGGCCGCGCGGCTCGGACGGGCGGGAGGGGTGGTGGGTCCTGCGGGCTCGCTCATGCCAGCTCCTGTCCACGACCGGACGGTTGCCTTGCCACCCCCAGTGGACGCCCCCTTCGGCGCCAACGCACGCCGGGCGCCGGGGAATTGGGGGCGTTTTGGCGTTCCTTGCCGAAGCCCCGGGCCCTCTTTGCCCGCCCACCCGGACCTCTTTGCCCGCCCATGGCAACCCGCGCCCGGCGGGGGGCGCGGGCGGCTCACCCCGCGGAGTGCTTGGCCGCCACCACCGCGTCGAAGACCTCCCGCTTCGGCAGCCCCGCCTCGGCGGCCACCGCGGCGATCGCCTCCTTGCGCCGCTCCCCCGCCTCCTCGCGCACCCGCACCCGGCGCACCAGCTCGGCGGCGTCGAGCTGCTCGGGCCCCCGCTCCGGCGCCCCCTCGACGACGACGGTGATCTCCCCGCGCACCCCGTCCGCGGCCCAGGCGGCGAGCTCGCCCAGCGGACCGCGCCGGACCTCCTCGTAGGTCTTGGTCAGCTCCCGGCACACCGCCGCGCGCCGGTCCGCGCCGAACACCTCGGCCATCGCGGCGAGGGTGTCGTCGAGCCGGTGCGGGGCCTCGAAGTACACCAGGGTGCGCCGCTCGCCGGCGACCTCGCGCAGCCGGGCCAGGCGCTCCCCGGCCTTGCGCGGCAGGAAGCCCTCGAAGCAGAACCGGTCGACGGGCAGCCCGGACAGGGCGAGCGCGGTGAGCACGGCGGACGGGCCGGGGACGGCGGTGACGCGGACGTCGCGCTCCACGGCCGCCGCGACCAGCCGGTAGCCGGGGTCGGACACGGACGGCATCCCGGCGTCGGTCACCAGCAGCACGCGCGCGCCACCCACCAGCTCCTCGACGAGCTCGGGGGTGCGGGCGGACTCGTTGCCCTCGAAGTACGACACCACGCGCCCCTTGGGGGTGACCCCGAGGGCCTGGGTGAGCCGGCGCAGCCGCCGGGTGTCCTCGGCGGCGACGACGTCGGCGCCGGCCAGCTCCTGGGCGAGCCGGGGCGGGGCGTCGGCGATGTCCCCGATGGGGGTGCCGGCGAGGACCAGGGTTCCGGGTGCGACTGTCACGTTTCCATCCTCGCAGGGGCGAGGACGGGACTCGCACAGACGGGTTCCCTACGATGGCGCGGTGACCACTACCGCGTCCTCCACGGACACCCGGAAGGACCAGGCACCGCCCGAGGGGCGGCCGGCGTGGCAGCAGCGGCTGCGCCGCTTCGGCTACACGGCGGGGCCCGGCGGTGACGTCCGCGAGCGGCTGGTGCCGCCGTACACCCGGCCCGGCGCGCGGATGTGGGACTCCCTCGGCGTTCCGGCCGCGCTCGCCGACCGGTTCGTGCGCTGGTCGGGCTGGGGCGGTCCGCTGCTGGTGACGCTGCTGGCGGGCGTGCTCCGGTTCTGGGACCTGAGCAGCCCGAAGGCGGTGATATTCGACGAGACGTACTACGCCAAGGACGCCTGGGGGCTGGTTCACCGCGGGTTCGAGGTCAACTGGGACAAGAACGCCAACGACCTGATCCTGAACGCCGGCGGGCAGGTGCCGATCCCGACGGACGCGGCGTACGTGGTGCATCCGCCGGTCGGCAAGTACGTGATCGGGCTCGGCGAGCTGGTCTTCGGCTTCGACCCGTTCGGCTGGCGGTTCATGCCCGCGCTGCTCGGCACGCTGTCGGTGCTGCTGCTGTGCCGGATCGGCCGCCGCCTGTTCCGCTCCACCTTCCTCGGCTGCCTGGCGGGCGCGCTGCTGGCGGTGGACGGGCTGCACTTCGTGATGAGCCGGACCGCGCTGCTGGACAGCGTGCTGATGTTCTTCGTGCTGGCCGCCTTCGGCTGTCTGGTCGTGGACCGGGACAAGGCGCGCGAGCGGCTCGCCGCCGCCCTCCCGGCCGACGCCGACGGCCGCGTCCGGCCGGACGCGCACGTGGCCGAGACCGCCCGGCTCGGGTGGCGGCCGTGGCGCTGGGCGGCGGGGCTGATGCTGGGCCTGGCCATCGGCACCAAGTGGAACGGCCTGTACATCATGGCCGCGTTCTGCGTGATGACCGTGTTGTGGGACGTCGCCGCGCGCCGGGTGGCGGGCGCGCGCCGGCCGCACCTGGCGGTCCTCCGGCGCGATCTGGGGTGGGCCTTCGTCTCGACGGTCCCGGTCGCGCTCGTCACCTACGTGACGTCCTGGGCGGGCTGGATCCTCTCCCCCGACGACGGCTCCGGCGGCTACTACCGCAACTGGGCGGCCACCGACGGCAAGGACAGCGGCTGGTCCTGGCTCTTCCCGGACTGGTGGCGCAGCCTGTGGCACTACGAGACGCAGGTGTTCGACTTCCACACCAGCCTCACGTCGCCGCACACCTACCAGTCCAACCCGTGGAGCTGGATCGTCCTGGGCCGCCCGGTCTCCTACTTCTACGAGTCGCCGGCGCCCGGCCAGGACGGCTGCCCGGCCGACGCGGGCGGCAAGTGCGCCCGCGAGGTGCTGGCGCTGGGCACACCGCTGCTGTGGTGGGTGGCCTGCTTCGCGGTCCTGTACGTGCTGTGGCGCTGGCTCTTCCGCCGCGACTGGCGGGCGGGCGCGATCGCCTGCGGCGTGGTGGCCGGGTACCTGCCGTGGTTCCTGTACCAGGAGCGCACGATCTTCCTCTTCTACGCCGTGGTCTTCGTGCCGTTCCTGTGCCTGGCGGTGGCGATGCTGCTGGGCGCCATCGTCGGCCGGCCGGGGTCGGGCGAGGCCCGGCGGCTGGCGGGGGCGACGGGCGCGGGCGTGCTGGTGCTGCTGATCGCCTGGAACTTCATCTACTTCTGGCCCGTCTACACCGGCACCGCCCTCCCGATGGACGAATGGCGGTCACGAATGTGGCTGGACACCTGGGTTTAGCTGGCCATACGGGGCATGACGGCCCGGCCTCCTGCCGGGCCGTCATGGTCATCATTGGTCGTCTGAGGTTGTTACCGGCCCTCCTCAGACGGCCCAGAGACGGCCCACCCGGCGCGGCCGGCGTAGCCGCCGGCAGGCGCGTCGGACATCGGGAGTCTCACCCGAACGGGTGATGTCAGTCCTGGGGCGTATCTTGCCCAGCAGGCCTCACCTAGGAGGCGGCGCGGGGTCGGCGCTAGGGACTGTCGCCTGGTTGGAGGGACATCTGCCCTTGAGGCAGCTAGTCCGATGGACGGGAGGCCGCAGTGAGCGGACTGATCACCGAAAGGGTCCCCAACTGGATCACCGGCGATTACAGTAGGTATCGGTTCATTGCTGGTGGTGCTGGGGGGACAGTCCATGGAGGGCACTCGTTGATTCCGCCGTTGACCCCTGGGGGGATGCTGCCTGTGGGGCGCCATCCAGCGACTCTGGAGGAGATCCATGACGCGTTCGTCGTGAACGCCCCTCACAGCGGCCACAGAGAGCGGCTCTTCTCCGCGCTTCAACTTTACGTGGGGTTGGTGCGCGACTTGCTTCCGCGGGCCACACTGTGGGTAGATGGAGGATTCTGCACCCACAAGCCGACGCCTCCCAAGGACATCGATCTTGTGCTGTTCGCGTCGAGGAGACTGGTGCAGCACTTCGATCAGGAGGAGTGGACGCGAATGAACCAGTTGCTGACGCTCCAGAACCTCACCGCTCAAGCACCACCGACCCTTGCAAGTCGCATCCAGCCGATGGGGGGGCTCATCGACGCCTTCCTGGCCGAGGAAGGGAATCCGGCTGACATCGAGCTGTGGGACCGAACCTGGTCGTTGGTGAAAGACGGCGACGGGAAGATCGTCGAAGGTGAGCGCAAGGGTTACTTGGAGGTAACGCTGTGAGCACTCACCTTCACACCTTGTGGCTAAGGGCCATTGAGTCCGCTCAAGGCAATGATCCATTTGACCGCCTCCGGCGCGCCTCGCTGCAAACAGCAGCAGATAAATTGGGGATTTCTACCACTCCTCAAGAATTTCCAAGTGCGGCACAGAGAGAAGGTGCCGCTATCCAAGTGAGGCTTTCCGACGCTCGCGCTAGGAATGGTGAAGTAGCAGCATCGGAAGCGGGCGAATATTTGCAGCGGATCCAGCGCGCAGTAGCGAGGCTAGCGAAAGCCCGTCGCGCCCGACTCGCTGATGTTGTGCGCTTGAGTCAAATCGACTTTGATGTGGCGCGCCTTAATGTGGCATCCGCTTCAACTGGTTCGTGGGTAGTTGATTTGAAATACCCAGATGTTGAAGAGAATCCGCGCCTCCCAGATGCTTCAACATTGTGGGCTGAAGTGGGGGTTGTAGAGCTGATTAGAGCTCTGCCAGAAGACGACACAGACGAGCAGTCGATTGAGTCAATTGGTGCCGCCTCGCCTGTCATTAGGCGCGCAGTGGCGGACCTAATCTCTGACCGTCCTGAGTCACAACCCGGCCTTAGCCTTTCTGTGCGTAGAAGGTCGGGAGAGGTTCTTAAGTCCACAATAACTCCACAGCAAGCCTCATTCTTGCGGGAAAAGTTGGCTGTGGTGCGAGAAGAGCGGGGTGTCGTGCGATTCCGCGGCCGCCTAGACGGGCTGCGAACTCGGAGGCAGATTTTTTACTTGGAGCTAGAAGGCGGACGCGAAATTCACGGATATGTGGATGAATCGCTCATGCCTGCCGTAAAGAGCAATCTAGACCGAGAGGTTGAGGTAGAGCTGGAGACGTTTGTTCTTCGAGCCAGGTCGGGCAAGTCCTCACAAAGGCAGTACCGCCTTATCAGGGTCGGTGAAGAACAGACGCAACTTCCGGTTGGTGTTGAGTTGTCAGAATAGAAGTCATCGACTCATGCTGTCAGCGCTCGAATGGCGTCGAGTGCAACTCACCACCAATCTCAACTTCACCACGTCCGCTGTCAGCCTACGCACCTTGGAGCAGGCGTGGCCTCTGGTGTCCAGGTCGAGCGCCCACCGAACGAACCACAGGGGCGCCCAGGGGGCCACGCCTGCCCGGCTCTATCAGTAGTCGGCTACGGACAGGATGATCAGACCCTCCTGCTCATGCCACAACAACCTCGCAGGTGGCGGCGCTTCCGTCCCGGTGCCGGCCGGTCCCCCGCCAGAGGTGTTGATCATGCCTTCGGTTGCGCCGTGCGGCGGTCGACGCCTTCCCTCCGGCCCTATCCGCATGTGGGCCCGCGTCGAAACAGCTTGTACAAAGCGGGCCGAAGGCAGGAGCACAGCGCTCGGCGGAGCGGAGCGCAGCCGCGCACCTTGAACCAAGTGGGAGTCATTCACCGCAATACAGCGGGCTTGCTGCTCGTCACGACTGATCTGCGGTTTCCTTCACGAGCCGACTCGTGAAGCCGTGTTCGCATAGTCGCTCGTATGCTGCCGTGATGCTATCGGGAATCTTTTGCTCGATCATAAATCCCTGCTGAGGGTAGAGCATGAGTCGCTGCTGGGCACCGACCAACATGTCAATGACGAGCCGCGGGTCTCCGATCGAGTCGACGTATTCCGGCAGCGTCATGGGGGAAGACGCACACACCCACTTAACGTCGGGCCACAGTTTTCGGGCGGTGGCGTAAGCACGCCTTTCCTCGTACGGTTTACTGACCAGAAGGACGGACGCAACAGGAATGTGCTGCTTTTCGAGTAGCGCGCGTGAGAACCGGATATTCTCACCCGTGTTCCGGGCATTGGGTTCCACTAGGATGACTGACTCGGGAACCCCGAGTTCAACGGCCCGTTCGCGGTAGTGCTCAGCCTCGCCCCGCGGCATCCGCTCGTGGGTCGTGCGGCTGGTCGCGCCGGTGAAGACGATCAGGGGAGCCATGCCCTGGTGATAAAGGTCCGCCGTTGTGTCAGCCACACCCAGGTCGTGACTGCCGAGCCCCACAGCTACGGAGCATGGGCCGACCTCATGGTTCATCTGTTGGAAGTCCCAGAGCTCTTGCACATCCGCCCATGTCTCCGCCGAGATCACTTGTTCTCGCCCTCCACCTCTGCCTTGGTCGAGTCGGGCACCTTGAAGTCGTATGACCACGCGAACCGAGTCGCTGCATGGACCCCGATAGCAAACTCAACCACGGTCCCGTCCACTGTGCGGGTCGTGCGGTGCAGCTCCACCACCCATTCACCCGGTGCGAGCTGGAGTAGCTTAGCCTCATCGGCACTTGGCACGCGGGCGAAAAGTTCCTCCGTCATGTTGTCGATCTCGTATCCGGCGTCATACAGGACGCGGAACCCGCCACCGCGCCCGGCGGGACCCGGAGTCGGGTCAACGATACGGGTTCCTTCAACGTGTTCGGGCCGGTAGTAGCTGGTCAGGGTATGAGTCGGCTGGGCGCCTTCCTTCACCAGCCGTGCCCGCGCGTACACGTCTGCTCCCTCGGGCAAGCCATGCGCAGCAGCCACGACCGCCGGCGCTTTCACCCGGCTGACCGTCTGGGTCTGCTCATTCCGGCGGTACGCACGACCGGAGGCCACCCGGTCCGCGATGAACGCGACTTCGTCACCATCCCGCCACTTGACCTTGTCATATCGGGCGATACCGAGCCGCTTGAGCGGTGCTCGTTGGCGCACGACGGTGCCATGTCCACGCGACGATGTGACTAGTCCCTCTGCTTCCAGCGCTTTGTACGCCGCGTGGACAGTGGACTTAGATCCTTCACCCGCATCCACCAGCTCCCTGATCTGCGGCAACTGGTCGCCCGGCGCGTATTCGCCGGACCTGATCTTTTCGGCTAGCCGGTCCGCAAGCTCCCGCCATTTGGGCGCCATGCAGCACTCCTCTCGACATCTCCAGTGAAACACAGTCCCAGGACTGTTGACAGTCCTGGGACTGTGCGGCAGTGTCTTAGTCGACGGCCCGCAGTCCTAGGACAGTGGGTCTTGGAGGGCCTTCTTTGGGCTGCTCCAAATCAGGGCGGACACGCTGCAAGACCGCCCGACAAGGCCAGAGGACAGGGCTTCGGCCCAACTGGCGAGGTGGCCCGGTGACCGCGAGCAACGGCCGGAGGGTGGGGACGTGGTCCCCCTTGCAGCAGTCCTTGTTCCGCCAACCGGGAGGGAACCGATGCATCGACGACATACCTGGGCGCCGCCGCAGCGGACCGATCGGCGGCGCCGCCCGGGTCTCTGGTCCACATCTCACGGCTTCGCAGCGACGCTGCGGCCGGCTGCCTCTCCCGCCCGTCTGGCGCCGCGTTCTACGCGGCAGCCGTACGGGTGGGAGCGCGGGGAGCCGGATGTTCCGACTTCGACGGCGCGCGCCCCCGGAGCTGCAACTCCGAGGGCGCTGTTCGGGCCGTTTCACCTGCTAGGGAGATCACGACCCATGGAGCACATCGTTACTGTTCAGGACGCTGTTACGGCGTTCGCGGGGTTCATGGAGCCGACGGCTGGGGAGCTGGAGGCGATTGAGCGGGAGATGCCGCTGGTCCTGGCGGAGGTTGATCTGCTGGACGCGCAGATCGTCTGCCTGGACCGGGTCCCGAACGAGCTGGACACCCGCCGTATCCGCCGGGCCCTGGGCCGGGTGCTGGCCGCGCGGGCGGCGCTCGCGAACCGTACCGACACGGTGCAGTCGGGTGGTGCCGCGTGAACACCCCCACGGAGAACAACCTGACCGCGATGCACGCCGAGGTGAAGGCGGAGATCGCACGGACGGACACGAAGACGGGTCTGCTGCTGGCGTTCGTCGGCGCGGTGCTGGCGGGCGCCTGGACGGTGGCCCGGGACCTGCCGCTGAACCTGGGCGCCTACATCGTGGGTGGTCTCGGGCTGGCGCTGCTGGTGACGGCGGCCGGTCTGCTGCTGCGGTCGGTGCGGCCGAACCTGCGCGGCCGGGGCGGGTTCCCGCTGTGGGCCACGCTGAACGTGCAGGAGATCGCCACCGCTGCCGCCTCCCGTGACCTGGCCGCCGACGTTGCCGGGCTGTCCCGGCTGGCGGTGGCGAAGTTCGCCTGCCTGCGCCGCGCGATCGACCTGACCTACGCCGGTGGTGCCCTGCTGGTCGTGGCCGCCCTGCTCACCGCTTGGGGTGCGGTATGAGCGGCACGAAGCTGACGAAGGTGCAGAGCGGGGTCCTGGCGGCCGCGTTCGTGCCGATGCTGGCGACGGGTGTGTTCGGTGGGATCGGCACGTACAGCAACATCGGCCATGCCTACGGGAAGGGCACCGCTTTGGGTGCGCTTGCCGCCGGTGAGGGTGCGACGGCTGTGTTGGCCCTGGTCCTGCTGGGGCTGACCATGCTGGGGCAGTCCTCCCCGCGGATCGTGCGGGCCGGTCTGTGGGCGCTGCCGGCCGCCGCCGCCGTGATGGGCGCCATGGCCGCCCCTGACCCCGGCCGGACCGTCATCTACGCCCTGACCCCGATGGGCATGTCGGTGTCGGCGGAAGGCATGGCGTTCCTGGCCCGGCGGATCGTCGTCCACACGGACGGCAGGGACGCGGAGAACGAGCGGCGCACGGCCGATCTGGTGCAGGCGCTCGCCTACCACCGGGCCCGCGCCACCCACCACCCCAGCGACCGCGTCAAGAAGTGGTCCGAGCGCAAGTCGTGGCGGCTGGCCCGCAAGGTCGGGGTCGGCGACACGGCGCTGGGATCGAGGCTGCTGGACGTGCAGCGCGACCGCGTCACCGCCGGAGCGGACGCCGCCCTGGCGTCGATGTTCGGCACCGCCGCCACCGCACCGGCCCTCGATCCGACCCCCGCCGCGAATGCGGAGGAATCCACCCGATCCAACACGTTTCGGTCGAGGGGTGACCTGCCGGTATCGGGGCCGGGGCCGGTTGCGGCGTCGGTGGTGCTGACGCGGTTGCCGATGCCCGATCCGGTCCCGGCCGACTGTGCGAAGTCGGCCCTGCCCCTCAAGCCCGCCCCCGCGCTCGCCCCCACGGTCGATCCGGCCCCGGTCGAGCCGACTGGATCGGCCGCCGGGCGGCGTGCGGTGGCGGCGGAGTCGTCCCGGCCGCGCCGGGCGACCTACCGGGTCCCGCAGGCCGCGAAGTCGGCCCGGCCCAAGCGCACGGCGGACGAGCTGCTCGACCAGGCCCGCGCGGTGACGGCCGGCTGGCCGGACGCGAAGGTGACCGCCGAGGGCATCCGCCGCGAGGTGCGTACCTCGCCGGCGAACGCGCGGATGCTGCGGGACACGATCCTGGCCGAACGCGCCACGTCGGCTGAGGTCGCGTGATGGGGGCGCTGCCGGTGTTCCGGTGGCGCCTGGCCCCGGACGGATACGCCACCCGCCGCCAGCTCCGGGCCCGGGGGCTTCGGCCGGGCGGGCAGCAGGTGGCCGCGCAGCTCGAACGGCCGCGCCGCCGCCGGGAACCGCTGGTGGCCTACCTGTACCGGATCGACGCCGCGAAGCCGGTCCGGCCGATGACCCCGGCGAAGCGGGCGGCGCTGGCCAAGGCGAACGCCGCCCGCCGCAGGTGCCCCGAGTGCGGACGGGATGCCGGCTACGTCATCCCCGTCTCGCTCGGCATGTGCGTGTCCTGCGCCTTCCCCGACTCTTCCGCCGCCTGACCGGCGGCCCCCACCCCTTGCTGTCTCCCCTTTGAGGAGGGCCCTGTCATGGGCAAGCCCGACACCCGCCGCCTGGACCGTGCGATCCAGGAGACGACCCGCAAGCTGGAAGCCGTCCGCCGGGGCGAGATGTGGCCGCTGACCGGCTCCGAGCGGCGGGCCGTGCTCGCCGCCCTGGCCGGCGGTTCCTACCGCGTGATGCGGGGCAAGAGCACCGGCCGCGCGGAGCGGAAGCTGGAGACGGTCTCCGTCTCCGCCGAGACCCGGCTGATCGCCGAGATCACCGCCCTGCAGACGGAGCGGCAGCGGATCGTGAACGAGGCCGCCGCCGCCAAGGCCGCCAAGAAGTCGTCGGGGTGGTGGTGACCGTGGCCAAGCCGCTGGAGACGCCGCCGGGTGAGTGCCCGCAGTGCTGGCAGCACGCCCACGACCGGCGCGTACACCGCCACCTGGGCCCGCGCGAGGACTGCCCGCAGTGCGTGGACCACATGATCAACGGCCACCCCTACCTCGTGCCGAAGAAGCCGTCCCGTTGGTGGTGACCACCCCCACCGCCTGACGCACACCCGCACGTCGCATCTGCCCGGGGCGGCCACGCCCGCCACCGGCCGCCCCGGCGCTTCCTCCATCTTCCGCCCCCGCGAAGGGGGGCAGGCAGGAGTCATTCCGTCATGGGTGACAACGTCGTTCACCTGCACAAGAACCCCGACCCGCCCGCCGAACCGGCGTCCGTGACCACTCTCACGGTGGTCCCCGGCCCGGGCTCCGCCGCCCGGGTGCCGCTGTGGGTGCGTTCCGGGCGGGTCGTCAAGCGCCTGGCCACCGACGAGCGCACCACGACCGCCGCGCGGTTCACCGCCCGGCACAGCCTCTACGTCCTGGGCGGTGCCCGGATCGTGGCACGCCGCACCTGGGACGGCCGCACCGCCGCCCGCTATGAGCGGATGCTGCGGGCGGCGGAAGCCGCGGGGAACTACGAGGCCGCCGCCGAGTGGGAGGAGCGCGGGCAGCGCTTCCGTGAGGCCCGCCACCGGCGCCGCATGGACCTGCTCCACTCCCCGCTGGACGCGGCCAAGGGCGCTCTGGTCGGCACCGGCATGGGCATCGGCTCGCTCGTCGCCCTCGGGGTGGTGCTGGCCATCGCCAACAAGGAGCCCGGCGACATCATCACGCCGATCCAGGCCGTGATCGAGTTCATCGCGCTGATGATCACGATCGTTCAGGTGGTGTGGGGGCCGCTGGTCTCGATCGGCCCGTTCCTGGCCCTGCTGGGGCTGTGGGCGGTCGGCCGTCACCAGCAGGCCGCCCCGAACTGGGCCCTCCCCGCCAACGTGCGGTCGGGGGAGGGGGAGCCGATCACCCCGTCCATCGTGGTCAAGGCCCTGCGGGACCTGGGCATCCCCGCCCTGCGCAACGCCATCAAGGAGATGGGCGACGCCGGCGCGAGCATGCTGGGCCCGATCCGGATCGCCGGATGCGGCGTCGAGGTGGACGTGACCCTTCCCTCCGGGGTGTCCACCGTGGAAGTGCAGGGCCGGCGCCGGAAGCTGGCGGAGAACCTGACCCGGCACGAGCACGAGGTGTTCATCACCATCCCGCAGGCGGCGCGCACGGTCCGGCTGTGGATCGCCGACTCCGGGGCGCTGGACGAGCCGATCGGCCCCTCCCCGCTGGTCACGGACGAGACGCTGACCGCCGACTACGTCAAGGGCCGCGCGCCGTGGGGGCAGGACCTTCGCGGGGATGCCGCCGCGATCAGCCTGTATCAGCGGCATCTGCTCATCACGGGCCTGTCCAACCAGGGCAAGACCGCCGCGCTGCGGGCGCTGGCCCTGTGGGCGTGCCTGGACCGCCGGGTGGAATTCCGGATCGCCGACCTCAAGGGCGCCGGGGACTGGGCGATGTTCGATGGGCTCGCCACGGTCTTGATCCAGGGCCCGGCCGATGAGCAGGTCATCGAGGCGACCGAGATGGTCGAAGGTCTGGTGGAGGAGATGAACCGCCGGATCGAGGTCCGCCGGACCGACCCGAACGCCGTCTTCCCGCCGCTGATCGGGATCGTGGACGAAGCCCAGGTGGCGTTCATGTGCCCGGTCAAGGACGACGACGGCCGCCCCTACGGCGGGTCCAAGGCCACGTCCCGGTACTTCATGGCCGTCCGCAAGGTCCACAACCAGGGCCGCGTGGTCGACGTGATCCTGTGGGAGGGCACGCAGGACCCCACCGACCAGAACCTTCCCAAGCTGGTCCGCGAAGGCGCCCACACCCGCGCCTCGCTCGCCCTGGGCACCGAGTCACAGGCCCGCATGGCACTGGGGGACAAGGCGGTCGACGGCGGCGCCGCCCCCCACCTGCTGCGCCAAGGCTTGGACAAGGGGACGCTGGTCGTCGCCTCTGACGGCATCGCCATCCCCGCCGGCCAGGCGTCCCTCACGGTGCGCACGCACTACATCGACGACGAGCAGGCCACCGCCATCACCGACCGCGCCAAGGCGCTCCGCGACGGCGTGACCACCCTGCATGCCGTCGAACGGGGCGAGGACCGCGACCACCTCGCCGACATCGCGAGCGTTCTCGGGGATGCCCCGCGGCTGCGGACCAAGGACGTGCTGACGCGGCTGGCCATGCTCAGCGAGGACGCCTACGGCTCGTGGTCGTTCATCGACCTCAAGCGTGTTCTGGACGGCGTCGGCGCCGGGCCGTACAAGTCGGACGGCGTCATGGTCGTCTCCCGCGACCGCCTCACCCGCGCCCTCGCCGACCGGGACGACGACGGTTCCGCTTCCGCCGCCTGACGGCAGGGAGCCGCACCCCCGGCGGGCAGGGAGACAGGGAGAACTCCCTGAACCACTCCCTGACCCGCCTCCCTGGCCCTGACCAGCGCAAACACCCTGCCAGGGAGGCAGGGAGGCGTACAGGTCAGAGCCCTGAAAACCCCCTTCGCACGCCACCCGGCAGGGGGTGCCCAAGCCTCCCTGCCAACCCACCGGGAGGGATTCCGCATGTACCCCGACCACTCCGGCCACCGGCCCGTCCAGCGGGCCGCGGAAGTCCACCACCCCACCCCCCTCACACCCCA